>NZ_JBFAJY010000049.1:0-59631 GCF_040655445.1 Streptomyces sp. NPDC050423
GGTCAGCTCCGCGATCCGCCCCGTGGTGACGGGAGCCGCCTCCAGGCTGAGCAGGTTGAGTCCCAGCAGAGCCAGGCGGCCTGGTGACGGTGTCAGGCCGCGTTCGAACCCGACGGCGCACCGTCATCCAGCAGCAGGGACGACGCACGGCCGGCGTCGCGGTCGGCATGCCGGGGAAGGTAACGGCTTGCCCGGCCGTGCCAGGTGACGATCAGCTCGTCCCGTGCCCTGGTCGCCGCCACGAAGAGCAGGGCACGAGCTCGCTGTTCCTCCTGGCGGTATCGATCGGGGCCGCTCAGAAGGACCCTACGTCCGTTGATCAGCGGCATACCCGCGGTCCGCTCCCGGCGCGGACTCCGCCAGTGATCACATCGAGGCCACCCAACTCGCCCTGGCCCAACTGCCCAAAGCACCTGAGGCGGGGACGGAAGACTCTGATCCGCACCGACTCCGCCGGCGGGACCCACGCCTTCCTCGACTGGCTCTCCAAGCCGGGGGCAGTGGCTGTCGTATTCCGTCGGCATGACCATCACCGACGGAATCCACCACCAGGGTGGGGCCTTCCCGTGGCCGCCGCACTGTCGCTGGACCGGTACAGCCGAAAGATCTGCACCGCTTCAGGATTTTGATGGCTGGGCTCGCGTCGTAACGAACGAAGAGTGCTGATCAGTCGCCGGACTTCACGGGCTCCAGTTTGATGCTGAAGTGTCGGAGGATCGGGGACTGACCCGTAACCCGGTAGCCACGGACCGATTCAGGATTCTTCGCGATATCTGCCAGGGTGGCGGCAACGTGGTCGTAGTGGCTGCGGGTGTAGACCCGTCGGGGGAGAGCCAGCCGTACAAGTTCGTAGGGCGCCGTCTTGACAGGGTTGCCGTGCTCGTCCTCTTCACCGAGGTACAGCGACCCCAGCTCCGCCGAGCGGATGCCTCCGCGCAGGTAGAGCTCGCAGACGAGTGCGGTGCCGGGGTACTGGTGCGGGGGGATGTGGGGCAGGAGGCGCCCGGCGTTGACGTAGAGGGCGTGCAGACCGGCGGGTTCCACGATGTCGACGCCGGCCTCGCGGATGCGTGCGGCGAGATAGGCGGCTATGTCGGCACGCTCGGCGAGGTAGGCCGGCTCGGTCACTTCGAGGAGGCCGCGCGCCATCATCTCGAGGTCACGTCCGGACAGACCGCCGTAGGTGGTGAATCCTTCGGTGGCAATGAGCAGACCCCCGCACCGCTCGGCGAGTTCGGCGTCCTTCAGACCGATGAAGCCGCCAATGTGGACGATCCCGTCCTTCTTCGCGCTCATGACGCAGCCGTCGGCGAGGCGGAAGGCTTCCTCGGCGACCTGGCGCGGGGTGCGGTCGGCGTAGCCGGGTTCGCGCTGGGTCACCAGCCAGGCGTTCTCCGCGAACCGGGCCGCGTCGAGGATCATCGGCACGTTGTGACGGCGGCACAGTTCGGCGGTGCGGTGCAGGTTGTCCATGCTGACCGGCTGGCCCCCGCCACCGTTGTTGGTGATGGTCATCAGCACGGCCGCAACGGGCGTCCGGTCCGCGTTCTCCAGGGCCTGTTCGAGGGCGATCAGGTCGATGTTGCCCTTGAACGGAAAGTCGCTGTCGAGGTCCTTCGCCTCGGCGCAGGGCAGGTCGTACGCCGTGCAGCCAGTCAGTTCGACGTTGGCGCGGGTGGTGTCGAAGTGCGTGTTGGACAGCACACTCGTGCCAGGCCGCAGCAGCGAGGAGAAGAGGATGCGCTCGGCCGCGCGGCCTTGGTGGGCCGGCAGGATGTGGGGGTAGCCGGTGAGTTCGGAGACGACCTCGTGCCACCGGTAGAAGGAGCGGCTGCCGGCGTAGGACTCGTCGCCCTGCATTCCTGCGGCGAGCTGGTCTGCGGAAATGGCACCGGTCCCGGAGTCGCTCAACAGGTCGATGGTGACTTCGTCGGCCCGCAGATCGAAGGGGTTGTAGGCGACCCGCGTCAGCGCGGCCTCGCGCTCCTCCCGGGTGGTGAAAGCAAGAGGTTCTACGACCTTGATGCGGTAGGGCTCCATGTGACTTCCTTCTGTGCGGTGTGCGGGCTGACGTGGCCGACGGCCTGGTGCCCGAGGTCCGGGACCCTCTGGGTGCGTTGCGCAGGCATCCAGGTGCCCCGCGGGTGCTGCTCCTGCGGCGGCCGGACGCGGTAGGTCTCGGAACTCAGGTAGGCGGTGAGCCGGGGCGGCCGGTTGCGCTCGTACACCAGGGCCAGGTAGGCGATCAGCCCCACGCCGTCGGCGAGGGTTCGCTGTGTGAGGGCTCCCAGACTTCGGTTCAGGACGGTGGGGTCCGTGCCGGCCCGGGTCAGCAGGGCTGTGGCGCGGGCGAGGGCCTCTTCGTCATCGCGCACGTAGTCGCGAACGGGAATGTGGAGCGTGAAGCCGCTCGGGTTGCTGTCGCCTTCGGTGAAGGAGTGGCAGGTGAGCGCCGGCCGCCGCACCAGTCGCAGGGTGTCGTTTCCGCCGCGCTCGGACGGCGCGAGGGAGCCCGCGGCCGCGTGGAAGAAGTGGCGGATGTCGGCCGCTGTGGCTCCGGAGGTACGGCTGAGCGCGCAGGCGTCATCGGCTGACATGCGCGGGTGTCTCACGTAGACCTTGACGCGGGGGGACGTCCAGGCGCCCAGGTCCAGAGCGAGGAACGGATAGCCGGCCGCCGGGGGCAGTTGCTCGAAGGCCTGGCCGTAGCCGAGCCGCCGCAGTGCCTCGTGCACGGTGCGGGCCGCGCTTTCCGGGCCGGAGGCGGAGGGGTTCAGGTAGACCTTGACCCCTGGGACCCCTCCGGCGCGCAGATCGAGCGCGTACCACAGGGCCAGGGGGCCCTGGGCTGCAGCGGGGAAGAACAGGTCGGCGAGGGCGTCGAGTTGGTCGGTGGCGAAGCCCCAGCGGGCGCCCATTGCGCGGATGGCCGCAAGCCCGGCGCGGCCGCTGTCGGCCATGTCGCTGTGGGCCCACCCGGGCTCCACGAGCACTCGCAGGGCCGGGGCGGCGTCCGGAGCGCTGGCGAGGGAGAACTCGACGGGGGTGTGGTCATCGGAGAGGAAGGTGGGCGAGGCCGGCGGCAGGGACAGCGGCCGGTGGGCGGCGCCTGCGAGGGAGTCGATCAGGACCTGTCCGTACAGCTCGGTGTCCGCCTCGCTCAGACCCACTGTGGCGCCCAGGCGCCGCAGTTGACCGAGTACGTGGTCGCCGAGCGTCGTCCCACCGGGGCTGGTTGCCGGTATGCCGGGGCCCGGGCGGGAGGTCATGGTGTGCCTCGCACGTCGTGGCGCGTAACGCGTCTGGACGGTGCGGGAGTGCGGGGACGTGCTCCGCCGACAAGGGAGGCGACGAGGGCCAGTCCGCTGCCGGGAGCAGCGGGTATTCGGTCCTGCGGCTGGTCGGGGTCGCCGCCCCCGCACGGGTTCCGTCTGCTGGGGGTGGTGCGCTGTGGGCCCGGTCGGGCGCTCGCGGATGGGGGCGCGGAGATGCTTGCGAGATCCACTACCTCTCCTTCATCTTGTGTCACTCCAGACACTCCGCGCCGTCCTACCCAGGAAGTTGATCTTTCATGCAGGCTACCTCAACTGCCTGTGTCACATGCATCACAGGGGGTGTGGGCTACTGGGCCGTCAGCCAGTTGATGAAGCTGCTCCAGCGCCCCGCTTTGCCGGTGGGCTGCGGCGCCGCGGGCGCGGGTGCGGCCGCGACGGGGGGTGCCTGGTAGCGGGGCACGGCCGTCGGCTCCGGTGCGGCCGCGGCGCGCGGGGTGACTGCGCTGAACCGGACGGGCAGGGAGGCCAGGGCCCGGTTGAAGGGGCCGGGCCGCCAGGCGAGGCTGTCCGCGGGGACGGCGAGTTCAACGTCGGGCAGGGCGTTGAAAAGCGTCTCCAGGCCCGTCAGGGCGATCAGCCTGGCCGGCTCCTTCGACGGGCAGGCGTGCGGGCCCGAGCTCCAGGCGAGGTGACCGCGGGTGTCGGCACCGCGGTCCGCGAGCGCCGTGTTGGCGGCGCCGAAGGACACCAGCACCAGGTCACCGGCGCGCACCTTGTCGCCGGCCACGTCCGTGTCGACCACCGGGTAATGGGGCGCATAGTTGGACATCGGCGCATTGCGCCACAGAGTGTCGTCCACAGCCTTGTCGAACTGCCCCAGGCGCGCGAACTCCTCGTTGGTCAGCATCGTGTAGAAAGCGTTGCCGATCAGGTTGCCCTCCGGCTCGCCGCCCGCACCGAGGAGCAACACCAGCGTGTGCGCCAGTTCCTCATCGTTCAGCTGCGCCGGATGCTGCATCAGGTAGGACGTGATGTCCTCCCCGGGCTGGGCGCGCTTGAGCGCCACCAGCTCGCTGACCGCTCCGAGCAGGACCTGGCTGGCCGCCTCGGCGTTGACTCCGTCGAACATGCCGGAGATGCCGAACAGCACCCGGTCACCGATCTCTGCCGGGCAGCCGAACAGCTCGTTGAACACGTACAGCGGGAGCTGCTGGGCGTAGTCGCGGAGCAGGTCGGCGCTGCCGCGGGCGCTGAACTGGTTGATCAGGAACTGGGCTGCCTGGCTGACGATCCGGTTCAGCCGCTTGTTGCTGACGCGGGCGAAGGAGTCGGTGATGGCCTGCCGCAGCCGCACATGCTCGGCGCCGTCGGTGAACATCGCGTTCGGCCGGTAGGCCAGCAGCGGCAGGACCGGGCTGTCGGGGCGGATGCAGCCCTCAGCCAGTGCACGCCAGCGGCGTGAGTCCTTGCGAAAGGTCGTCGAATCCTGCAGCAGTTCCAGAGCCGCGTTGTAATCGGTCACCAGCGTCGCCTCCACGCCGGGGGCGATGGTGACCGGAGCGGTGGGGCCGAGCTCGCGCATGTAGCGGTAGTACGCGTGCGGATTGGCAGCGAACTCCGCGCTGTCCAGGGGTATGCGCTGCCCGCTGCCGTGTGCGGGGCAGCCGGGCGGAGGTACAGAGGGGGATGTCATGCGTGCTCCAGGTCGGCGCGCTCGTGCAGATAGCGGACCAAGGTGATCAGGGCGTCGACGGACGACTTCTCGTCGCGTGCGTCGATGGTGACGACGGGGGTGTCGGGCAGCAGGTCGAGTGCCTCCCGGACTTCCTCCGGGGTGTGGACCGTACTGCCGTCGAAGTGATTGATGGCCACGGCGAAGTTGAGGCCGTAGCTCTCGACCAGATCCATGACGTCGAAGGAGTCGGCCAGGCGCTCGGGGTCCACCAGGACCAGGGCGCCCAGCGCTCCGCGGGCCGTGTCGTCCCACAGACTCACGAAGCGCTGCTGTCCGGGGGAGCCGAACAGATACAAAACGATGCGCTCGCTCAGCGTCAGCCGGCCAAAGTCCAGGGCGACGGTGGTGGTGGTCTTTCCCTGAACCCCTTTGAGGTCGTCGACGCGCTCCGAGAGCGTCGTCATCCGCTCCTCCGTGGACAACGGCGTGATCTCGGAAAGTGAGCCGATCAGGGTGGTCTTGCCGACGGCGAAATGCCCGACGACCAGGATTTTCACTGCAGTCTGCTGTGCGCCGCTGGGCACGTAGGCATCCTCAGACAGAGAGAGCCTTGAGGCCATCGAGCACCTCCTTGAGCAAGGCCTTGTTGGTGGGACGGGCCGAGGGCACCGGCGCCCGGGTCACGAGATAGCCCCCCTCGGCGAGGGAACTGAGCAGCACCTTGACCACCCCGAGCGGCAGCTGGGAGTGCGCGGCGATCTCCGCGACCGAGAGGTAGCCACTGGAGCACATCTCCAGGATCTGCTGCTCCTCGGGCGAGAGCCGCTGGGGGCGCTGCTGCTCGTCGGTGGCCGTCGTAACGAGAGTGATGAGGGCGAACTCGTCCTCATCGATCAGGTCACGGCCACGGGTGATGACGTAGGGCCGGACTAGTTCTCCGGCCTCGGACACGAACTCGGGCTCGGGACGACCGGGTTCCGTCATGAGGTGACCGTGTCGCCGCGAAGGCCGGTCGACATCGCCTTTCCCAGCCGGCTGACCAGCTGCTGCATCCGGTACGTGATGTCCTGCATGTCGACCTCGGCCGACGCCGCCACGGCGAGGTAGCTGCCGCCGCCCGCAGCGTTCAGGAACACCCAGCCCCCGTCGAACTCGATGAGGGTCTGGCGCCAGTTCGCTCCGTGCTCACCGCAGAAGAAGCTGACGGCGCGGCTGAGCGACTGCAGGCCGGAGACGGCGGCGGCCACCTTGTCGGCATCGCCCCTGTCAATCTCCGCAGTACGGGACATCTGGAGGCCGTCGGCAGATATCAGGACCGCGTGGAGAGCATGCGGAATCTGCAGCGCGTCCTCAAGCATCCAGGACAGTTCGTCGCTCACGGGGCATCGAATCCTTCGTGTGAATCGGCAGCGGTATCACCTTCGGCGGCCGGTACCCCCGCACCTCGACCGCTGAGAGTGCCACGCTGAAATGCGCCCATGGCCGCCACCCGTGCCTCTGCTGACCGGGCCGGCGGCGCTTCATCAGACCTGCGGCCGCTGTCCGGCACGAGCGCCATGGCGCGCTTGTTCCGTCGCCGGGGCAGCCCGCCCTCTGTTGCCGCAGGAGCCGAACCGCGGCTCGCGGCAGCGGCATTGACTTCTTGCGTGGAAGCGGGCGTCTTGGGCTCGGGCATCTCGGTCAACAACTCCTTCGGCACCATCACCACCGCGCGGACGCCGCCGTAGGGAGAGGTGCTGTCGATGGCGACCGTGAACCCGAACCGCGCACACAGGGCACCGATCACCGCGAAACCGAAGGCGGGAGGGTTGCCGAGCTCCGAAACGCTCACCGCGGACCCGCTGGACAGCAGAGCGGTGGCGTTCGTCCGTTCTTCCTCGCTCATGCCGACACCGGCGTCGTCGATCACGATGCAGATGCCCCGGGGCACCGTCCGCACCTCGACCTCGACCATGGTGGACGGCTCGGAATAGCTGGTCGCGTTGTCGAGCAGCTCGGCCACCGTCAGCGCGATCGGTTCGACGGCACGGCTGGTCACCGCGAAATCGACCCGTGAGGCGATTTCGATGCGCTGGTAGTGCCGGATACGGCCCTGCGCTCCGCGGATCACGTCATAGACCGATGCAGCCTCCCGCTGCCGGCCGAGCCAGCCGCCGCACAGCACAGCAATGGACTGCGCACGCCGGTTGAATTGCGAGTTCATGTGGTCGATTTCCAGCATGTCCCGCAACACGGCCGAGTCGCCGTACTTCTTCTGCAGCCCGGAGATGGCCCGCTGCTGCTCCGCGGCGAGGCCTTGAAGGGTCCGCATGGCCGACTTCAGTACGGTGTTTGTGGCCTCCTCCGCCTCTTCCTTGGCCTGGCGGACCACCTCGTCGTAGCCGCTGCGCAGCTCGGTGACGGTGGACTCGAGGTCGGCGGCCCTGCCCTGCGATTCGGTCAGCTCACCTTGAAGGCCCTGCTTTTGACGACGTAGCGCCTTGATCGTTTTTCGCTGGCGAGTGATTGCCGTGGCGGCGACAGCGACGCCGACGGCAAGCGCCCAGACTGTCGGATCCTGCCAAAAATTCGTCATGTGACTCTCTATTGAGCGGCTGGAGTCCAGCTCTCGAAATCTGTCCAAGCGGACCCTCGGCTGTGGGCAGACGTCACCGCCCGGAGAGCCCCCCTGGCTGTAGCCATGCCACGGCGAAAGCTCACGTGGCATGTGAACGCGAGCGTATCACCGGACGATCATGAGGCTCTGTCAAGGCCGCCACGTCGTTGCCCCGTTGGCGAGAAATGCATGTTCATGTCAGTGAGGAAGGTGTGCCTGCGAGGTGGAGGCCCACAGTGGCGGTGCGCGCACCATGCCGCTCAGTCGTGTGGCACCTGGGTTCTTGCAGCTCTGCGGCGCATCTCGCCTTGTAGCGGGCTGACGCAGCGATACAGAGCAGGGCGAGTGCCATCCGGCCAACAAGCGTTCCCAGGGCACAAGATGGCCGATTCGAGACCGGGCTACGGACAGCGACGCGAGCTGCGACTCAGGACATGTGACCGCAGCGTCACGGTCTGGGCTTCCTTGCCGCCGGCAGCCTGTCCAGCTCACCGGGGAACTTCACCAGCCCACCTCCCCCGGAGCAACACACCCCTGACGCCGCCGAAGTGCCCGTCCTTGAGGTACGCGGGATGCCGCACGCCGTGCGTCACGGCACGCCCGCTGCCCCCGGCACCACGCGCATGCCCAGCCCCCGCACCCGGTAGATGCACGTGTCATCGCCCCACAGCGACGCGTCCGCCACGGCATAGGGCCCCCGTGTGTCCGTGCCGCTCTCCACGATGTCCATGTCCACCCGGATCAGCCGGTTGGCCGGGGTGATCTGGCCGCGGTACGTCCAGGCCGCCTCGCGGCCGGGCAGCACGGGTTCGAACCGGGGGTGGGGGACGCCGTCGGCCGCGCCGCGTTCGAGCAGGTGGTACTGGAGCAGTTGGCACATGGCCTCGATGCCCAACGAGCCGGGCTGCACCGGGTCCTGGAAGAAGTGGGCCCGGAAGAACCAGGCGTCCGGGCGAACGTCCTTCTCCGACCGCAGCCGGCCGAGCCCCGCGCTTCCCCCGTCCGGCCAGTAACCCGTGATCCGGTCCAGCATCAGCAGCATCGGGCCCGGCAGGCGCGGTTCACCGGCGCAGTAGCGGGCGGGGCGGGCGGTCAGATCGACCGTGAGGCCGCAGGGCTCGTCGAGGCGGGCCCGGTCCTCCACCGAGGTGGCGAGACCCTGCTGGTCGTCGAAGGCCGACCGAGGGAAGTAACCGAAGACCGTGGAGAGTTCGAACACGGGCACGTCGTCGGCCGTGCACGTCACCCGGAACGACTCGATGATCATGTCTCCGCTGCGCGAGACACGCGTCAGTTCGGCCCTGGTACGGACCCTGCGCGTCGCCGGGGTGACCTCGCCGGTGACCGTTCCCGACCCGTCGAGGTTCCGGAACAGCAGGTCCGTCTCGCTGGTCGTCGCGCTGCCCACGTACGAGGCGAGCCAGCCGCACGGTTGCAGCGCGATCTCCATGAGGACGGCGAACGGCATGGCGTGGCCACCGTTCTGCTCGAAGTACCACGCCCGGTCGGGGACGTCGTACTCGGCGCCGACGACGCTGCCTTCCCGCATTCCGGCCTGCGGGCCGTCCACCGACACGATCCGGCTCATGAAGTGGTACGGCGGGCCGGGGAGCCTGGCCACCTTGCGGGTGCCGTCGAAGGGTTCGTACATGGCGCCGAACGCCTCGCTCGGCCTGCCCCAGGCGCACGCCAGCAGCGAGGCGTAGTCGAAGGGGAATCCGTCGGCCGCCACCGCCACCGGCTTCTCCTCCCGGTGCCCGGCCAGCCCGCCGAGCCGCGGTAGCGGCACCGGGTCCCCGTCGGCCTGCACGGCGGGCGGGCCCGAGTCCCGCCAGTGCGACAGCGGCCAGCCGGGGACCAGCCGGAGCGCCATGTCGCGGCCCAGGAACGCCTTCGCCCCGTCCACGGAGCCGAGGACGTCGGCGTAGAGCGTCGGCACCGGACCGGCCGAGACGCCGCGTACGAACACCTCGTAGACGACCCGCCGGTCCTCCGGGGTCGCCTGGCCCCGGCACATCGCGCTGGAGGGATGCTCGCCGACCGGTTCGAAGCGCCAGCCGTCCCGGTCGACGGTGAAGCCCATGGCTGCCAGGTAGAACGCCATCGCCTGGAGACCGCCCTGGAGCATCAGGGTGCCCGGCATGCAGGGGTCGTTCTTGAAGTGGCCGGTGAAGAACCAGTCGTCCGGGGACAACGCGGTCTCGGCGCGCAGATATCCCCGGCCCCACGGCCCGCCGGCCGGGTCGAACGCGGTGACTTCGTCCAGCAGCAGCAGTCGGCCCTCGTCGAGCGCGGGCGAGCGGACGTGGGCCGCCGTCGCCTCCCAACCGGGCCCGAAGCAGTCCGCGGGCCGCCCCTGCGCCAGGGCTCGCACCCGGTCCGTACCGAAACGGGTCGATTCGCAGCGCACGGCCGGCGGGTCGAGCGGCAGGCCGTCGCCGGGTGCGTGTTCGGCGGGATCCCAGCGGACACCACCGCCGCCGGCGAGTTCCGCGGGGGTGAAGAACCCGGCCTGGCCGTCGCGGACACTGAGCCGCAGCTCGCCGTCCACGTAGCAGTCGTAGTGGAAGAAGGCCAGCCGGACGCCGTCGGCCTCCGCGTGGCCGTCGACATGGATCTCGAAGCACAGGGTGTCGCCGGCTTCCGGCGGGCCGCCGTGAAACGTCACCTCGCAGCCGAGCAGCCGGTAGGCGCGCTCGCCCCGGTTGAGGAGGTCGACACCCAGCCAGCTGAGCAGGAGCAGGTCAGCCTGACCCGCCTCGATCAGCAGGCCGGCCGGCATTCGCCCCGTGGAGTCCAGGTACCAGCTGCCGGGCAGGACGTCGGTCTCCGTCCAGATCCTCCCGTCCGTGCGGACCGGACCCGGCAGGGTGAGCGCTGCGGGCACCGCGTCGATGCCGGTGACCCGGTCGGCGAACAGCATGGGCGGCTCGGGCATCCGGGTCTGCACCGCGTATCCGTCCTGCTCGGCGAAGCGCGGACCGAACAGGGTGGAGATCTCGCGGGAGGCGAGGTACTCCAGTTGGGCGCGGTCGAACGTCGGCCCCGGCTTCGGGGCCGGAGCGGGCGCCGCTTCCGCCGGGGGAGCGGGCAGCGGCAGCGGACGGGGCGCGGGACGCACGAAGGCCGGGGGCGGAGGCCCCGTGGGCGGGTGCGGTGCGGTGGGGCCGGGCGGCCGTACGGGAACGGGGCCGGGCCCGGATCTCGTCGTGCCGACGGCCGTCAGCGCCGTGACGGCGAGCGCGGACACCCGCAGGAACCGTTGATGGGTCTCGGCGTGCGCGGCCATGACCTCCTGGTGCAGCGCGGCGGCCCGCAGGCTCTGCCGGGCGACCGCGGCCCCGACCCCTGCGGCCCCCGGCTCCCGGACGCCTCCGGCAGGCGGCCGGGACCGCTGTCCCGCGGCGCCGGGGGAGGGCACGGCAACAGTGGCCGGCGGGGTGGCGAGGCGGCCGGACTCCCGGTCCGGTGCGGTGGCGGAGCCGGTGGGCAGGCCGGATTCCCGGTCCGGTACCCGGGCCAGCTCGGGGGCCCGGGGCAGAACGGTCACAGCAGGCTCCAGGGGTGGTAGGCACGGCGACGGGGGCACGGGAACAGTGACGGTGGGGCCGGGCCTCGGGAGTTCCGTCGCGGCCCCGGCGAGCCGGGCGAGCAACGCGTCGGCCCGCACCGGCACTCCGGCGACGACGAGTTCGCCGACCGAGATGCACAGTTGCCGCAGCCCGGTGTCCCCCGGGGCGTCCAGCGCGACGGCCACATGCTCCCGGTCACCGAGCACCCGCTTGATCCAGCCGGTGCACAGCCTCCGCGGCCCGTGCTCCACGAAGACCCGGACACCGTCCGCCCACGCCTGCTCGACCGTGGCCGCGAAGTCGATCGTGCCGAGTCCCTGAGCGGTGATCGCCTCGGCGGTCCGCTCGGCCGTCGGCCGGTACGCCCGCCCGGTGGCCCCGCTGTAGAACCGCACCCCGGGCACCTCGACCGTGGGACGGCGGTGGGTCTCGCGCCACGTCTCCCGGACCTCCGCCAACTCCGGGGCATGGGCCGCCATGTCGTAGTCCAGCTCGACCGCCCGGTCGGCGCCGATCCTGGCCACGACGGCCGCGCACGCCCGTGACTCGCCACCGATGACACAGACCCCGGGCGCGTTCACCGCCATCAGATGGACCGCGGTCTCCGTGGCGAGCTCCGCGCGGACGGCTTCCAGCGGTGCGCCCACCAGGTAACTCGCCCACCGGGAGCCCTGGATGCCCCGCCGCCGCCAGTAGCGGCGGACCGCCCGCAGCTCACCCGTGAGGCCGGTCGTGAACAGACCGCTGTCCCGGGTGGCTTCGTACAGCCCCGAGGCGTCCGGCCAGGCTCCCAGCGCGACCAGGGCCGTCGACTCGCCCGAGGAGTACCCGATCGCGGCGTCCGGTCGCAGACCGAGCACCTCACGGCTGAACACGGTGTGGAAGACGGCCAGCTCGGCGGCGGCCCAGATCTGGCCGAGCACTCCGGGCTCCGCCCGGGACCGCAGCCGCGTACCGAGCGCCCGGTGCTCCTCCCGGACAGCCTCGCCCAGTGACGGCAGGGCGAGCATCAGCTCGTGGCCCATTCCCGGGTAGGCGGCCGAGCCGTTCGTGTACACGAAGGCGGTCTGCCCGGTGACCGGCCCGTCCCGGTACAGCACGTCGGCCGGGCGGATCCCACCCTCCGTCAGCCAGCGGCGGGCTGCTTCCCTGCGGTCCGCCGGCGTGGTGTCGCCGTCGACCACGAGCGCCAGCCGGGCCGGGCCGGCCGAGGACTCCGTACCGGCGTCCAGCGCGGCCAGCACCTCCTTGCGGTCGGCCCCGGAGAAGACGTGCAGGCGCGGAGCCGGGCCCCGCAGCCATGGCCGGGCGTCACCCGCGCGCAGCCGTACGCTCGCGGCCGGCCCCTCCAGCGGTGTGACCACGGCCCGCGCGGTGTGGGCGACGGCCGCGGTGTCCGCGGGGCCGCCCGGACGGGGGACCGCGCGGTGCTGGAGCGAGAGCGCCGCGACCGCGACGGAGACCAGCCCGGACGCGGCATGAGCACGCCCGAACGCCGACGCCGGATCGAACACCGCGTCGGGGCCGTCGCCGATGACCACGTCGGGCTCGTCAGCGTCCCCCTCGTCCTCGTCCAGCAGGGCGACGACGGTGTCGCCGTCCCTGCGCGCGGCGTCCAGGGGCTTGAGGACCAGGACGACGGCCGCGTCCCCGGGCCCGCCCTCGCGACCGAGCTCCCGCAGGGCGGCCCGGTGGACCGCCTCGCAGGACAGGTCGGTGGCACCGACGAGAGCGGCGTCGGCCTCCCCCGACCGGATGGCCCGAGCCGCGATCTCCAGCGCGACCAGCCCGGACGCCTCCTCCGCGGACACCGTGAACCCGGGTCCTGCCAGATCCAGTTGGGTACTGATGCGGTTCGCCGCGAGGTTCGGCATGCTGCCCACCACCCCCTCCGCCGTCATCGGGGGAGCGAACGCCTCCCGAGCGGCAGCCGCCGTCGGACCGGTGACGGGCACCCCCGACTCCTCCAGCCAGAACGGCACCCGCCAGCGGGCACCCGCGCGGGCCACCTGGGGGTCCACCCCGATTCCGATGACCACCATGGTCCGCTCGCGGGGCAGGCGCACCTTCCGTACGGCTTCCCGGGCCGCCTCCAGCACCAGTAGCTGATGGGGCACGGCCCGCTCCAGGGCCAGCGGCGGGAAGCACAGGTCCGTCAGTTCCACGGCGATCTCCGCGACGGGACCGCGCCGTTCACCGCCCAGCACCGCCCGGCGGAAGTCCTCAGCAGACGTTCCCTCGCCGACCCGGGCACCGACGGCGACGATCGCCACCGGTGTACGGGCGCCCGGCGCGCCGAGTGCCGGATCCGGGGCCGGCGCATGGGCGGCCGGTCCGCCACGCCGTACGGCGGACACCCGGCCGCGTGCCGGCCGGGGGACGGCGGACAGGGGAGCGTCGTCCGGAGGGTCGACGACCACGTGGGCGTTGGTCCCGCCGAATCCGAAGGCGCTCACTGCCGCCCTGCGCGGCCCCACCCACTCCTCCGGCGCGGTCAGCACCCGCAGCGGCGTGCCCGCCAGCACGTCCAGCGGCCGTTCCGCGCCGAGGGTCGCCGGGCGGACCCCCGCACGCATCGCACCGAGCACCTTCAGCAGCCCCGCCACGCCCGCCGAGGCCAGCAGGTGCCCGATGTTCGACTTCGCCGAACCGATGGGCACGTCGTCACCCGCCCCGAAGACCCGGGCCATGCCGCGCGCCTCCACCGCGTCCCCGACCGGCGTCCCCGTCGCATGGCACTCGATGAGCGACACCGACTCGGGAGCGACGCCCGCCACGTCGTACGCCAGGCGTACGGCCCGTACCTGGCCCTCCTCCGACGGGCTGATCAGCCCGGAACCACGCCCGTCGTTGGACAGCCCCACGCCGCGGATCACACCGAGCACGGGCAGGCCGGCGGCGCGGGCCTCGGACAGCCGCATCAGAGCGACGAACCCGGCGCCCTCACCGTGCACCAGCCCGTCCGCGTCCCGGTGGAAGGGACGGCTGCGCCCCGTGCGGCTCGTCGCGGACAGCCCGCAGAACCCCACGTGAAGGTAGAGGGGATCGGGGCGGCTGACCGCACCGGCCACCATCAGGTCGGCCGTGCCGTCGTGCAGCCGGTCGCACGCCAGCTTGATCGCGTACAACGAGGACGCGCAGGCGGCGTCCAGGGACCAAGCACCCGCCCCGAGCCCGAGCGCGCGGGCCGCGAGCCGGGCGGGCAGACCGGAGGAGAACCGGTTGCGGGCGTCGGGGCGCACTCGGCGCTCACCCGTCAGCAGGGCGTCACGGAGCGGGGGCCGTTGCGCGGACAGCCAGACGTGTTCGGCGAAGGCCGCCCCGGCGGGTGTGGGATACGACAGGTTCCCCAGCACCAGACCCCCGCGCGGCAGCGGGCCCTCGCGGCCCGCCTCGGCGAGCGCCTGCCGCACCCCGTACAGCACCCAGTGGAAGAGCGGGTCCAGCGAGGCGATCCGCTCCGGAGCGAGCCGGAAGCCGCCCGGGTCGAAGACGGCCTCGAACCCGTGGACGTAACCGCCGACATCGGTCCAGGTGCGGTCGAGGTGGTCGTCCACCGAGCCCATGGCCCATCGGCGCGGCAGCCGCCATCGGTCTGCCGGGGCGGCCGACAGGCTCATGCGGCCGGCTGCGATGTTCTCCCAGAACGTGTCCGGGTCGAGCGCGCCGGGCAGCACACAGCCCCGGCCGACGACGGCGATCGGTTCGAAACGCATGAGGGTCTCACTTCACGGCAGGGCGGAGGCCGGGGGCGGGGCCGGGGAAGGGTCGGGATCAGGAGGGGCGGCGGACGAGTTCGACACCGATCAGTTCCAGCCGGACGGACCCGTCGGCGTCGATCAGTGCCGCGTCGCAGCGCGCCCCCGTGTCGTGGGCCTTGCGTCCCCGCACCACACATCGCACGGTGTCGTCCACCGGGCCGCGCCGGTGCACCCTGCACTCGGCGACAGCCATCGGCAGTGTCGCCGCCCCGAGTACCTCCTCACCCCAGAGCAGGGCGAGTTGGAGCGCGCCGTCCACCGCGGCCGGATCGAGCGGCCCGTGCTCACCCGCCCAGTCCAGGGCGCGCAGGCCGGCGACGGTCGCCTCGGCTCCGTGCTCCGAGACACCGCGCACCGCGCGCAGAGCGCGGAACCGGGGGCCGTGGAAGAGGACCTCCCCGTCGTACAACGCGCCCCGGTCCGGCCGCTTCAGGCCGTCCGGGGCGTCCCAAGCGGCCGCATCGGGTTCCACGGCCCCGGTGTCCAGGACGGCCCGGAAGTGCGCCAGGCCGTCCTCGCCCCGCAGCTCCGCCTCCAGGCCCGATGGCGAACCGGGCGCGCCCCGGCTGCCGAGCACGGTGAGCCGGTGGCCCACGCCGGGCAGTTCCGGCAGGGCGTACTTCCTGTACACCCGCAGATCGCGCAGGACGAGCTGTCCGGCAGCCGGCAGCCACGCCGCGGCCGCGCCCGCGAACCAGTTCAGGACCAGAGCCACGGGCAGCACGGGAACTCCGGCCGGCGCGTGGTCGGCCAGCTGCGGCCACGTGTCCGAGCGGACCAGCAGCTGTGCGCGACGCGGATCACCGGCCGGGGACAGGGCCGCCGGATCGTTCCCGGCAGCCAGGACGACGCGGGCCTCGTCGGCGGTGCCGTCCAGCTCGGCGGTGAAAGCCGCAGCGCCCTGGTCCAGGGGGATGAGGGGGACCCCGGAGCGGCCGAAACGCGCGGCCAGGGCCGGGGTGACCATGCCGCCCCGCCAGGGGCCCCAGGCCGTGCAACGCACCAGGCAGCCGGGGCGGCGGGTCTGCTCGGCCGACGCGACCTGATGGAGGATCTCGTTGGCCATGGCGTAGTCGCTCTGCCCCGGGTTGCCGAACACGGCGGCCACCGAGGAGAACAGGAAGACCGTGTCCAGGGGATCGTCCGCCGTGGCCGCCAGCAGCGCCCGCAGACTGTCCACCTTGGTGGACATCACCAGCTCGGCCTGCTCGTCGGTCTTGTCGGCGATCCGCTTGTCGGCGAGCACCCCCGCACCGTGCACGATGCCGGTGACCGGCCCCCACGTCTCGCGCACGTCGCGCAGAGCCGCGGCGAGGGCGTCACCGTCGCGAGCGTCCACCCGGACGTACCGGGCGGGTGACCCCGCGGCCTCCAGCCCCGCCAGTGTCGTCCGTACCTCGCGCGCGGCCAGGATCTCCCGGGCCCGCTCCGCGATCCGGGCGGGCGAGGAGTCCGCCGCGTCCCCCGCGGAGCGCTCCGCGAGCAGTCGGGTGAGTGCCGGTTCGTCGGTCGCCGACGCCAGCCCGGCGGGCTCGGTGGCCGGGTCCGTCCTGCCCAGCAGTACGATCCGCGGACGGTGGGTCCTGGCCAGGTCGAGCAACGCCGCGGCGGTCACCCCGCGGGCCCCTCCGGTGGCCACGATCACCGACGCGGAGGAGATCCGCGGTGTGCCGCCGGGCGTCATCGGCTCGGGCACCATACGCAGAAGGGCGCGGGTGCCGTCCGCGCGGAGGCCGACCTCCGAGTCGGCTCCGCCTTCGAGCAGTTCACGCACGATCGCTTCGGCGACCTCCTCGTCGTCCCGGCCGCCCCGCTCGCAGTCGACGACCTTGACCGAGGCGTCCGGCCACTCCTTCGCCGCGGTCCTGGCCAGACCGGCGACCCCGCCCAGCCAGGCACGGCCGGGCGCGTGACCCCCGAGCCCGAAATCGCCCCCGGTGTCCTGAACGGTCACGAACAGCCCGCCGCCCTCGGCAGCCTGTGCCGCCACCGCCCGCGCCGCGCGGAGCGCCGACCGGTGGACCTCCCGCGCCTCCTCCGGCGCGTCGCTCGCGGTGAGCCCGCCGAGATGGACGACACCGCGTGCGTCCGCGGGCACCTCCGCCACGGCGGTGGCGTCCACGCCGCGCTCCGTCAGCTTCCGGGCGACGAGGCCGGTGATCCCGCACCCGTCCCTGCCCTGCCCGGTCACCACGACGGGCCCGTCCAGCAGTCCCGCCGTGGCCAGCCCGGACGCCGGCGACTCCACCACGCGCGGTACCAGCCTCGTCAGCGGCGTCTCCTCGCCGGACCCGGCGCGCGGGGCGGGCAGCTCGGGTACCTCGGAGACGGCGGAGGCTTCGGCGGTACCTGAGGGCCCGGCATGTTCGCGGGCCTCCGGTACGGCGGCGGAGACCAGGTCCGGGAGCACGTCCGCGGGGGCCCCCACTGCGAGGGCGCCGGCGGTGAGCGTCTCGACGATCTCGCGCAGCGTACGGAGCTTGCCGAGCTGCCCGACGTCTCCCGCGGCCATGTCACCGACCTGCCGGCGTACGACCGACAGGATCTCGACGCGCTTGATGGAGTCGACGCCCAGATCCGCCTCCAGCTCCATGTCCAGGTTGAGCATGGTGGCGGGGTAGCCGGTGAGCCGGGCGACCACCGACAGGAGCAACTCCCCCAGCTCCGACGGTGACAGGGGCCCCGCATCAGCGGCGGGTGCCGGGGTGGGAGCGGGGGTGGGATCCGGTGCGGGGGAGGATGCCGCTGCGGCCTCGACGGGTGCGGGAGCGGGTACGGGTGCTGCTGCCGGAACACCGGTCGCGACGGGAGCCGGCGGCGCGACGGGGGCCGGTACGTGCCGCGGTGACGAAGCGCGGGGGAGCGGCAGCGGCACCGCTGGAGCCGGTACGTCCGTGACTCCGCCCGGGTGCGACACCCCGAGCATCGCGGCCAGGGTCGTCTCGGTCATCCGCAGAAAGGCCATATGGCTGTCCGTCAGCATGCGTTGGCAAGCCGCGTGGGCCTCCGCCGTCTGCCGCTGGACGCTCTCGACGGCGGCGAGCCAGTCACCGTCGACGGCGCCCCCGGCCCCGGCGTCGTGAGGAGCATCGGTCTCGTGCACCGGTTCGGGCTCCGGCTGCCAGGGTGTGGAAGCTGTCCCGTACACCGCCGGCTGCGGGGTGTGGACGGGGGAGGGGGCGTACGCGGGCATGGGGACCGCCGGGGTGTCGGACGCGGGTACGGGTACGGGGGCAGGCTGAGGCCGGCGTTCCGGCTCACGTTCCGGAGCGGACGGCGGCTGGGCGGACGCGGCGCCGGGTGCGGGCAACCGGCCGTAGTTGGCTCCGCTGATCTTCACGGTCATTCGGGGCTCGTGCTCCTTCGCTGGGGTTCCGGGCGGGGAGTACGGCGCCCAGAGAGTGTCGAGATCGAAGGGGACGCCGCGTACGGCGAGTTCACCGAGCGCGGCGTGCAGGGTGTCGGCCCCGGGCCGGGCCGGCCGGTCCAGGGGAACGGCCGCGTGCTCGCGGTCGCCGAGGATCTGCCCGACCAGGCCGGTCAGCGCGGTGCCCGCGCCGACCTCGACGAAGGTCCGTACCCCGGCCGCGTACATCGCCTCGATCTGGTCCTGGAAGAGCACCGGTGAGGCGAGATGAGCGGCGATCCGGCGGCGCACCTCATCGGGGGACGACGGGTACGGTGCCGCGTCCGTGTTGCCGTAGACCTCGATCCGGGGCTCCGTGAGCTGCACCGTGCGCAGGTACGCGGCGAGCGGCTCGACGGCCGGGGCGACCAGCGGGCTGTGGAAGGCGGTCGACGCGGCCAGCCGACGGGTGCCGGTCCCCTCGGCCGAGAACGCCTTCTCGGCCTGCACGACTGCCTCCACCGACCCCGAAAGCACCACTTGGCACGGGGAGTTGTGGTTGGCGGGCCAGATATCGCCGAACCCGCCACCGGCCAGCACCTCCGCCACGTGTGCGCGGTCCGCCGACACCGCCAGCATCGCGCCCGGGGTGACCGCCGCGTCCCGCACCAGCTCGCCGCGGCGACGGGCCAGACCCACCAGCGACCCGGCGTCCAGCGCACCCGCACAGTGCAGCGCCACCAGCTCACCGAAGCTGTGGCCCGCCACGCAGTCCGGCCGCAGCCCCAGCTCCCGTACCACCTCCAGCAGTGCGAGCGCGTGCACCGCCAGCGCGGGCTGCGCCCACTCGGTGGCGTCCAGCAGGGTCCGCCGGGCGGTGCGTTCCTCGTCGGTGAAGGCAGGTGGCGGGAACACGACCCGGTGCAGGGGCCGCCCGTCGAAGCGGGCGCCGCCCAGCCGGTCCCACACGGCCTGCGCGGCCGGCGCCAGCATCGCGAGATCGGCTCCCATCCCGACGTACTGGGACCCCTGGCCCGGGAACAGGAAGCCGATGCGGCCGGGCGCGGCCTCCCCGCACGCGTACCGGACACCGTTGGGCGTCGAGAACCCCGTGCCGGGTCGCTGCCGGATCAGCGCGACCGCCTGCGCGTACTTCTCCCGCAGGTCCTCGACATCGGTGGCGACGACGGCCAGCCGCACCCGGTCGGCGGACGAGAAGGAGGTGTGGCTCTCCCGTGCCAGCGCGGCCAGCGGACGTCCGTCGTCCGTCCGCGGCGGCACCAGGTCCGACGGGGAGGCGCCACTGAACAGGACGAGCTCGCTCGGCGCGGAGCGGTGGCGCAGGGCCGCTCGGCCCGGGGCGCCCGAGGGCTCGTACTCCTCCAGCGTGACGTGGAAGTTGCTGCCTCCGAAGCCGAAACTCGACACCGACGCCCGGCGCGGATGGCCGGCCGGCCGTACCCACGGGCGGGTCTCCGTGTTGACGTAGAACGGGCCGTCAGGGGTGGCGGCGGCCGGGTTCGGCCGTTCGACCTTGACCGTCGGCGGCAGTACCTTGTGGTGCAAGGCCATGACAGCCTTGAGCAGCCCCGCCGCACCCGCCGCGCACTTGGTGTGGCCGATCTGCGACTTGACCGAGCCGATCGCGCACCACTGCCCGTCCGTACGGCCTGACGCGCCGAACACCTCGCCGAGCGCCGCCAGTTCAGCGGTGTCCCCGGCCTTCGTGCCGGTCCCGTGCGCCTCGACCAGCTCCACGGTGTCCGGTCCGTAGCCCGCCTCCTCGTAGGCGCGTCGCAGGGCCCGCGCCTGGCCGGCGGGCAGCGGGGCGTAGATCGCCGTACTCCTGCCGTCGGACGAGGTGCCGATGCCCCGGATGACCGCGTGGATCCGGTCGCCGTCACGCTCCGCGTCGGACAACCGCTTCAGCGCGTACATGACGACCGCTTCGCCGAGCATGGTGCCGTCGGCCGCGGCGGAGAACGGCCGGCAGTCCCCGCTGGGGGACAGCGCGGGTGTCTTGGAGAAGCACAGGAACATGCCGATGTCGTTCCCGGTGTCCACGCCTCCGCTGATCACCAGGTCGGCCCGGCCGAGGGACAGCTCACCGACCGCCGTCGACAGGGCCGCCAGGGAGCTGGCACAGGCGGCGTCGGTGGTGTGGTTGATGCCGTGCAGATCGAACCGGTTGGCGATCCGGCCCGCGACGACGTTGCCGAGCAGCCCGGGGAAGGTCGATTCCTGCCACGGTGCGAAACGGGCCGAGATGCGGTCGCACACGGCCTGCGCCTCGGCCTCGCCGAGTCCGCCCTCCCGCAGCCCTGCGAGCCACACGGGGCGCTGGGTGCGCCCGTACATGTGCGGAAGGAGCTCCAGGGCGGCCGCGCCGAGGACGACGCCGGTCCGGTCCCGGTCCACCCCGGACGGACCGCCGGCGTCCGTCAGCACCTGGTCGGCGACCATCAGGGCGAGCAGCTGGGAGGCGTCCGTCGCCGGCAGGTTGGCGGGGGGCACCCCGTAGGCCATCGGGTCGAAGTCCACCTCGGAGAGGAAGGCGCCCCGACGCGCATATGTCTTGTCCGGGGCGGCCGGGTCCGGGTCGTAGTGGTCCTCCACACGCCAGCGGGAGGCGGGCACCTCGGTGATCAGGTCGAGACCGCCGGTGACGATCTGCCAGTAGCCGGCCGCGTCCGTCGCGCCGGGCACCTGGGCGCCCACACCCACCACGGCGATGGGGACCTGGCGGGGGGTGGATCCGGGCACGGACTCTCCTGGGGGTCGGGCGGTCGTCGCTGACGCCTCGGCGGCGCCGGTGCCGCTCACGCCAGCTCGCACGGCGTGTAGGTGAACGCTTCGGACGGCAACGGAACGCCGTACGTGCGCAGTTGATGGGCGCGGGTGAGTACGGCGGCCCCTTCGAGCAGGTTGAGCGCGATCTGCACCACGGACCGGTGCGCCGGGTCGGCCAGGGAGGTGCCCGCCACCCACCGGTTGAACGCGCCCATCGCCGGCCCGCACCAGATCTGGTAGTCGGCCCGCCGCGACCCCTCCCCGGTGATCGCCCACCGGCTGGAACTGCCCAGGTACCAGCGGAAGACCAGGGCCATGCGGTGCTTCGGGTCGGCCTGCGCCCGGGTGATCTCCGCGGGATCGCGCTGCTCCCAGAACGCGCGCGTACGTTCCCAGATCTCGTCGAACGGGGCGCGCAGCACGTCGCGCTCGATCGAGGCGCGCAGCACGGACGGGATCTCCTCCAGCGAACCGTGGGCCCGGTACGCAGCGTGGAGCCGGCCGGCCCGCTGGGCGAACATCGTTCCCCGGGAGAGCACTTGCAGCTTCACACCGAGCTCGAACATGTCGGCCGCCGGCGCCATGGCCACATCGGAGATGTCGGCGTCGCAGAGCATCGCCTTCGCCTCGTCGGACAGGTCCGCCTCGGTGGCCGTCTGGTTCACCGACCCGACGACCACGTAGGACGCGCCGAGGGCGAAGGCCGCGGCCACCGCCTCCGGTGTGCCGAGGCCGCCGGCCGCGCCGAGCCGGACCGGCCGGCCGTAGCCGAACCGCCGGCACAGCGCGTCACGCAGGGCGGCGATCCTCGGCAGCAGGACCGACAACGGCCGGTTGTCGGTGTGCCCACCGCTGTCCGCCTCCACGGTGATGTCCTCGGCCACCGGCACCAGGGCCGCCAGTTCCGCCTCCTGCCGGGTCAGCTTCCCCTGAGCGACGAGGGGGCCCAGCAGCGCGGGCGGGGCGGGGGAGAGGAACCTCTCGGCCACCTCGGGCCGGGAGACCTTGGCGAGCAGGCCGGTACGCCGGACGATGCGGCCGTCCGCGCCCCGGCGCAGACCGTGGGCCGAGCACAGCACGACCGCCGGGGTCAGCTCCATGAACGCCGACGCGGAGATCCGGGGGACACCGCAGCGCAGCAGCAGCTCGGCGACGCGCGACTCCAGTGCCGGCTCGGCCGGTGAGTGGATGAGGTTGACGCCCCAGTTCGGGCGGGACTCCAGCTCGTGCGCCAGCGTGTGCACGGCCCGCTCCACCTCGGGGTAGGCCAGACCGCCGGCGCCGAAGAAGCCGATCATCTCCGCCCCGGCCATCGCCGAGACCATCCGGGTGGTCGCGATGCCGTTCGCCATCTCACCGGCGACATAGGGAAAGCGGACGCCGTGCGCCTCGCAGAAGGTGCGCCCGCCGAGCCACTCGGGGTACAGCGGCGGCAGCGTACCGAGCACCTGACCGCCGGGTACGGGGCCGGTCGCGAGCCCCAGCTCACGGCGGTCCGGCCCGCTGACGACGTGGACGGGTTCCCGGATCCGCCGGGCACGGGCCGTGATCCCCTCGGGCGAGAAGACCGGCGGGGACGCGGCGGGGGAGCCGGCGACTGCGAGGACGGACACGGAAAGGCTCCAACGGGAGAGGACGTCTGCTGGTCAGGCGTACGAGGCGGACGGGAAGACGGCCGGGGCGATGTCCGGCGGCCCGGAGAGGGCCTGGCCCCGCGGGGCCAGACCGGACCAGAGGTAGTCGAGGCCCACCGGGGCGGAGGCTGCCGACGGCCCCAGCCGTGTCCTGACCCGGGTGTCGTCGAACCGCCGCCGATGGGCGAGGTAGGCCGTCATGCCCGGGTAGAAGTCCAGCAGCGCCTCCAGCGCCGACGGGGCGTCCGGCTTGGTGGCGACCAGGTCGATCGAGAGCGGGACCAGCCGTTCCAGGAGGGTCACGACCGTCGGTACGGGCACGTCGCGGTCATGGACGACGTGATACGTGTCGACCCCGCCCGAGGGCGCCAGGCCGGCCAGCCGCACCATGACCTCCGCCGCGTGCTCCACCTGCAACAGGTTCAGCCGGCCGTGCGGATGCCCCACCGTTCGGACGCGGAGCCGACCGGCCGGGCCGGAGCTCGCGGGGCCGGCGGCACGTCGCGCGTCTCGCAGGATCCGCTCGATGACCAGCAGCGGATGCGAGGGCAGCTCGGGGTGCGGCGGCAGGTCCGTGACCAGGATGCTCGGCCGCAGGACCAGGACCGGGCGGCCGTGCTCCCGGGACCACGCGTGTACCAGCAGCTCCGCCTCGTACTTGGACTGTTCGTAGGCGTTCTCGAAGCCGCGGGCATCGTCCAGCTCGTCCTCGTACGCCACTCCGTCCCGCCGGGCCCCGGCCACGAACGCGGTGCTCACGTGATGGACCACGGGCTTCCGACGGCCCGCGGCCGCCAACTCCAGGACGTGCCGGGTCCCTTCGACGTTGGTCCGGTGCAGCTCGGGAAGGTCCCCTTCCAGATTGATGCTGCCCGCACTGTGCCAGATCGCGCCGAGGCCGTCGGCCAGCTTCTGGAACGCCCGTCCGGACAGCCCCAGCCGCGGCAGTGCCAGATCGGTCTCCACCACCCGCAACCGATCGGGGAGCCCGGCGGTGAACTCCTCGGGCGAGCCCGTCAGTTCGAAGAACCGGCTGATGCGGCGCAGGGCGTTCCCCGAACCAGTGTGGGCAAGGACCGTCACCGACCGGTGGGTGTCGAGCAGACGACGTAACAGGCGCAGTCCGAGAAATCCGGTGGCGCCGGTGAGGGCGACGTGCACGAGTGCGGCTCCAAGGGCAGGGTGAGGGGCGGGCCGCGACCGCGCGCGGAGAGGCTGGGGTGCCGCCGTTGCGGCGACCGGAAGCGGGGGAAACGGGACGCCACCGGTCGTCCTGCGACGCGGGGTGCCACTGGCGGTCGCACCGCGCACGGCCCGGCTCGTCCGGCCGGTCCGGCTGGTGCTCGCCGGTTCTCCGACGCCCCCTGTCCCGCCGGGGTTCCTCAGGCCCTCCCTGGGCCCGGTGACCTCCGGTGCACGGCACACAATGTCAGACGGCGGGCGGGGCGCGAGCCTCGATTCCCTCTGCTCACCCGAACGAAGTACGCCGCACCGTGACCCGCGCGCGCCTGCACGGTTCCGAGGAATCCCGCCGCCGGCCAGGCCGCCCGGACGTACGGGGCGGCGCGGCCGGCGGCAGGACACAGCCGGGGCCGTAAGGGGGCGAGCGGAGCCCCGTCCTCCTTTCGAGGGAACTTTCCGGCGGGGGTCCTGGATCGGTCAGCCAGGGTCCGCCGTGTCGTCGGCGGCTGCGGGCAGCCGGGGCAGCAGGCCGGTCACGGCATGGAAACCGGGAGTCGCGGAGGCCTGAGGGCGGATACGGCCGGCCCGACGTCCCGACAGGAATCCGGCCAACGAGGCCGGAGCGGGGATGCGGGTACCGGACGGATCAGCTCCGGCCGGGGGGCATCCTGATGGTCGGCCGGTCCGGGCACCGGTGCGCTGCGGCCGGCCGGGGCGGGTGGGCTGCCCGGCGCCGGTGGCCTCCTGTCGTCCGTCCGCTCGCGTTACCCCCGTCCCTCTTGCCTGCCTTCAGCGCGCTCGCCCTCGGCCCGAATCGGAGCCCCGAAGCCCCATGCCTGATCTAGAGCAGTCCACCAGGTCCGCCCCGCCCGTCCGGCTCGATCAGTCTGTCCCTTCTCCCCGCCACCCCACCCACTCGGTCGACCGCGCCTTCCTCAGCCTGGAGCGCCGTCGGCCCGACGTCCGCTGGGACGCCGGTGGCGTCGCGTACCTCAGCGGTCCGCCCCCCACCCTGGCGGACCTTCGCGCGTACGTGGGCTTCCGCCTCGGCGAGCTGCCTCTGCTCACGAGCCGGGTCGAGGGCGGTCGGCGGTCCCGGTGGCAACCGGACGCGGATTTCGCCGTCGACCGGCATGTGCACGAGGTGGTCGCCGCCGGACCCGCCGGGTGGGACTCCGCCCTGCACACCGCGCTCAACGCCCCGTTCGCGCCCGGCGCGTACTGGGGGATGTGGCTGATCCACGGCCACGAACCCGACGCGTACGCCGTGTGCTACCGCTTCCATCACGCCTGCCAGGACGGTTCGGCCGCCGCCATGACCTTCCGGGCCATGCTGGGCGAGGGGGAGCCGTCGGCGCGCCCGGTGCCGGGCCGGAGCCGTCGGGCCGGGGTGCCCCGGCGGGTGGGTGCGGCTGTCGGGCTGGCCACGAAGTTCGTGGCCGGTTCCCTCGCCGTTCGCGGTCACCGCCAGGACGCCGCCTTCACTCCTTCCGGGGAGCGGCGGCTGTCGCGGGGCCGCGTACCGGCGGATACCCTCCGCCGGATCGGTACCGCGCGCGGCGGCTCGGCCCACGACGTGCATCTGGCCGCACTCGCCGGGGCGTTGTCGGTCTGGTCGGCCCGTTCCGGCGTACCGCTGCCTCGGGTGACGGCTGTGCTGCCTGTCGACGCACGCCGCCCCGACGAGGACCAGACGTGGGGAAACCGCCTCTTCGCCCTGCCGCTGGAGCTGCCGGTGGGGACCGTCTCGGAACACCCGGACGGGTCCCGGGACGGTGACGCGTCCCTGCGGCGACTGGACCATGTCATGGCCGCGACCCGGAAGTTGCGGGGCGAGGCATGGCGGCAGGCCATCCAGGACCTGGTCCGCTTCATGCCGGGCCGCCCCACCGAGTGGTACCTGCGAAGGATGCTCTCCCCACGCGTCACCAACGTCATGACCACCTCCATGCCGCTCGCCGACAAGGGGAGCCTGGGGGAGACACAGGTGACGGGCACCGCGCTGTTGCCCCTGCTCGTGCCCGGACACCTCTTCGGGGTCGGGCTGTCCTTCTTCGGCGACTGGGCCGAGGTGTCCTTCGTCGCCGACCGCTCCCTTCCGCTGGGGGAACTGCTGCCGGAGCTGTGGGAGCAGGCCGTGGCTGAGCTGGAGGAGAGCTCGGCGCCGGTTATCGAGTGAGAGTCCGGACGGAGCGGATCACACGGCGTCGGACGCCGGAGCGGGACCGGCCACTCCGGACAGGAGCGGTACCGCACCGCGTGCTCGGCGTCTGCCCGCTCGGATTTCCCGACGGAGGGCCCTTCGGTAGGAGCGGACGTCGATCTCGATCCCATGACGGTAGGTGGACACATAGGTTCTGTCATGGAGTTGCCAGTCGCGGGCGATCGCCCGCGTCATGTCCGCCGGCGACGGCAGGGCGACCGCTCCTTCGATCAGGTCGGCGATCCACTCCGCCTGCGGTTCGAGCAACGGGAAGGCCTCACCGGCGGGTTGGGCGAGCCCCATGAAGTAGAGCCCGGGGAGCCGGGGCGGCATCGTGCGCAGGTAGAGCTCCGTGCGGCCGTCCGGGGCGGAGAAGACGGAGGGGGCCAGGAAGGGGAAGGAGATGGAGTAGCCGGTGGCGTACACCACAGCGTCCACGGGTTCGCGGCTGCCGTCCGTGAAGGCCGCCGTGTCCCGGCCGAAGGAGCTGACGCCGGGCTTCGGGGTGACCGCGCCCCGGGCCAGCTGGACGAGGAGTTCGTCCGAGGTGGAGGGGTGAGCGGCGAGGGGGCCGCGGAGCGGTTCGGGGAGCCCGTAGTGAGCCGGGGCGCCACGGGTCAGCCGCAGGAGGAGCGCCATCGCCGGGTCCTTGAGGAACCGCGGAAGGCCGGACAGCGGGCTCCACACCAAGTGATCCGCCGGCCGGCCGAGCAGCATCTTGGGGAACACATGCACCGCCTCGCGTGCGGAGAGGAACGTCCGCGCCGCCGTACGGGAGATCTCCGCCGCGATCTCGCACGCGGAGTTGCCCATACCGATCACCAGCACCCGCCGGCCGGCGTACGGCTCGGGGGAGCGGTAGCCGTGCGAGTGGACAGCGGGCCCGTCGAAGTCCTCGGCCCCGGGCACGGGAGGGTCCGGGAGACGGGGGTCCCAGTGGTGCCCGTTGGCCACGACCACCTCGGTGTAGCGCTGCGTCCGCACATCAGCCGCCGTGTCCCCGCGGCGTCGGCGGGCGACCTCCCAGCCGCCGTCGTCCAGGGGCCGCACCGAGGTGACCTCCGTGCCGAGCGCGATGTGGCGGTGCAGACCGAACGACGCGGCGTAGTCCTCCAGATAGGCGAGGACCTTGCTGTGGTGCGGAAAGACCGGGTAGGTCTCCGGCATGGCCAGCGAGGAGAACGACATGCTCTCCTTCGAGATGTTCGCGTGCAGCGACGCGTACACCCCCGACATGCCGTTGTCGTTGCCGTACCGCCAGAGCCCGCCGATGCCCGAACCGGCCTCGAAGCAGTCGAAGGGAACGCCGCGCGAGGCAAGGACCTTGCTCGCGGCCAGGCCGGACGGGCCCGCTCCGATCACGCACGTTCTCCGCATGGCTGACTGACCTTCCCTCGTACGGCGCGACGTCGCCGGTGCGCGCGTGGAACGGGACCGCGGGGGCGGTCCGCCGCCTCCGAACGGGCGGGCCGGTTCCGCCCGGAACCTTCGTGGACCTGATTGCGGAACTCCGGCCCCGGTCACGCTAGCCACCCCGCGGCCTCGGGGCCGCTGTTCGGGGACAGACATGATCGCGCGGGTGACACGTCATGCACGGGATTGACGCCGGGCAGCGGGCGCGCCTCCGGCGCCGTTTCCGCTGCTCGGCCTGCTCGTTGGGCAGCAGCGGACCGGTTCCGCCGCCGAGCGGCCAACCGGAGGCCCCCGCCGACCGGAAGACGCGGACCGGTTCCGCGGCCATCAGGAAGACCTGGTACGACGGAGCAACACGATGGACGTCACAGATGTGCACCATTCCTACCGGCAGCACGCCGTTCTCCGGGGCGTCGACCTTCGGCTACGGCCCGGCGTCCTCGCCGGGATCGTCGGGGAGAACGGCGCGGGCAAGACGACTCTGCTGAAGATCCTCTCCGGTGAACTCAGGCCGGACCGCGGCTCGGTGCGGCACAACGGCGGGTTCGGCTACTGCCCGCAGTCCGTAGTGCTGAACGACTCCTTCACCGTCCGCCAGCACCTCGACTTCTTCAAGAAGGCGTTCGGGCTCGCGGACCTGCGGCGGGCCGAAGAGGTCATGGAGGTCCTGGCCTTCACCGAGTACCTCGACCAGCGTGCGGGCCTGCTCAGCGGGGGCTCGCGACAGAAGCTGAACCTGACCCTGGCGCTCATGCACGATCCGGACGTACTCCTGCTGGACGAGCCCTACCAGGGCTTCGACTGGGAGACGTATCTGCGCTTCTGGGAGCTGGCGACGAAGCTGCGCGACGCCGGGCACTCGGTGCTCGTCGTCTCGCACCTGGCGTACGACATCGACCGGCTGGACGTGCTGTGGCGCCTGGAGGGCGGGCGCCTGCACGGGCAGGAACGGTGTGCGGAGGCGGCGGCATGAGACGGCACTGGTCCCTGTTCGCCACGGCGTCCCGGTACGCGCTGATCGGACATGCCCGCAACCACTTCGCGATGCTGCTGGTGGTCGTGTACATCCCCGTATGGATCGGCCTGGCCTATGTGACCATTCCCGACCGGCCGGCCCCCTTCCGGCTCCGGGCCACCGGTGAGGTCCTGTCCCCGCCGGGCAATCACCTCACCCAGATCACCGGCGCACTGAACGCGGTCACCCTGATCGCCGGGTTCATGATGTTCGCCGCCACCTTCACGGGCGGCGCTTTCGACCGCCGCCTGGCCATGGCGGGATACCCGCGGTATCACCTCGTCCTCGCCAAGCTTTCCGCGCTCACGCTGGTCTGCGCCGCCGTCGCCGCGTACGCCACGGCCGCCGTCGGATGCGCCTGGCCGCCGCGGCAGCCCGTCATGCTCGCGGCCGCCCTGTTCTGCGCCGCCCTGACCTATGGCGCGCTCGGCGTGGTCTTCGGATCGGTACTCCGCCGAGAGGTGGAGGGCATGTTCGCCATCCTGATGATCAGCATCCTCGACGTCGCCCTGCAGAACCCCCTCTCCAGCTCCGGGTCGGACAGCGCCGTCGTGCGCTTCCTGCCGACGTACGGAGCTGTGCAGGCCAGCATGTCCGCGGCCTTCTCCGACGCATCGGCCGTCCAGGGCCTCGTGATCCAGTTCCTCTGGCTCATCGGCGCCGCGTCGGCCGGGTTCCTGGTCTTCCGTCGGCGCACCCGGAACGCGCTCCCACCGGAACGGAAGCCATGGGTTCCGGCTGCTTCCGCGGGCGGGACGGCGGAGGGCACCGACAGACCCCTGACCTCGCCGGAGCCCGGCTCGTCCGCGGAGCGCGTACGGCCCACATGACCGCCGGACCACCGGCCGTTCCGTGGGTCTTCGCTCGTCACACGGACGGGCGACGACACTGTGTGCCATCGGCTGTCCCGACGACAGAAGCCGTGACCTGGGGAAGACGGTGATCGTTCTGTAGCCGTCGGGCGCTGACGCGGTGCCCGGACCGACATGCCCTTTCGTGCGAGGAGCACTGCCCCATGAGTCTTTCGCGTACCGTCCAGCGCACTGTCCTTACTGCGGCTCTCCTGTCCGGATCGGCACTGGCCGTGCCCTCCACCGCACAGGCGGCCCCGCTGCCCCCCGCCTGTCAGGAGGCGCTGCTCGGAACCCTCGACAAGTTCCCCGTCGCGAACTTCACGGTCCCCGACAAGGTCCAGAACACCATGCTGGTCGAGATCATGGGCCTGACCGAGGCCGACCAGAAGGCCCTCACCGAGGTGGCGTGCGCGGCCTGGAACACCTGGGCGACCGAGAACGGGCAGGCGGTCGCGACGGACCTGGACACCCGCTACCGCAACGCTGCCGGCCCCGCGTGCAACAAGTTCGCCAAGTCCTCCATGGCGACGATCAAGAAGTACGCCCCGAACGTACCCGCCGAGACGCGGGAGCTGGAGAACCTGGCCAAGAAGGTCTGGAAGAACTCCATGACGAAGCTGGCCGCCGAGGCCACCAACGCCGATTGCCGTGCGGCCTACGACGGGGTGAAGGCCGGCTGGTAGCGGAACACCGGGCGGTCCGCCGGCTGCACGGGTGGGCAGGCCCGGCGTGATGCCGCGTCACGGGCGGAAGCCGGCCCATGGCGCGGCGGGACGGACCACCGCCGGCGCCGGCGGGGAGCCTCAGCCCTTGGGCGGTCCGCCGGCCACCGGTGGCTCAGCGGATGCCGAGTGCGACGAACTGGGTGACCTCGTCCTCGGCGAAGTTGTCGTCGCTGACCAGGACCAGGGTGCGTTCGCCGTTCGGCGGGGACGGACCCCAGGTCATGCCCTCGGTGTTGTCGATCCTGGACAGGCCCACGTCGGCCAGGTCCGCGACCAGCTTCTTGCGCATCGGGACGATCTTCTGTCCCTTGAGGGAATCGACGTGCTGCACGTCGGTGGCGCCGCGGGTGGTGGCGTCGAAGAGGCGGATCTTGTAGCCCGCGCCTGCCACCCGGGTGCGTTCGAGGACGAGGTAGCGGCTGGGGTCGCCGCTGATCGCGACGTACTCGCCCGTGCACGGGTCCCGGTCGATCCCGGACAGCCCGCCGACCGTCGTGCCCCGGAAGGAGAGCTTGTGCGGAACGGTCTTCTCGTCCGGCAGCCGGGCCTTCGCCCCGATGTCGGACAGGGCGGCCGTGCCGCCCCGCGTGTCGCTGCCACCCGACTGTGCTGCCACGGCCGGAGCCACCGTCGCCGCGAGTACGACGGCCGCGACACACGCGCGGCGGATCAAGGAGAGTTCATGGAGATGCTCTTGGCCCGCCAGAAGCGCCGAGCGCAGTCACCCATCAGCGTGATGGGGTGGCGCAATGGAGTGAGTTCATTTACGGTCCAGCTTCCATTGCCCAGCCAGGACTTGGGTGCCCTGACGCTGGTGGTCCGGCCGGTGGCGGGATCACGGGTCCACTCCGCAGCCCGCGCGCTGCCTGGGCTGCACCGCGGTAGCGGGACCGCCCGCACAGCCGGTGCCAGGTCGCCCGTCAACATGTCGATGATGGCGCGATACCGGCCTTGGCCGGACACGCCCTCTATCGGTACCGGCTGCCCCGGGTGACCCTGCGAACAGGACGTTCTCGCGGGGAAGACGGGGGCTGTTCGAGATGGCGGATTCCTTACCGATCTACGTACCCGCCCTGCCGGCGCGACGCAGCGCGCTCATGGCGTACGCCCGGCTGAAACCGTGGGTCCGCGCGACCACCGCCCCTTTGTGGACGATCCCTCCGAGGACGGGGCCGGTCCGCCCGTTCGGCCGGCGGCCGACGGTTCCGCACGACCGGAACCAGGATGCCCTCGCCGCGCATGTGCGCCGCAGGACGGTCTCGATCATGCAGGCGCAGCAAGCGCTCCCGGCCTGGGTGGACGCCTTCCACGTGGAGGACGAGGCATGGCCCGTCCGTTCGGGGCTCTGGAATTACCTGCCTGCCAGTCCGCTGAGGCCGGTGACCGGGATCGAACGAGCGGACTGGCAGCAGGAAGCGGCTGCGGAGGTTGCCCGTGCGAGTGGCAACGGCCTGGGCATCCGTGTGCAGGTGCCGGAACTGCCCGACGAGCGCCGGTCCGAAGCCGTCCAGAGCATGATCGACCGCATGCGGGCCGGCACCGTGCCGCTCGATCTCCTGCTCGACCTGGGGGAGGTGACCGATGAACACCACCAGGCCGACAAGTGGGCGCTCCGTGCGTGGGATCTGCTCGGCCGTCTCCATCGCTGGCGCACCGTGGTGGTCCTCGCGGGATCGGTCCCGTGCTCGGTGACCGATCTCGCCGTGGGAGCGATGACCGAACCCCACCGCTTCGACTGGGACATCCTGCACATGATGCTGCACGCCGGGGCAGCGGTGGTGCCGCGTCTCACCTACGGCGACTACGGCGCTCAGCACACACGTGGTGCCGACTATCCGACTGACGGGGGAGGCGGCCCGCCGTGGGGGCTCCTGCGGTACACGACGGAACGCACTTTCCTCCTGGCCAAGGCCGCAACGGACGGGGAGGACCGGGCGGCGGGGATCAGGTCGCTCGCGCGGCAGATCACCGAGACGCGGGAGTACCGCGGCGCGGGGTTCAGCGACGGCGACTGCTGGCTCGAACAGTGCGCGCGGGGCACCGGCACACAAGGGACAGGAGGTGCGGGAACGTGGATCCAGGCCGGCCACAGCCAGCACATGACCTACGTCTCCCGCCAGTTGACGGAGGCGGCGTGAACGGCTTCCGCCGACAGGGGCCGCCGAATCAGGAACCCCTCACGCCGCCCCGACGGCGCGGGCGACGGGGTGCAGGGCGGCGTACTCCAGAGGGGCGGACGGGTCGATCGACATGTCCAGCGGGGCGGGTTCGGCTCCCGCTCGGACCAGGAGGTCGCCGACTGCCGCGATCATCGCGCCGTTGTCGGTGCACAGCTTCAGCGGGGGCACCCGCAGGGTGATCCCGGCGGCCCGGCAGCGTTCCTCGGACAGCGCCCGCACCCGGGAGTTGGCGGCCACCCCGCCCACCACGACCAGCGTTCCCACCCCGTGCTCACGGCAGGCGGCGACCGCCTTGCGCGTCAGTACGTCGGCCACGGCCTCCTGGAGCGAGGCCGCCCCGTCCGCCAGCGGCAGTTCCTCACCGCGCAACCGGTGCTGCCCGGCCCAGCGTGCGGCGGAGGTCTTCAGCCCGGAGAAGGAGAAGTCGTGGCGCGAATCCCGTGGCCCGGTCAGCGGCCGGGGAAACGCCACGGCGTGCGGATCGCCCTCCCTCGCGGCGCGGTCGATGGCCGGACCGCCCGGATACGGCAGCCCGAACACCCTGGCCACCTTGTCGAAGCACTCGCCCGCCGCGTCGTCGATGGTGTCGCCCAGGTGCACGATCGGGTCCCGCGCCAGATCGCGTACGAGCAGCAGCGAGGTGTGGCCGCCCGAGACGATCAGCACCATGCAGGGATCGGGCAGCGGCCCGTGCTCCAGGGTGTCGGCGGCGACGTGACCGGCCAGGTGGTGCACCCCGTACAGCGGCACGCCCAGGGCGAACGCCAGGGTCTTCGCACCGGCCAGGCCCGCCTGGAGCGCGCCGGAGAGGCCGGGCCCGGTCGTCACGGCCACTGCCCCGATGTCCGCCATCCGCAGCCCGGCCCGGTCCAGTGCCTCCCGCACCACGGGGGTGAAGGAGTGCACGTGCGCCCGTGCGGCGATCTCCGGGACCACTCCGCCGAATCGCGCGTGCTCGTCCATGCTCGACGCGACCACGTGCCCGAGCAGCCGCCCGTCGCGTACGAGACCCGCGCCGGTTTCGTCGCACGAGGACTCAATGCCCAGCACCAGTGGAGACTCCATACCAACCCGGCCTCCTGCCTTCTGCTACTAGTTGCGCACCGTTTGCAATAAGGGTAGGTGAAGTCCACCTGGCCGGTGACCGGCCGACGCCGGACAGTAGAGTTCGGGTGCGCCAGCCCCCGAACACCGAGGTATCGTCCGTGACTCCCGAACCCGCCGCCCACCCCGTTCCACCTGCAGTGAGCGTCGTGGGAGTCGGAGCCGACGGGTGGTCGGGCCTGCCTGACACGGCACGCTCGGCACTCGTCGCCGCGCAGGTCCTGATCGGCGGTGAGCGTCAACTGGGCCTGCTCCCGCCGGAGTGCGCGGGACGGCGCGTGGCCTGGCCCTCACCGCTGCGGCCCGCGGTACCCGGCCTGCTCGCCGCGCACGCGGGGAGCAGGATCGCCGTACTGGCCAGCGGCGACCCGATGTTCTACGGCATCGGCCGGGCGCTCACCGAAGTGCTCGGTGCCGACGGGCTGCGCGTCCTGCCGCACCCGTCGTCCGTGTCCTATGCCTGCGCCCGCGTCGGCTGGCCCCTTGAGGACACCGAGGTCATCACTCTGGTCGGGCGGCCCGCGGCCCGGCTGGCCGCGGCCCTGTACGACGGCCGCCGGCTGCTGGTCCTCAGCGCGGACGCCGGCACCCCCGCCGTGGTAGCCGCGCTGCTGTGCGAACACGGTTTCGGACCGAGCCCGCTCCGCGTCCTGGAACAGCTCGGTGGCGAGGACGAGGCAAGTACCGACGGAACCGCGGACTCCTGGGCGCACCCGCCCGGCGATCCGCTGAACGTCATCGCGGTCGAGTGCCGGAGCGCCCCCGGCACCCCGCGCCTCGGCGCCGTCCCCGGCCTGCCCGACGAGGCGTACGAACACGACGGCCAGCTCACCAAGCGCCACATCCGGGCCGCGACCCTCGGCGTGCTCGCACCGGCCCCGGGCGAGCTGCTGTGGGACGTCGGCGGTGGTTCGGGGTCCATCGCGGTCGAGTGGATGCGCGCCCACCCCTCGTGCCGGGCGATCAGCGTGGAGCGCGACGCCGTGCGGGCGGAGCGCATCACACGCAACGCCGAACACCTCGGTGTGCCCGGCCTGCGCGTGGTCACCGGCCGGGCCCCCGGCAGCCTGACCGGACTGCCCGCGCCCGACGCCGTGTTCATCGGTGGCGGGCTGACCGTGCCCGGCCTCCTCGACGCGTGCTGGGACGCGCTGCCGGCCGGCGGCCGTCTGGTCGCCAACACCGTCACGCTGGAGTCCGAGGCGCTGCTCACCGAGCAGTACCGCCGACGCGGCGGTGAGCTGGTCCGTCTCGCCGTCGCGCACGCCGTGCCCGTCGGCGGCTTCACCGGCTGGCGGCAGGCGATGCCGGTCACCCAGTGGTCGGTACGCAAGCCCCCGATCAGCCCGACCGCGGGACTCCCGGTGGAGGCCCGCGCAGAACAATCAGGAGACAACAGATGACCGTGTACTTCATCGGCGCGGGTCCGGGCGCGGCCGACCTCATCACCGTGCGGGGCGCGCGCCTGCTCGCCGCCTGCGGGGTGTGCCTGTACGCGGGCAGCCTGGTGCCCCCCGAACTCCTCGCCGAATGCCCCCCGGAAGCCAGGCTGATCGATACCGCGCAGCTCGACATCGACCGGATCACGGCCGAGCTGACGGACGCGCACCGGGCGGGTCACGACGTGGCGCGGCTGCACTCGGGCGATCCCTCGGTGTTCAGCGCGGTCAACGAGCAGATGCGGCGCCTCGACGAGGCGGGCGTGCCCTACGAAGTGGTCCCTGGCGTACCCGCGTTCGCGGCCGCCGCGGCGGCACTCAAGCGGGAGCTGACCGTGCCCACGGTCGGCCAGACCGTCATCCTCACCCGGGTGGCCAACCGTGCCACGGCGATGCCCGAGGGCGAGGACCTGGCGACACTGGGCCGCAGCGGGGCCCTGATCGTCCTGCACCTCGCCGCCAAGTACGTGGACCGGGTCGTCGAGGAGCTGCTGCCGCACTACGGGGCCGACTGCCCGGCCGCCGTCGTCGCACTCGCCTCCCGTCCCGACGAGCTCATCCTGCGCGGATCGCTCGACGGCATCGCCGAGCAGGTGAAGGCGGCGGGCGTGATCCGTACCGCCGTCATCATGGTCGGCCGCACGCTCGGCGCCGATCAGTTCCGCGACAGTCACCTCTACTCGCCCGGACGCGACCGGCACGTCTGCTGACGCCGCCCGCACCCCGGCGGGCGGCCGGTCAGCGCACGCTGCTGCGCCCGACGACCGTGCCCGCCCGGTCGATGCAGATGACGTCGACGGCGACCGGCGACCCGCGCAGCACGGCCAGCGCCTCGTCCCGCGCGGCCACGGCCACCAGGCCGCCGAGGGGGACACCCCGTGCCTGGCACGCCTGGAGCGCCGCGAGCCCCGTGTTCGCGCCGGCCACCTCGGCGGCCAGAGCCTCGTCCGCGCCGCCCCGCCGGGCCAGTTCGGCCAGGAACGGCTTGTCGACCTGGGAACGGGCCGAGTGCAGGTCGAGGTGGCCGGCGGCGAGCTTCGACAGCTTGGCGAACCCGCCGCAGACGGTGAGCCGTGCCACCGGATGACGGCGTACGTACTTCAGGACGGCGCCCGCGAAGTCGCCCATGTCCAGCAGCGCGATCTCCGGCAGCCCGTACTCCGCCACGACGGTCTTCTCCGAGGTGGAACCCGTGCAGCCCGCCACGTGCGTGTGGCCGGCCGCACGGGCCACGTCCACACCGCGCCGGATCGAGTCGATCCACGCCGAGCAGGAGTACGGCACCACGACGCCGGTCGTGCCCAGGATCGACAGGCCGCCCAGGATGCCCAGCCGCGGATTCCAGGTCGAGCGGGCGATCTCCTCACCGTGGTCGACGCGGACGGTGACCTCGACGTCCCCCGAACCGCGATGTGCCGCGGCGACCCTCGCGAGGTGGTCGCGGATCATCTGGCGGGGCACGGGGTTGATGGCGGGCTCGCCCACGTCGAGCGGCAGGCCGGGCAGGGTGACCGTGCCCACGCCGGGACCGGCCCTGAACACCACTCCCGAGCCCGTCGGCAGCCTTCGGACGGTGACCCGTACGAGAGCGCCGTGAGTGACGTCCGGGTCGTCCCCGGCGTCCTTGACCACCCCCGCCATGGCCCGCCCCCCGGCCAGCTCCTCCACCGCCAGCGCGAACGCCGGGGTCTGGCCCCGGGGCAGGGTGATGGTGACCGGGTCGGGGAAGTCCCCGGTCAGCAGGGCGGTGTACGCGGCCGTGGCCGCCGCGGTCGCACAGGCACCGGTCGTCCAGCCGGACCGCAGACCGGTGTGTTTGAGTTGGGCGCTGCGCCCGCCCTTCGCCTCACCCACGGATGGATCCCATGCACGTACTCGTACTCGGCGGGACCACGGAGGCCCGCCGCATCGCCGAACTCCTGGTGGCCGCCCTGCCGGAGGGAGCCCGGGTGACGAGCTCGCTCGCAGGGCGGGTGGCCAGTCCGAGGCTCCCGCCGGGGGAGGTGCGCGTCGGCGGATTCGGCGGAGCCGACGGCCTTGCCGCGTGGCTGCGCACGCACCAGGTGGACGCGCTCATCGATGCCACCCATCCTTTCGCCGGGACGATCAGTTTCAACGCGGCGGCAGCCGCCGCGACTGCCCATGTTCCTCTGCTGGCCCTGCGCCGGCCCGGCTGGGTGCCCGGCACCGGCGACGACTGGCACCCGGTCGGCTCGCTGGCCGAGGCGGCGCGGACGCTGCCCGCGCTGGGGCGGCGCGTGTTCCTCACCACGGGACGCATGGGGCTGGCCGCCTTCGCGGAACTGGACGGGCTGTGGTTCCTGATGCGCTCGGTGGACGCCCCCGAACCCCCGCGTCCCGCCCGGATGGAGGTGCTGCTCGAACGGGGCCCGTTCAGCCTCGACGGGGAGCGCGAGCTGATCCGCCGGCACCGTATCGACGTCCTCGTCACGAAGGACAGCGGCGGCGCCGCCACCGCCCCCAAGCTCACCGCGGCCCGCGAAGCGGGGATCCCGGTGATCGTGGTGCGCCGCCCACCCGTTCCCGAGGGCGTCGCGGTGGCCTCCACCCCCGGCCTGGCCCTCGCCTGGCTGCGCGAGGGACCCGGGGCTCAGCCCTCCGGGTAGCGGCGCGGCGTCCAGACGATCTGCCGCCCGTCACCACGCCGCACCCAGCGCGTCTGCGAGGACCCGACGATCAGGATCGTGCGCATGTCGACCTCGGCCGGGTCGAGGTCTGCCAGCCGTACCGTGCGTACGCTCTCGGCCGGTCCGCCGACGTCCCGGCCGAGGACCACGGGCGTGTCCGGCGACCGGTGCTCCAGGAGCAGGTCGCGGGCCTTGCCGACCTGCCAGGTCCGGCTGCGGGAGCCGGGGTTGTACAGCGCGAGCACCAGGTCCGCAGAGGCCGCCGCCCGCAGCCGTTCCGCGATGACCTCCCACGGCTTGAGCCGGTCCGAGAGCGAGAGCGTGGCGTAGTCGTGGCCCAGCGGCGCTCCGGCGCGGGCGGCGGCCGCGTTGGCCGCCGTCACACCCGGCAGCACCCGCACCGGCACGTCCGCGTACTCCTCCTGGGACGCCGCCTCCAGGACGGCCGTCGCCATGGCGAAGACCCCTGGGTCACCGCCGGACACCACGGCCACCCGCCGTCCGCGACGGGCCAGGTCCAGGGCGAACTCGGCGCGTTCGGACTCGACCTTGTTGTCCGAGCCGTGCCGCAGCTGCCCGGGGCGGACCGGCACCCGCTCCAGATAGGTGGTGTAGCCGACCACGTCGTCGGCGGCGGCCAGCACCCCGCGGGTCTCCGGCGTGAGCCACAGCGGTCCGGCGGGGCCGGTGCCGACCACGGCGACCTCGCCGCCGCCCGGGGCGCGTTCGGGGCGGGGGGTGCCGATCCGGCTGGGCAGGACCGCGACCGCGAAGTACGGCACCGAGCCGGCGTCGATCCCGGCCAGGTCGCCGGTGCGCTCCCCGGCCATCGTGGCGCGTTCGACGTAGTGGGCCTCGGACAGCCGCCCCGACGCCTCGAAGGCGCGGCGGACGGCGGGGAAGGTGCGGCCCAGCTTCATCACCACCGCGGCGTCGGTGGCGGCGAGCCGGGCGGTGAGCTCGTCCTCCGGCAGGGTGCCGGGCAGGATGGTCAGCACCTCCTCGCCCTCGGCGAGCGGGGTCCCGAGCCGGGCGGCGGCGGCACTGACCGAGGTGACTCCGGGGATCACCTCGGTGGGGTAGCGGTCGGCGAGGCGCTTGTGCATGTGCATGTACGAGCCGTAGAAGAGCGGGTCGCCCTCGGCGAGCACCGCGACCGTGCGCCCCGCGTCGAGGTGCACCGCCAGGCGGGCCGCCGCCTCGGTGTAGAAGTCCTCCATCGCACCCCGGTAGCCGCCCGGGTGGTCCGTGGTCTCCGTCGTGACGGGGTAGACCAGCGCCTCCTCGATGTGGTCGGCGCGGATGTGGGCGGCCGCGATCGACCGGGCGATGGAGCGTCCGTGCCGGGCGCTGTGATAGGCGACGACATCCGCTTCGGCGATCACGGTCACGGCTCGTACGGTCATCAGGGCCGGATCGCCGGGGCCGAGCCCGACCCCGTACAGCCGGCCGTTCCTCTGCTCGCTCACGCTTACTCCTCCTCGCTGGCGATGGCGTTGAGGGCGGCGGCCGCCATGGCGCTGCCGCCGCGCCGGCCGCGCACGATCAGGTGGTCGAGGCCGGACGGATGCGCGGCCAGGGCGTCCTTGGACTCGGCGGCGCCGACGAAACCGACCGGGACCCCGATGACGGCGGCGGGGCGCGGGGCGCCCTCCTCGATGAGTTCGAGCAGCCGGAACAGGGCGGTGGGCGCGTTGCCGACGGCGACGACCGCACCGTCCAGCCGGTCGCGCCACAGCTCCAGGGCGGCCGCGCTGCGGGTGGTGCCGAGTTCCGCCGCGAGAGCGGGCACCGACGGGTCGGACAGGGTGCACACCACCTCGTTGTCCGCGGGCAGCCGCTTGCGGGTGACACCGCTGGCGACCATGGCCACGTCGCACAGGATGGGTGCGCCCGCCCGCAGCGCCGCACGGGCACGGGCCACCGCGTCCGGGCTGAAGGCGAGGTCGCGTACGAGGTCGACCATCCCGCAGGCGTGGATCATCCGGACCGCGACCTGGCTCACATCGGCGGGCAGGCCGGACAGGTCCGCCTCCGCGCGGATCGTGGCGAAGGACTGGCGATAGATGGCCGGTCCGTCCTTCTCGTACTGGTGCACAGTGCTGTCGCTCTCTTCATCGGGCGGGGAAGGGGCCAGGGGGCATCGGGCGTGGAACGTACAGGTGCCGCGGTGTCGCGGTGCGGGGCGGTGTCAGCCGAGGGTGCCCCGTGCCGCCGTCACGGCGGCCGCGAGCGCCGGGGGGTCGGCGGGGACGGTCAGCGGGGAGCCCCGCTCCTCGCCGCGCACCGTGCGGAGCCGGTAGCCGCCCGGGGTGGCGACGACGTCGACCCACTCGCCGCGCGGGTGGCCGCAGCGGCGTTCGCACCCCGACCAGTACACCGGCAGTGCGCCGACGGGGCCCACGGTCGCCGCGGCCTCGGCCCGCACGTCGGCCAGGGACTTGGCGCAGCCGGGACGCCCGATGCAGGCTCCCACGCCGGTCCAGGGGGAGTGGGGCCCGATGATCAGTCCGGCGGCCCCCAGCCGGTCCAGCGCCTCCGCGGCCCGCCCCCGCTCCAGCCCGGGTACGACGACGCCGCGCCACGGGGTCAGTCGCAGTTCGCCGTTCCCGTGCTGCCTCGCGGTGCTGGTCAGCGCCTGCCACTGGCCGGCGCCGATACGCCCCAGGGGCACTCCGGCCGACAGTGCGGCGGTGCCGTGCGGGCCGGTCACGACGCCGGGATCCGGGGGCGCGGGTTTCTGCGGGCGGACGGGGACGGCGGTGCGTTCGGAGCTGATTGCGGCCTGCCGCAGGCGCCGTACGACCTCGTCGAGGAGCGGCTCGCCGTCCCCGGGCAGATCCGTCACCCGCCAGGCACCGGAGCCGGCCGCGGCGTCGAGGAAGGCCTCGGCGGCGATCAGGGCGGCCCGCGGCGCCCGTGCGTCAGGTATCCGTACAGCGCTTTCCGCGGAGCCGACCCGCAGAGTCGCGTACCCGTCGCTCCGCGCCAGCAGGGTCACGTCCCCGCCGAGCGCGTCCACGTCGCCGCGTCCGTCGTCGAGCGCGAACAGGAACCGCCCCGACAGACCGGCCGCCGTGTCACTCGCGCACAGCAGCTCGTCCACCGCGGACAGCCACGGCCGGATGTCCCGCTCTCCCCGGCCGTCGAGCCCGGAGAGCGGGGACGCCACGATGTTGCGGGCGCGCTCGTGGCGCTCGGAGGGCAGCAGCCCCGACTCGGCCATCCCGGAGGCCAGTTCGCCGCCGCAGTCCTGGCCCAGGCCGCGCAGCTGCACATTGCCGCGCGAAGTGAGATGCAACTCACCGTCGCCCAGCCGCTGCGCCAACTCCCCCAGCACGTCGGCCTGCGCCGCGCTCAGCACGCCGCCGGGAATCCGGATGCGGGCCAGCGCCCCGTCGTCCGCCCGGTGCAGCCGCAGCGTCCCGGGGCAGGCGTCGCCACGGGCACGGGGAGAAGCGTCTCCTGTGCGCGCGGGAAGGATGGCAGGTGGGGGCATGGCGGCGAGCATACCGACCATCTCATCAGATCCGTATGAGCCCCAGTTGATAGGCGCCCCTTACTATGCCTAGCGACGGGCCGTCCGGCCCGTCGTCGCCACAGACGGCGACAGGGGAGGAAGCCCGGTGCGATTCCGGCGCGGTCCCGCCACTGTGAACCCGGCCGCAACGGCCGGGTGAGTCAGGAACTCCCTTCCCCGTTCACCCGGCTCCGGCCGGGCAGGGGAGTCCCATTACGACACCGCCCGGGGCGTGGACACCCCGAGGAAGGCCCAGACGCCGCATGATCCTGCTCCTGTCGACGTCCGACACCGACCTGCTCAGCGCCCGCGCCTCCGACGGCCCGGTCGCCTACCGCTACGCGAACCCCTCCCGGCTCCCGCTCCAGGACCTTCCGCAGCTCCTGGACGGAACCGACCTGGTCGTCGTACGTCTTCTCGGTGGCGTCCGCGCCTGGCAGGACGGCCTCGACCACGTCCTCGCCACCGGGCGCCCGGTGGTCGTCCTCACCGGGGAACAGGCCCCCGACGCACAGCTGATGGCCGCCTCCACCGTCCCCATCGGCATCGCCGCCGAGGCCCACGCCTACCTGGCGCACGGCGGGCCCGCCAACCTGGAGCAGCTCGCCCGCTTTCTGTCCGACACCGTGCTGCTCACCGGCCACGGCTTCGAACCGCCCGCCCCCGCGCCCTCCTGGGGCCCGCTGGAGCGCACGCCCCGCGCGGCGGACGGCCCCACGATCGCGGTGCTCTACTACCGCGCCCACCACATGAGCGGCAACACCGCGTTCATCGAGACCCTGTGCCGTGCCGTCGAGGACGCGGGCGCCCGCGCCCTGCCGCTGTTCGTCGCCTCACTGCGCACGCCCGAGACCGAGCTCATCGACGCGCTGCGGGGCGCCGACGCGATCGTGACCACCGTGCTCGCGGCGGGCGGCACCCGGCCCGCCGAGGCGTCGGCCGGCGGTGACGACGAGTCCTGGGACGCCGGGGCCCTCACCGGCCTCGACGTACCCATCCTCCAGGCGCTCTGCCTCACCAGTTCGCGGACCGACTGGGAGGGCAACGACGAGGGCGTCTCACCGCTGGACGCCGCGAGCCAGATCGCGGTCCCCGAGTTCGACGGCCGCCTGATCACCGTCCCGTTCTCGTTCAAGGAGATCGACGAGGACGGCCTCCCGGCGTACGTCGCCGACTCCGAGCGCGCCGCCCGGGTCGCCGGTATCGCCGTACGCCACGCACGGCTTCGCCACATCCCGAACGCCGAGAAGCGCCTCGCGCTCGTGCTGTCCGCCTATCCGACCAAGCACTCCCGGATCGGCAACGCGGTCGGACTCGACACCCCCGCGAGCGCCGTCGCCCTGCTGCGCCGGCTCCGCACCGAGGGATACGACTTCGGTGACGAGGAGGTGCCGGGCCTCGCCTCCGGCGACGGCGACGAGCTGATCTACGCGCTGATCGAGGCGGGCGGCCACGACCAGGAGTGGCTCACGGAGGAGCAGCTGGCCCGCAACCCGGTCCGTATCCCGGCGGCCGACTACCGCCGCTGGTACGCGACGCTGCCGGCCGAACTCCGCGAGGCCGTCGAGGAGCACTGGGGCCCGGCCCCGGGCGAGATGTTCCTGGACCGCTCGCGCAACCCCGAGGGCGACATCGTCCTGGCCGCCCTGCGCCGGGGCAATCTGCTCATCCTCATCCAGCCGCCGCGCGGCTTCGGCGAGAACCCGATCGCCATCTACCACGACCCCGACCTGCCGCCCTCGCACCACTACCTGGCGGCCTACCGCTGGATCGCCGCCTCCGCCGACGACAACGGCTTCGGCGCCGACGCGATGATCCACCTCGGCAAGCACGGCAACCTGGAATGGCTGCCCGGAAAGAACGCCGGCCTGTCCGCCGCGTGCGGCCCCGACGCGGCTCTCGGCGATCTCCCCCTCGTCTACCCGTTCCTGGTCAACGACCCGGGCGAGGGGACCCAGGCCAAACGCCGTGTCCACGCCACCCTGGTGGACCACCTCGTACCGCCGATGGCCCGCGCCGAGAGCTACGGCGACATCGCCCGGCTGGAGCAACTCCTCGACGAGCACGCCCAGATCGCGGCGATGGACCCGGCGAAGCTCCCGGCGATCAGGGCCCAGATCTGGACCCTGATCCAGGCCGCGAAGCTCGACCACGACCTGGGGCTCGAAGACCGCCCCGGGGACGAGGGCTTCGACGAGTTCATCATGCATCTCGACGGCTGGCTCTGTGAGATCAAGGACGCGCAGATCCGCGACGGCCTGCACGTCCTGGGCGGCGCGCCCGGCGGCGCCGCCCGCGTCAACCTCGTCCTGGCGATCCTGCGCGCCCGCCAGATCTGGGGTGGAACCACGTCCCTGCCCGGCCTGCGCGAGGCACTCGGCCTCGACGAGTCGGCGGCCACCCGCACCACCGCAGACCAGGTCGAGGAGCAGGCACGCGCCCTGGTCCAGGCGATGGAGGACGCGCACTGGGCGCCGGACGCCGTTGCCGAGGTCGCCGCCGGGCATCCGCGGTCCGTCGCGGACATCCTCGAATTCGCCGCCAACGAGGTCGTACCGCGGCTGGCGGCCACCACCGATGAACTCGACCACACCGTGCACGCGTTGAACGGCGGCTTCGTCCCCGCCGGCCCCTCGGGATCCCCGCTCCGGGGCCTGGTCAACGTCCTGCCGACCGGCCGCAACTTCTACTCCGTCGACCCCAAGGCAGTGCCCTCCCGCCTGGCCTGGGAGACCGGACAGGCACTGGCCGACTCCCTCCTGGACCGCTACCGCGCCGACAACGGCGACTGGCCCACCTCGGTCGGCCTGTCCCTGTGGGGCACGAGCGCGATGCGTACCGCCGGCGACGATGTCGCGGAGGCCTTCGCCCTGCTGGGCGTCCGCCCGGTCTGGGACGACGCCTCGCGCCGCGTCACGGGCCTGGAGGCGATTGAGGCGGCCGAACTCGGCCGCCCGCGCATCGACGTCACCCTCCGCATCAGCGGCTTCTTCCGCGACGCGTTCCCGCACACCATCGGGCTCCTCGACGACGCGGTCCGCCTCGCGGCCTCGCTGGAGGAACCCGACGAGCAGAACTACGTACGCGCCCACACCCAGGCGGACCTGGCCGCCCACGGCGACGAACGCCGTGCCACCACCCGTATCTTCGGCTCCCGGCCCGGTACGTACGGCGCCGGCCTGCTCCAGCTCATCGACTCCCGCGACTGGCGCACGGACGCCGACCTCGCGGAGGTCTACACCGTCTGGGGCGGCTACGCGTACGGACGCGAACTCGACGGGCGCCCGGCCCGCGAGGAGATGGAGACGGCGTACAAGCGCATCGAGGTCGCGGCCAAGAACACCGACACCCGCGAACACGACATCGCCGACTCCGACGACTACTTCCAGTACCACGGCGGCATGGTCGCCACGGTGCGCGCGCTCAAGGGCACTGCCCCGGAGGCGTACATCGGTGACTCCACGCGGCCGGAGACCGTCCGGACCCGCACCCTGCTCGAGGAGACCTCGCGCGTCTTCCGCGCCCGGGTCGTCAACCCCAAGTGGATCGAGGCGATGCGCCGCCACGGTTACAAGGGCGCCTTCGAACTGGCCGCCACCGTCGACTACCTCTTCGGCTACGACGCCACGACAGGTGTGGTCGCGGACTGGATGTACGACAAGCTCACCGAGACGTACGTGCTGGACCCGGACAACCGCGAGTTCCTCCAGCGGGCCAACCCCTGGGCCCTCCACGGCATCGCGGAACGCCTCCTGGAGGCCGAGTCCCGCGGCATGTGGGAGAAGCCCGATCCGGCGGTACTCGCCGCGCTGCGGCAGGTCTACCTGGAGACGGAAGGCGACTTGGAGGGCGAGGACTGAACCACCGGCCGCCAGGCCGTCGAACGTCAGAAGGGCCCCACCGCTGCTCGGGTGGGGCCCTTCCCCTCGTCCGGGGACGGGCCGGCTGATTCGGCTTCGAACTCCGTTGTCAGTGGCTCCCCATAGAGTTCAGACATCACTCGGGGAGCCTTCGGAGAAGGAGCAGAATAGTGTCCGCCAACAAGATCCAGCACAAGGTGAATCACGTCGCGCTGGTAGTGGACTGTTCGGGTTCCATGCGCCCGCACCAGGAACAGCTCATTCGTGTGGTCGACGAGTTCGTGGCGGGCCTGAAGGCCGAGTCGGACAGCCTCGGTCATGAGACCCGGATCAGTCTCTATTCCTTTGACCACAGGGTGGAGAACCTGGTCTGGGACATGGATGTGAAGCATTTGCCGTCCATGCGGGGGCTGTACCGGGTAAACAACGGTGCGACGGCGCTCATAGAGGCTTCGTTGAAATCCCTGGACGATCTGGGCCATATCTGGGAGGAGTACGGCGAGCACAGCTTCCTTCAGATCGTGGTGACGGACGGCGAGGAGAACGCCTCCGGCGGCGACCGGCGGCACGACGGCGACATGTCGATCCTCGGCCCCTGGCTCGACAGGATCGCGGGGAAGATGGGCGGGCTCCCGGGCCACTGGACGTCCGCGATCCTCGTTCCGAACTCCCTGGCGAAGCGCACCGCCCAGAACTACGGTTTCCCGGCCGGGAACATCGCCATCTGGGACGCGGACTCCCAGGAGGGTGTCGAGGAGGCGATCGGCACCGTGCGCGCCGCCGCCACCAGCTTCCTGCGGGGCCGCGAGCAGGGTGTGCGCGGAACGAAGAATCTGTTCGCCGTCGGCCAGGACATATCGGTTGATGAGGTGCGGGCCAGTCTCGAACCCATTCCGGCCCACAGGTACCGGCTTCTGAAGGTCGACAAGGAGGTCGAGATCCGTCCCTTCGTCGACTCGCATCCGGGTGTGACGTACGAACGAGGTTCGTGTTACTACCAATTGGGCACCCGGGCTCAGGTTCAGCCGAACAAGGAAGTCATCGTGGTCGAGAAGGACACCGATCGCGCGTATACGGGAGACGCGGCGCGCAGTCTTCTGTTCGGTACGGGCATTCAGGGAACCGTCTCGGTGAAGGCGGGGAACAATCCCAAGCTGGAGGTGTATGTGCAGAGCCGTTCGGTGAACAGGAAACTCAAGCCGCAGACACGGCTGCTCATCATGCTCTGATTCGCCGGACAGGACCTGGTTCACGTGGTGCCTCCGGGGCACGTCGCTCCGTCGCAGGGGCGGCCCCGGCTCCGAGAAATACCCCAGGGGGTATCACTGTTACAGTGAAGTGAAGATACCCCCCGGGGTACATCACTATGGAGGGAGCCGGCCGTGTTCTTCGTGGACACCCTGGAGACCGAGGGCCTGGGCAACCGCAGCTATCTCGCCGGCGGGACCGCGACGGCGGTGGTCGTCGACCCGCCGCGCGATGTGGAGCGAGTCATGGCGGCGGCGGCCGGGCGCGGAGTGCGGATCGGGTACGTGGTGGAGACGCACATACACAACGACTACGTCACCGGTGGCCTGGAGCTGTCCCGGCTGACCGGCGCACGGTATCTGGTGCCCGCGTCGGCCAGGGTCTCCTTCGACCGGGTCCCGGTCGCCGACGGCGACAGCGTCGCCGTCGACACCGGCCTGAGCCTGCGGGCCCTGGCCACTCCCGGTCACACCCCGCACCACACGGCCTACGTGCTCGTCGAGGACGGGCGGGAGGTGGCCGCGTTCACCGGCGGGTCGCTGCTGACCGGCGCGGTGGGCCGTCCCGACCTGGTCGAACCGCGGCTGACCGAGCAGCTGGCCCGCTCCCAGCACGCCTCCGCGCACCGGCTGGCCGACGAGCTCCCGGACGACGTGCGGGTGCTGCCCACCCATGGCTTCGGGAGCTTCTGCTCCGCCTCCCGGGCCGAGGGCGATGCCACCACCATCGGCGAGGAGCGGGCCGGCAACGACGCCCTGACCCAGGACGTCGACACCTTCGTGGCGCGGATGCTCGCCGGGCTGGAGGACGTGCCCGCGTACTACGCGCACATGGGCCCGATCAACGCGGACGGCCCCGCGCCGATGGACCTGACCCCGCCCGGGACCGCCGGCGGCGAGGAGATCGCGCAGCGCCTGGCCGCCGGGGAATGGGTCGTCGACCTGCGCAGCCGTACCGCGTTCGCGCGGGGGCATGTGGCCGGCACGTTCAACTTCGAGGCCGAGGGCAGCCTCGCCATGTATCTGGCCTGGCTGATCCCGTGGGGCAAGCCCGTGACCCTGCTCGCCGCATCCGCCGGACAGCTCGCCGAGGCCCAGCGGGAGCTGGTCCGGGTCGGCATCGAGCGGCCGGCCGCCGCCGCCACGGGGGAGCCGTCCTCCTGGCTGCGGGCGGGCGAGGACGTGCGTTCCTTCCCCCGCGCAGGCTTCGCCGCCCTGAAGCAGGCGCTCGGCCGCGGCGACGACGTGGTGGTGCTGGATGTGCGCCGTGACTCCGAGCGCGCCGGCGAGTACGTGCGGGGATCGGTGCACATACCCGTTCACGAACTGCACGGGCGCACCGGCGAGGTTCCGGCCGGAGTGGTGTGGGTGCACTGCGCCGGCGGGATGCGCGCCGCGATCGCCGCGTCCCTGCTCGACGCCGAAGGCCGTGACGTGGTCGCCGTCGACGACGGATTCGACGCCGCCCGGAGCGCCGGCCTGACCGTCGCCTCCTCCGGAGGCAGGGGCGGTTCGGCGGCGTGAGCGCGCTGATCCTGGCCCTGCTCGCCGGGGCCGTGGTCGGTCTGGCGCTCGGTGCGCTCGGGGGAGGCGGCAGCGTCCTGGCCGTCCCGGCACTGATCTATCTGCTCGGCTTCACCCCGGCCGCGGCCACCACCGCGAGCCTGTTCATCGTCACGGCCACCTCCGCGACCGCCCTGTACGCCCGCGCTCGCGCCGGGCACGTCCGCTGGAAAGCGGGAGCGGCCTTCGCCGCCGCCGGTATCGTCCCCGCCGCGCTCACCGGACTGGTGGCGTCCCGCCTCCCGCAGCCGGTGCTCACCGCGGCCTTCGCGGCGGTCGCCGCCCTCGCGGCCCTGATGATGCTGCGCCCCGCCCCGCCGGCCGACGGGCACGCGCAGGCGGTGCGCCCGCTCAGGGCCGGGGGCGCCGGGGCGGGGCTTGGCGCGGTGACGGGACTGCTCGGAGTGGGCGGTGGGTTCCTCGCGGTTCCCGCACTGGTCACCGTCCTGGCCTTCGAGATGCAGGCTGCCGTGGGTACCAGCCTGCTGGTGATCACGGTCAACTCGCTGGCGTCCCTGGTCACCCGCTCCGGCGGCGCCGCGGGACTGGACTGGGCGGTGACGGCGCCGTTCACGGGCGCCGCGATCCTGGGCGCCTGGGACGGAAAGCGGCTGGCGGAGAAGGTGTCCGGGCGCGGGCTGCGGCGGCTGTTCGCCGCCGTGCTCCTCGCGGTCGCCGGGTTCATGCTCGCCGACGCCCTGACCTGACCGCCGTTGTCGGGCCGGATCGTCAGGTCAGGTCGTCGGGCCATGTCATCAGGCCATGTCATCAGGCCGGATCGTCAGGCCAGGGAGAGGAACAGCTTCTCCAGGCGGGCCCGCATCTGGTCCCGGTCCCCGGCCGCCTGCCCGCCATCGGCCATGCAGTGCTGCAGGCCCGTCGCGATGATCGCGAACCCGGCCCGGTCAAGGGCGCGGGAGACCGCCGCCAGCTGCGTGATCACGTCCTCGCAGTCCCGGCCCTCCTCGATCATCTTGATGATCCCGGCGATCTGACCCTGGGCCCGCTTCAGCCGGTTGAGCACCGACTTCAGCTCATCGGCCGCCATCTCCAGCTCCACGCTTCCTCCTCCACTCATACCCCTAGGGGTATCCTACCGTGTTCGGGGCACCCGGCCCCGGCCCGCACAGAAAGGGAACACCGCACATGACCGCCCCCATCCCCGTCCTCCCCGTCCAGGCAGCGGCCCGGCTCGGCCACTACACCGTCATCGACGTCCGCACCCCCGGCGAATACGCCTCCGGCCACGTTCCCGGCGCCCACAACATCCCCCTGGGCGACGTGCGTAGCGCGCTGCCCGAGCTGCGGGCCGCCGCTGCCAGCGGCGGCGACCTGCTGATGGTCTGCGCCTCCGGCAACCGCTCCGCCACCGCGTGCGGCGAACTCGCCGCCGCGGGCATACCCGCGGCCGATCTCGTCGGCGGAACCACCGCCTGGGCGGAACAGGGCCACGCCCTCGACCGGCCCACGGACGCCTCCCGCGTCTGGGGCATGGAACGCCAGGTCCGCCTCGCCGCCGGGTCCCTCGTCGTCCTGGGCCTCGCCGTCGGCGCCCGCTACCGCCCCGCCCGAGTGCTCTCCGCCGCCATCGGCGGTGGCCTGGTCTTCTCCGCCCTCACCAACACCTGCGGCATGGCCGCCGTCCTCGCCAGGCTGCCGCACAACCGTCCCCGCCCCGCCGGCCTCGACGCCACCCTCACCGCGCTGGGGCGGCGGTAGCCGCGGATCCGTCGCAGCCGCCCGGCGCCGCCCCCCCCGTTACGCGAGAACGAACCGGCTCGCGCGGCGGGGGCGCCGGCCCCGGGCGTTCGGCGCCGACGAGAGCGGCGTCAGGCGCTCGTCGGCCGCAGCCGCACGGGCAGAGACTGGTGTCCGTTGCTGATGAGCGAGGCCAGCGGCTTCAGATCGGCCACGGGCACGGCGAGTTCGAGGTCGGGGAAGCGCTCGAACAGCAGCCGCAGCGCCGAGGCGATCTCCAGTCGGGCGAGGGGCGCCCCGAGGCAGAAGTGCACGCCGTGCCCGAAGGCGAGGTGCTCCGAGGACGGCCGCGTGACGTCGAAGCGGTCAGCGGATTCACCGTGCCAGTCGGGGTGACGGTTGGCCGCGGCGTAGGAGGCGAGAATCGCCTCGCCGGCCCGGATCGTCTGTCCGTCGGGCAGGGGCAGGTCCTTGAGCGCGTAGCGCAGCGGGAGGTGCTTGACGGCGGGTTCGTGCCGCAGGGTCTCCTCGACGACATCGCTCCAGTCGGCGCGGCCGGCGCGGACGTGGGCGAGCTGCTCGGGGTCGGCGAGCAGGGCCGTGATGCCGTGATCGATCCCGTTGACCGTCGTCTCGTAACCGGCGCTGATCATCAGCAGGAGCGTGTCGCGCAGTTCGTCGTCGGACAGCGCGCTGCCGTCGCCCTCTGTGTCCCGGGCGGCGATGAGGAGGGAGGTCATGTCGTCGCCCGGCCCGGCGCGCTTGGTGTCGATCAGCTCGTCGAGCAGCTTGTACAGGGAGGCCGTGTTCGCGGCGGCCTCGTCGGCGTCGAGCGCGGTGGAGAAGACCCCGTCGACCAGGCTGCGGAAGCCCTCGCGCCGGTCGTCGGGAACGCCCATGAGCCGGCCGATCACGGCGATCGGCAGCGGATAGGCGAGCTCCTCGCGCAGATCGACGCTCTCCCCGGCCGGCCGGGAGCCGATGGTGTCGAGGAGGGCGGTGACGATCGCCTCTATGGAGGATTCCATGGTCTGGACGCGGCGTGCGGTGAACGCCGGCGCGACCAGGCGCCTGAGCCGCCGGTGGTCACCGCCGTAGGCGGTGAACATGTTGTTCACCGCGATCCACAGGGCCAGGGGCCAGGTGGAGACGGTGTCGGCGAAGGCCGGCCAGTGAGCTCGCGCGTCCTTGGAGACCTGCGCGTCCGTCAGGAGTTCCTTGAGGAGGACGGGGTCGGTGACGGACCACGCGGTGACACCGAGGATGTCGACGCGGGCGGCCGGCCCGCGGGAGCGCAGGGCCTCGTGCTCGGCGTGGTGGTCCGCCGCGACGGGGTCCAGGACGAGTATCGGGTGTTCGGGCACGGGGGCTCCTCAGCGAGTGGCGGGGAAAACGACGGGGAGGGATTCCAGGGCACGGTGGAAGGGGCCGGGCCGCCAGCGCACTTCGTCGGCGGGGACCGCGAGGTCCATCTCCGGGAAGGCGTCCGCGAGGTAGCTGATGGCGGTCTCGGCGATGAGGTAGGCGTGGGAGCGGGCCGGGCAGGTGTGCGGGCCGGTGCTCCAGGACAGATGGGCCCGGTTGCCGATGAAGGCTTCCGGCGGGAGCCCGCCGGTGAGCGCGGGGTCGTTGTTGCAGGCGGCCATGGAGATGACGACCGGCTGGTGGGCCGGGAGCAGGGTGCCGTCGACGTCCGAGTCGTAACGCGGATAGCTGATGCAGTAGTTCGCCATCGGCGGGTCCGTGTACAGGACGGTGTCGAGGGCGTCGCGGATCGTGGACTCGGCGGAGTGCAGCGTGGCGGAGAACTCGTCGTCGGTGAGGATCTTCCACCAGGTGTTGACGATGAGGTTGGTCATCGGTTCGATGCCGGCGCCGTAGAGGGTGACGATCTGATGGCCCATCTCCTCGTCGTCCAGCCCCGCGGGGTGGGCCATCAGGCGGGAGGTCACGTCGTTTGCCGGGTGGCTCCTGCGCAGGCCCACGAGGTCGGCGATGGCCGCGGTGACGATCTCGTTGCCGCGGGCGGCGTCGGTGGTCTCGAAGATGCGCGACATGCCGTCGGCGATCCGGGCGCCGATCTCGTCGGGGCATCCCAGCAGCGTGCTCAGGACACGGAAGGCGATCGGGAAGGCGTACTGCGTGGCGAGATCGGCACGGCCGGTGGAGCCGAAGCCGCTGACGGCGTCGGCGGCGACCTTCTCCACCAGGGCACGCAGCTCGTGCTGGTCGATCGCGTCGAGGCCGGCGGTGTTGGCGGAACGGTAGCGGGAGTGCTCGGTGCCGCCGCTGCGCAGGGCGTTGGGCCGCCACTCCATCATCGGCCGCACCGGGCACGACGTCGGCACCTGCTGCTCCCACACCCGGGGGTCGGCGGGGAAGCGCAGCGGATCGTTGAGGATGCTGCGCGCCTGCGAGTAGCCGATCACCAGAGTGGCGGGGATACCGGGAGACAGGTCGACGGGCACGAAGGCGCCGAACGTGCGGCGCATCCGCTCGTATGCGGCGTGCGGGTCGTCGGCGAACTCGGGTCCGTACAGGGGGAACCGGGCCTGCCCGGACAGTGGCCGGGTGCTGGTGGGATTCATCGCAGGGGCTCCAGTGGCTCCATGGGTGCGGCTGGGGGCGCGGCCGGGCGGTGCTCCACGAGGTGGTCCATCAGTGCGACGAGGGCGTGGAGCGAGGAGCCGCGGTCGCGGGCGTCGCAGGTGATGAGGGGGGTGACGGCGTCCAGGGCGAGGGCCTGGCGGACTTCGTCCAGGTCGTAGGCGGGGGCGCCGGGGAAGGTGTTGATCGCGACGGCGTACGGGATGCCCTGCGTCTCCAGCAGTCCCAGGGCGCCGTGGCAGGCGTCGAGGTCGCGGGTGTCGGCCAGGACCAGGCACCCGAGTGCCCCTTCGGCCAGGTCCTCCCAGAGCAGCTGGAAGCGCTCCTGCCCAGGCAGCCCGAACAGGTAGAGGACCAGATGACCGCGGGCCAGATGGATGCGGCCGAAGTCCATGCCCACGGTCGTCGTGGTCTTCGCCGGCGTCCCGCGCAGGTCGTCGACTTCCGTGCTGTCGACGGTGATGGGCTCCTCCATGCGCAGCGGAGTCACCTCGGACACACTGCCGATGAAGGTCGTCTTGCCCACGCCGAAACCTCCGGCGACCACGATCTTGGCGGACTCGGTCACCGTGGCCGGCACATAGGTGACGTTCGGGTCAGACCAGGTCTCGTAGGCCATCGCGCACCCTTCGCAGGAGGTCGGATTCGGGTCGGTCGCAGACCGCGGCGACCGGACTGGTCAGATGGCCGCTGTCCATCAGGGTGGAGACGAGGATGCGCACCGTGGAGGGCGGCATCTGAAGTGCGGCGGCGATGTCCGCGACGGCGAGACCGCCGTGCCCGCCGGCGAACAGGCCCATCAGCCCCCGGGCATCGGGGCCGAGCGCGCCCGTCGGGCCGGTCGCGGCGATGACCACGCTTTCCAGGCGTACGTCCTGGCGCGGACGGACCCGTCCGGCGGTGCGGACGTACGGCCTGACCAGATCCGCGTCACGCCGCGGCCCGCTCATGCCGGGAAGCCGCCGTCCGCCTGCGCCGGGACGCGTTCCGCGGTGCTCAGCTGCCGGCCCACCTGCACCGCGAGCTGCGCCATCTCGCGGCTGATCAGACCCACGTCCGCGTGCGGGCCGGTGGTGCAGACGGACAGCATCGTGTTGTCCCCGGCAGCCGTCGTCAGGCCGATGTTGGCGATGCATTCGATCATCTGCTGACGGACACCGCCCCCGCCGGTGAAGTCGTCCCACGCCTTTCCCGCGGCACGCATGGCGGCGGTCAGCGCGGCGAACTTCTCGCCCTCCTCCTGGCTCATGGTTCTCGTGCGCGCCTTCAGCAGGCCGTCGCTGCTCATGAGCACGGCGAAGCGGACGCCCTCGATCTCACCGAGCTGCTCGTCCAGCAGCCAGCCCAGGGAGTTGCTGGTGGTCGACATGGTCAACGTCCTTCGGTCTCAGGGGGAGTGCCCGGCGTGTCGCGGACGCTGCGGGAACCGTTCAGCCAGGCGGTCGCCACCTCGGGCCGGCCGGGCTCCACGGGTTCCGCGGCGGCGGAGTGACGCCGGGCGGGCGGCGCGGACCGCCGGCGGACCGTGAGCCCGCTCACCGTGGTGCCGGAGTCCGCAGGCGCGGGTTCGGCAACGGCGGCGGGTTCGGCAGCAGCGGCCGGTTCGGCGAGCGGGGCCGCTTCGGCGACAGGGGCCGGCGCGGCGACGGGGGCGTGAGCCGGCCGGCGGTGGGCGGCTGGTGCGGTCGCCGGGACGGCCGGCTGCGGGGCGGGGGGCCTGGTGAGGAGCTTCTGCGGCAGGACGATGAAGGCGCGCGTCCCGCCGTAGACGTTGGGGGCCGTCACCTCGACGCGGTATCCGTAGGCGGCGGCGAGGACACCGGCCACGCGCAGGCCGGTCTGCGGGTAGGCGCCCAGTTTCGTGATGTCGTCCCGCTCCGCACCGGACATCACCCGGCGGGCCCACTCCAGCCGTTCGTCCTCCATGCGCAGCCCGGCATCGTCCACGATCAGGAAGACCGCGTCGTTGCCGTGCTCCAGGGAGACGTGCACCCGGGTGTTCGGCGCCGAATAACGCAGAGCGTTGTCCAGCAGGATCGCCAGCGTGTGGATCACCGCCTCCACCGCCCGGCTCTCCACCGCGAAGGTGTTCATGTCCGCGTGCTGCACCCGCTGGAAGCCCTCGACCCGGCCCATCGCGGAGCGCACGATCTCACCGAGCGCGGTCACCGGATGGCGCCGCGAGAGCTTGTCGCCGGCCAGCACCGCGTACCCGCTGGCGGTCAGCAGCATCTGCTGCGTCAGGTGGTCGATCTCGACCAGGGTCTCGTACGCGTCGTCCGAGACGTGCTGACGTACTCCCGAACTGACCTTGGTGCCCAGCTTCGACGCCCGGTGGACGGTGCCGGCGGCGAACGACCTCACCGCCGCCCGTGCCACGTCCACGGCCTCCTTGCGCACCTGGGCGACCTGCTCGCCGTTCTCGCGGCGGGCCTGTTCCAGCCTCTCCTCGGCCGTTCTCCCGGCCACCGCGAGGGCGAGGGAGAACTGTCCGGCCAGCGCTCCGACGGCCTCGGCGACCGGAACGCCCGCCAGCTGCGGCGGAACCGCCACATCGACACCGCGCGCCTCAGCCGTCCCGGCCCCGCCGGCAGGGACCGGAACGGCGGTGGTCGCCAGGTGCCGCACGAAGTACTCGGTCATCTGCATCTGCCGAGTGAGGTGCTCGGCGTGCTCGTGCAGGTGGCCGGCCCGCTGTTCCGCCCGGCGTGCCGAGCTCCGGAATCGGACCGCCGGCACCGAGCCGACCACCACCAGCACCGCGAGGACCAGCGTCAGCGCGAGCATCGGACCCCCGTGAACGTGAGGGAGACGGCTGCCCGGTCTGAGCGTGAGGAACAGCCGGCCGGGACGTGCACCCTGGGCTGAATGCCGCCGGTCGGGGCGTGCTGCTCGATACGCGGGAGATGGCGTTTCATGAGGTCCGTACTCCGTAGTGCCGGGATGTCCGGGTCTGTGGGCCGGGCCGCCGGGACGGCCCGGGGGTGGCATGGGCGGGCGCGCGGCTCGGCCGTCCGCACGGTGGGCGTGGGCGGCTGCCGAGGACCTGCGGGACCGGCGCGAGGCCAGCGGTCCCGGCTCTCACACGGGACGAACAGATCTGATCCGTACGGTGTGTTCGGCATCCGGAACGGTTGCGCCGAGGCCGCCCACGGGCATCGGACCGGCCGGCGTACGGCAGGCGGCAGGGCGAGCGTTCGGGAACCCACAGCGACGATCCGCTGCGCGGTTGCTCGGAGTGTGGCCCATCGCGGAAGTCCTCGGTGTGGAGACAATTCGACACCAGGCAACTCGGAACGGGTTCGAAGTGCCCTGTGCTTCTACCGAGTTGGAGTATGGCCCTGGATCTCTCCCGGTGTAACGCTCGCAGCGCAAGTGTCCGCATGGCCGTTGCGCGGGCCGACGCGGCGGCAGCGCGATCCTGGTGCCGCACTGTAACTTCCTTGAGGCTGCTACGCGCCGGCGGGGAGATCCGGGGCGGCACGCGTCCAAGGGGGTAGTGCCATGACGGAAAGGCTTACGGTGCCTGCCGGGGCCGCGGAGCCGCCCGGAGGGACGGGGCCGATCACGCGGCGGCGGCAGCTCGGTGTCCGGCTGTTCGCCCTGCGCGACACGTGTGGTCTGTCGGCCGAGGAAGCCGGTCAGCGCGCCGGGGTGTCGAAGGCGACCGTCAGCCGGTACGAGCGGGCCAAGGGGAACGTGCGGTGGAACCAGGTCGACCAGCTCTGCCGCGCGTACGGTGCCTCGGACGAGGAGCGCCGGGCCCTGGTCGAACTGGCGAAGAACAGCAGGGACACCGAAGTCTGGTGGACCCCGTTCGCCGGGAAGCTACCCGGCCGGATGCGGATGCTGCTCGCCCTGGAGAACGAGGCGTCGCGCATCAGGCACCACACCGTGGGCGTCGTACCGGGGCTGCTCCAGACCCTGAGCTACGCGCAGGAGATCAAGGCCACCCCGGGAAACACCTTTCCGCCACAGGACTTGCAGGACTGCCTGAGGGTGCGCATGCTGCGCCAGCGGATCCTGGACCGCGCGGCCCCGCCCGTCTACCACGTCATCCTGGACGAGGCGGTGGTCCGGCGCAGGGTCGGGAGCGGTGAGGTCATGGCCGCCCAGCTCGACCATCTGCTCGCCCGGGGGCAGGAGCCGAGCATCAGCATCCAGGTGCTGCCGTTCTCGGCGGGGGCGTACAGCGCCGCCCTCAGTACCTTCATCGTCTTCGGCGGCCCCGACCCCTCCCTGGACGTCGTCTTTCTGGAGAATCAGGTCGGCTCGTCGTTCCTGGAGGAGCCCCCGGCCCTGAAGCAGTACACCGAGGCCATGGACTTCCTGCGCCAGGAGGCGCTGGACGCGACCGCCTCGGCCGAACTGATCGCCGAGGCGAGCAGGACGCACCTGCGCAGCCGGAAGTGACGAGGGATACCCGTGGCCCGACAGTTCCAGCCAGATTTCTTCAAGAGCAGCTACAGCGCCCACGCCAACGGCGAGTGCGTGGAGTGCGCCCGGTGGCAGCACACTCTCCTCGTGCGCGACTCGAAGACGGCCGATGGCGCCGTCCTCGCCTTCACGCACCCGGCCTGGGGCCGGTTCACCGCATCCCTGCGCAGCAGCGGCGGGACCCGGTCCCGCCGACCCGGTCCGCGGTCCGGCGGCCCCGCCGATGCGCGTGATCCTGCCTGAAACAGCCTGTCCCGACGCCTGGTTACGGTATCCAGTCCGAGTAGGACATGGCCGGGGCAGGGGAAAGCCGCATCGGCCGATGGTGATGCAGACAGTCCACAGCCGCGACAGCTGTCCGCGTCAAGGCGCCGATGGAAGAGGAAATGCCGCAGAAGCCGAAGCCCCTGGATGACACCAAGTCCGCACGCGCCTGGTGGGGCAAGGAACTCCGCAACTGGCGGAACGCCAGAGGGCTCTCCTCGAAGCGGCTGGGGGCGAAAGTGCACCTCAGTGGCACGATGATCGAGCGCATCGAGAAGGATGAGCGCCTGTGCGGCGCCGAGCTGGCCGGCCGGCTCGACGACGCCCTGGAGGCCGGTGGAGCGCTGCGACGGCTGTGGCGCCTGGTCGAGAAGGAAGCCGCCGGGCAGTGCGCCGATGCGGACAGTTCCGCTCCGGTACGCCCGCAGGCCGGGAGTGTCGCGCGGGACGACGGGTTACTCGACGGATCTCCGCCCGGCCTCGCCGGTCTGGAGCAGGCCGCACCGCCCACGGTCGTCCGCCCCGAGGACATCGCCCAGGTGCTCGCCGCCGCCGCGACCATCGCCGAGTGGGACAACCTCTACGGGGGCGGCGGCATCGTCCGCAGCTCCCTGTACGGCCAACTGTCCTGGGCCCGGGGCCTTCTCGCCGCCGAGTACCCCTCCTGCCTGGAAGCGGATCTCTTCGCCGCGGTCGGGCGCCTGTCCATCGTGATGGGGGCGAGTGCGTTCGACGCGTACGAACATGAGGACGCGACGCGGCTCCTGCGGTTCGGCCGGCTGTGTGCCGAACGGGCCGATGACTGGCACCTGAGGGCGGCTGCCCTCAACTGGCTCGCCCGGCAGTCCATTTGGTGCGGCACCCCGGACGACGGACTCACGCACGCGGAGAACGGGCTGGTGCGCGCGGACCGCCTCACGCCCCGCGAACAGGCCATGCTCCACAACGCCCGCGCCAGGGCGTGGGCGAGGATGGGCCGTACCGGGGAGGCGCTGGCCGCCATCGGCCGGTCCGACGAGGTCTTCGGTCTGGCCCAGGAGGGCGAGGACGCCGTCTGGATGAGCTATTACGACCATGCGCAGCATCACGGCGACACCGGGCACGCGGCTTTTGACCTGGCGCTGCTGTCCGGGCAGTCACCTGCCGTGGCATCGGCCAGACTCACGAAAGCGATGGACGGGTACACCGACGCCTACGTGCGCTCGCGCGCACTCTCCGGCACGAAACTCGCCACGCTGATCATGGCGACCGGTGACCCCGAGGAGGCCCTGACGGTGGCTCACCGGGCCCTGGACGCGGTGGGCCGCCTGCGCTCGAACCGGGCCGTCGAGGACGTGATGACCCTGTCCAGGGAGTGCGGGCGGTACGCCGACGACGCGGAAGTCATCGCGCTGCGGGAACGGATCGTGTCCGCCGTCCGCTTGTGACGGCCCCGCGCCTCCATGTGCGCCGCTCACCGGCCACAAGCCCCTCGATAGGATTCCGTCGGTGCCCTGACCTACGTCAAAAGGCACAACGAGCCTCAGTGCCCGTGGACTTCCGGCCGGTCACGCCGACGCGGCAGCGCCCCGAACGGCGACCGGAACACCAAGTGAGTGGAGAACCAGTCATGCGTGGAGGCAGCATCGCCGTGGTCGGCGGCAGCATAGCGGGGTGCGCCGCGGCCCTGGCCGCGTCGCGCGGCGGAGCCGGCAGCATCACCGTCTTCGAGCGTGCCGACGCGGAACTCCGGGACAGGGGAGTGGGAATCGCCCTCCAGAGCGACCGCTACGACGAGCTCAAGGACGCCGGCTACGTGGCCCCCGAGATGCCCTGGGCGCCGCTGACCCGGCGGGTGTGGAGCGTGCGCGAGGGCGACGCGGAGCAGGGCCGGGCCGTCGGTGAGCAGCCGTTCCCCTTCCGCGCCTACAACTGGGGTTCCCTGTGGAGCGAGTTGCGTCGCCGGGTGCCCGAGGACGTCACCTACCGCTCCGGCGCCGTGGTCAGCGCCGTGGAGCCGGACAGCGAAGGTGTGACGCTGCGTCTGGCCGACGGCTACGAGGAGCACTTCGACATCGTTATCGGTGCCGACGGGTACCGCTCCGTCGTCCGCGAGGCCATGTTCCCGGGAGTCGAGGCGGAGTACGCCGGATACATCGGCTGGCGCGGCACCTCGGCGGACGTCGAAGGCCTCCCCCTGGACGGTCTGTCCGCGCACAACATCGTCTTTCCCGGCGGCCACTGCATGATCTACCGCATCCCGGACGGCTCCGGCGGGCACCGGCTCAACTGGGTGCTCTACACCGCGCCCCCGCAGACCGACGCCCTCCAGCCCGACCTGCGGACCCCGACCTCGCTGCCGCCGGGCCGTCTGAACGCCGAGCTCACGGCCCGTCTGCGCACCCTGGTGGCCGACAACTTCCCGCCGTACTGGGCGTCCAGGGTGCTCCGCACGCCCGCCGAGACCACCTTCATCCAGCCGATCTACGACCTTGAGGTGCCGCACTACACCTCCGGGCGGATGGTGCTCGTCGGCGACGCGGCGAGTGTCGCCCGGCCGCACATCGGCGGCGGCAGCGTGAAGGCGCTCCAGGACGCCACCGCCCTTGAGGCCGCCTGGGTGGCCGGGGACAGCTGGAAGGAGGTCCTGGAACGGTACGACACCGGCCGTGGCGCCGTCGGGGCGGCCATGGTCGCGCTCGCCCGCAGGATGGGCAGTGCGCAGGTCGAGAACACACCGGACTGGTCCGCCATGGAGCAGCCGGGGTTCGACGCGTGGTGGCAGGACCAGAACAGCGGCTCCGACCGGCGCAGCGGCTTCGGCGGCCACAGCCTGAAGACCCGCTAAGGGCTGTCCCGCCAGAAATTGCGGGACAGCCCTTAGGGCCTGTATTGGGTTGTCCCGCGGCGTCGCGGGGCTGGGCACGCCCGCTCGCAGCGTTGCCGAAACGCCCTGGTAGCTCCGCTACAAGGGCGCTCCGGCGCCTTGCGATCGCACGCACCCAGCCCCGCTCCTTCTTCCGCGTGACAACCCAATACAGGCC
>NZ_JBFAJY010000050.1:0-42898 GCF_040655445.1 Streptomyces sp. NPDC050423
TGTCGCAATCCACACCGAACCCGGAAGGCCCTCACTCGTTCAAGATCCCCAAGCCGTGGGATCCGTCACCAACCTCCATGGACAGAACACCTAGGACCAGCGGCGGAGGCGCGGTGCCGGTCGCGGTGACTAGCGTGCGGGACATGACGAAGCAGGAGCCGGCCCGCAGCCGGGAGCAGCGCAAGCAGGATGTACTCGATCGCCTGGAGAAGGACGAGGACGCCTGGGTGTCCACCGCCTCGGCGGACGGGGTGCCGACCCTGGTGCCGCTGTCGTTCGTGTGGGACCGGGGGACGTTGCTGATGGCCACCCGGCGCACCAACCCCACCGCGGTCAACGTGACGCCGGCCGGGCACGCCCGGATCGCCGTGGGCCACACCCGTGACGTGGTCCTCGTCGAGGCGACGGCCGAGGTGATCGAGGGGGCGGACCTTGCCACGGAGTCGGGCGACGCCTTCGCCGCCAAGCTCAACTGGGATCTGCGGGGCCGCCCCGCCTGGGTGTACCTGCGCTTCACCCCGACCGCGCTGAGGGCGTGGCGGGAGGAGAACGAGCTGGCCGGCCGTGAGCTGATGGCCGAAGGGCGGTGGCTGGACTGAGCAGACCGTGAGCTGACGGCCGAAGGCCCATGACCAAGCAAACTGCACGGTGAACTGACGGCCGAAGGCCCTTGGCCGGGCTGAGTACTCGGTCATGACCGGCCCACCGCCCGCAGTCCCGGCCCGGCGCCCGTCACCGCGATCGCACCGTCCCTGTCCGTACGGAGCACCACCGCTCCCCCGGCCCTGAGCGCGTCGACGGTTCGGGCGGCCGGATGCCCGTACGGGTTGTCCCGGCCCACGCTGATCAGGGCGAACCTCGGGTGCGCGGCCCGCAGCAGGGCGGCGTCCTGGTACGCGGAGCCGTGGTGGGCGACCTTGAGCACATCCACGCGCGGGAGCGCCGGATAGTTACGCAACAGGCTCTGCTGGGCAGGAGGTTCGAGGTCTCCCGGGAGCAGCAGAGTGAGTCCGCCGGCCCGTACGAACAGGGTGACGCTGGCATCGTTCGGCTCCTGCGGTACGGGACCGGCCGCCGGACCCGCCGACGCGCCGCCCACCGGCCACAGCACCTGCCAGTCGAGCGCGCCGATCCGTCGTCGCTCGCCGGGTACGGCCCGCACCACGGGGACACGGGCCGCCGCGGCCGTTCTCGCCACGAACGCGGCCTGTTCCGGCGGTTCGTCCAGGCTCGTCGTCTGGATCGCGCCCACCTCTCTTCCCCGCAGTACACCGGGCAGGCCCCGGACGTGGTCGGCGTGAAAATGGGTCAGCAGCAGCAACGGAACGCGAGTGATCCCCAGGTCGCGCAGGCACCGGTCGGCCGGCCGGGGATCCGGCCCGGTGTCGACGACCACACCCGCGCCGGGCCCCGCCGCGATGACCAGGGCATCACCCTGGCCCACGTCGCACATCGCGAACGCCCAGCCGGGCGGCGGCCATCCGGTCAGCGCCCGGGTCAGCGGCACCGGGCGCAGCACCGCGAGCACCAGGAGCAGCGCCGCGGCCGAGCACACCCAGGGCCGGCGTCCGATGCGCCGGGCGAACAGCACCGCCAGCCCGGTCAGCACGGCCAGCAGGAGTGCGCCCGGCCGGCCGTCGGGCCAGTCGATCTCCGCGCCGGGCAGCGCCGCCCCGGTCCGGGCCACGGAGGCGATCCACCCGGCCGGCCACCCCGCCACCCTGGCGAGCAGTTCGGCCGCGGGCATGGCCACCGGGGCCAGGGCCAGCGTGGCGAACCCGAGGACCGTGGCCGGTGCCACCGCGAGCTCGGCCAGCAGATTGCACGGGATCGCCACCAGGCTCACCCGGGAGGCGAGCAGCACCACGACGGGCGAGCACACCGCCTGAGCCGCCGCCGCGGCAGCCAGTGCCTCGGCGAGCCGGAACGGCAACCGGCGCCGTTGCAGCGCGTCGCTCCACCGGGGGGCGATGGTCAGGAGCGCGCCGGTGGCCAGGACCGACAGGACGAATCCGTAACTGCGCGCCAGCCAGGGGTCGTAGAGCACCAGCAGCAGAACGGCGGCGGCCAGCGCGGGGATCAGTGTTCTGCGCCGCCCCGTGCCGATGGCGAGCAGTGTGATCAGGCCGCAGGCCGCGGCCCGCAGCACACTCGGTTCGGGTCTGCAGACGAGGACGAAGGCGAGCGTGAGTCCGCCGCCGACCAGGGCGGTCGTCCGCAACGGGATCCCCAGCGCGGGTGCCAGGCCCCGGCGTTCGACCCGCTGAGCGCTGCCCGGCGGTCCGATCAGCAGGACGAGCAGGATCGCCAGGTTGGCACCCGAGACGGCCATGAGATGGGTGAGGTCGGTCGCCCTGAACGCATCGTGCAGTTCCGGCGTGACCCTGGTGGTGTCGCCGACGACCAGTCCGGGCAGGAGCGCCCGCGCATCGGGGCCGAGCCCCTCGGTCGCAGTGCGCAGCCCGGCGCGCAGCCCGCCCGCCGTGCGCTGGAGAAGCGTGGGCGGCCCGGTGATGCGGGGCGGGCCCTTGCCTTCGGGGCGAAGAACCGCGGCGGCCCGCTCCCCGCTGTGCAACGGGGGCGCCAGCCGGCCGCCGATGCGTAACCGGGTGGAGGGGAGCAGCCGCTGCCACTGCTCCGCCGCGCCGCCGGGTGTGACGATGACCAGCACCGGCGTACGCAGCCGGGCAGCCGTGCCGTCGGGCCCGGTGAGCCGGGTGATCTCGGCGTCCAGGAGGAGGGAGACGGGTGTGATGTGGTCGCCGCGCACCCGGGGAAAGGTCTGCCGGGCATCGGAGGTGAGGGTGATCTCTGCCTCGACCCTCGCGAACTGCCGGGCCAGTCCGGGCACCGGTCCCTGCCTCACGCCGGCGCTGTGCAGTCCGGCCGACGCCGCCCCGGCCGCCGCACAGAGCAGTACCGCCGCGGCGGCCGTCGTGTGCAGTCGCAGCCTTCCGTCACCGGTGGGGTGCGGTCGCCGCTGTCCATGACCTGCCACGTGCGGTTGCCGCCGTTGGTCACCGGTGGCGAGCGGTCGCCGTCGTACGCCGGCCGTGCTGTCCCCGTTGCCGTCCGGTGCCGCGCGTGCGGCGCGGGCCGGTGGGGCCCCCGGCACGGCCAGCAGGACCATGGCCGCCCCGAGACAGAGCACCACCCCCACCGCCACCCACCGGCCCGGCGTGCCCACCGCCAGTGCGGCACCGGCCCAGGCAGCCAGAGCCGGGGGAACCAGTCGCAGATCCGGCGGACCCTCCTGCCGCGGATCGGAGACCCCGAGCCGCCGGCCGGACGCCGTGTGGACGTCCGCGGCGCTCACGGTCGCACCAGTGGCTGAAGGTCGGCGAACCGGCGGTCGCCGATCCCGGTGACCTCGCGGAGTTCGTCGACGGACCGGAAACCACCGTGCTGGGTGCGGTAGTCGATGATGTGCCGGGCGAGGACGGGACCGACTCCGGGCAAGGCTTCGAGCTGTTCGGCGGTCGCGCTGTTGAGGCTCACCGGTCCGGTGGTGCCGCCCGGGGCCGTAGGGCCCGCGCCGCCCCCGTCCGTACCGCCTGCGGCAACCGTGCCGGGCGGTGCGCCCACCAGGATCTGTTCCCCGTCCACGAGCACCCGGGCCCGGTTGAGGCCGTCGAGATCCACGCCGGGCCGGGCCCCTCCCGCCGCCCGCAGCGCGTCGGCGACGCGTGCGCCGGACGCCAGCCGGTGAATCCCGGGCCGGCGCACCTTCCCGCTGACATCCACCACGATCCGCCCGGCCGTCCCCCCGGCGGCGGGCCGCGGCCCGGGGGACGGCTCGGGCACACCGGCCCCGTCCGCCACCGGGTCCGCGCCGGCCCGCGGTACAGGGGCGTGCCCGGTCTCGCTGACGGGATCGGGTGCACGTACGCCTTCGGGGCGTGCGGACCAGAAGTGCATCGCGGCGAAGACGGCCGCCGCGACCAGGACAACGGCGAGTGCGGCAAGAGTCTTCGGCTCCAGACCGCATCTCAGCTGCACCCACATCGGCAGCCGCTCCCGCAGCGCGGGAACCGCCCGCGCCCACCGCCCCTCCGGTTCCGCGCGCGACGCCGGCCCGGACGGTGATTCCGCCGTGGACGCCTCCGCCGTGGTTGCCGCGTCCGCCGCCTCTGCCGGCCCGAGGGCCGGGGCCGGCGGCGGACCCTCGGCCCGGGGCGGACCCGGGGCGATGCCCACCGCCTGTCGGGCCACCCGCCCCCCGTACCCGCCCGCCATGAGCGCATCCGCACGGGTGCGCGAGGCCGCGGCGGTGGCGGCGCGGTCCGGCGCGTGGCGACGGCGGCCGGGTCCGGCGCCCGCAGCGCTCCGGGCGCGCCCGTCCGACGCGGGAACGCGGCCGGGTCCGCTGCCGGGTCCGCTGGTTGCACGATGTGATCGGGAAGCCATGCCTCATGACGCTAGGCACTTCCGCCGGAACTCGCTGAGGGCGCCCGATTATGGTGGAAAACCTGCCTGTTGTGGATAACTCGACCACTCCGGACAGTGACGTCAGCGCGGCGAGACCACTGCTCCCAGCAGCCCCGGACCGGTGTGCGCGCCGATCACCGCACCCACCTCGCTGACATGCAGGTCGACGAGTCCGGGAACCCGCTCACGCAGCCGCTCGGCCAGTCGCTCGGCCCGTTCGGGGGCCGCCAGATGATGCACCGCGATGTCCACCCGCCCGCTGCCCGCCCGCTCGACGACAATCTCCTCCAGCCGGGCGATGGCCTTCGAGGCCGTCCGCACCTTCTCCAGCAGTTCGATGCGGCCGCCGTCCAGCTGGAGCAGCGGTTTCACGGCGAGGGCCGAGCCGAGCAGCGCCTGTGCGGCACCGATCCGGCCGCCGCGGCGCAGGTAGTCCAGGGTGTCGACGTAGAAGTACGTGGACGTGCCCGCCGCACGCTTCTCGGCGGCCACCACCGCATCGTCGAGGCTGCCGCCCGCGTCCGCGGCCTCCGCCGCCGACAGGGCGCAGAAGCCGAGGGCCATGGCGACCATCCCGGTGTCCACCACCCGCACCGGCACCGGCGCGTCCTTCGCCGCGAGCAGGGCGGCGTCGTACGTGCCGGAGACCTCCGCGGACAGGTGCAGCGAGACGACGCCGCTCGCCCCCGCGTCGGCGGCCGCACGGTAGGTGGCGGCGAACACCTCGGGGCTGGGCCGGGAAGTCGTCACGGGGCGGCGCTTCTGGAGCGCCAGCGCGAGGGAGCGGGCCGAGATCTCGGTGCCCTCCTCCAGCGCCTGATCACCGAGGACGACGGTCAGCGGCACTGCGGTGATGCCGTGCCGTTCCATCGCCTCGGGCGGCAGGTAGGCCGTTGAATCGGTGACGATCGCGACATGGCGGGACATGAGCGGGAGGTTACCTTCCGGGGCGGTGGCTCGGCAGTCCGACCCCGACCGAATGATCAGTTCCGGTCGCTTCGAGCCGCATCCTGCCATGCCAGGTCCCACTCGACGCCCAGGTCCCCACGACGGCCCCCGGCACTCCGCCCGTGTGCCGGGAAACGGGGCGGCTACTTCTTCAGTTCGTGGTCTCGGGCCGCGCCGTCTTCTGCCATGGGTATGTGGTCCGCTGCCGCGGGTCCGCAGCCGCGATGGCCTGCGCGATCCCCTCGTCTCCCGGCCCGCTTCCCTGCCCCTGCTCGTGCCGCTGGGCGGTTCCGGGGGCTCCGGCCGGGTCCTGCCCCGGTCCGGGGCCATGCTCGGCCGAGCGGTCGGGCTGCTGCCCCGCTACCGGCTCGTGCGTCGTCCAGTGCCGCAGCGCACCGGCCTCCACGTCGATCTGTTCGTTCAGTGCCGCCAGATCGTCGTCGGCGAACCGGCGGGCCCGGTCACGCGCGGCCCAGCGCAGCGACTCCGCCGAGCGTGTGATCTCCCCGGTGCGCTTCTTCAGTCCGGGCAGCAACGAGCCCACCGTCTTCTTGTCGGGCTCCCGCTCCAGTCGCTTCAGCTCGTCGTCCAGCTCACGGCCGTGCACACTCAGCCGCTGGAACAGTCCCAGCGACTCGGAGAGCGAGGCGTCCTCGGCCACGCCCGCCTGCAACGCCTCCTGCGTGGCCCGCATCGACATGCGCAGGGAGAGCCGCAGCTGCGCCAGCTCCCCGGCGACGCCCAGCTGTCCGTAGCTCTTCGCCCGCAGCGTGGTGTCCTCCACGGCCCGGCGCGCCTGCGTGATCGTACGGTCCACCCCGCGGCTGGCCGCCCCGATGACCTTGACACTCACATAGACGCCCAGCGCCACGAACGCGACGACGAGCAGCCCCAGGATCAGGATCACGGCTTCCATGAGCGCCCCTCGGATGGTGTGACGGCTGCCGACACGTGTTTACCGGCCCCTCCACCGTAAACGGAACGGGCAGGCCGAGGGTTCCATCGGAACCCCCAACCTGCCCGTAGGGGAAAGCCCTCACACCGTCACGACGAGGGCGAATGCCCAGGCCGTGTCCGCCTAAGGGCTGTCCCGCAATTCCTGGCGGGCGCACGACGACAGCTACGGCACCTCGCTGCGTTGTCGGAACGCCCGAATACATCCAGTATTCGGGCGTCCCTCCGCCTTGCGATGCACCGCATCTGACGCCGCGCGCTGTTCCACCAGCAATTACGGGACAGCCCTTAGGCCGGGACGATGTTCACCAGCTTCGGCGCCCGGACGATCACCTTCCGGATGCCCGCCCCGCCCAGGGCGGCGACGACGGCCGGGTCGGCCAGGGCCAGGGCCTCCAGCTCGGCGTCCGTGATCGACGGGGAGATCTCCAGGCGCGCCCTGACCTTGCCCTTGATCTGCACCACGCAGGTCACGGTCTCGTCGACGACGTACGCCGGGTCGGCCACCGGGAAGTCCTGGTGCACGACCGACTCGGTGTGGCCCAGCCGGCGCCACAGCTCCTCGGCGATGTGCGGCGCCAGCGGCGCCACCAGCAGCACCAGCGGCTCGGCGACGGAGCGCGGCAGCGGGCCGCCCGCCTTGGTCAGGTGGTTGTTCAGCTCGGTGACCTTGGCGATGGCCGTGTTGAAGCGCATGGCGGCCATGTCGCCGCCGACACCGTCGATCGCCTTGTGCAGGGCACGCAGCGTGTCCTCGCCAGGCTCGCTGTCGACGACGGTGACCTCGCCGCTCTCCTCGTCGACGACGTTGCGCCACAGCCGCTGCAGCAGCCGGTACTGGCCGACGACCGCCCGGGTGTCCCAGGGGCGCGACACGTCCAGGGGGCCCATCGCCATCTCGTACAGACGCAGGGTGTCGGCGCCGTACTCACCGCAGATCTCGTCGGGCGTCACGGCGTTCTTCAGGGACTTGCCCATCTTGCCCAGGACGCGGGAGACCTTCTCGCCCTGGTAGTAGTACGCCCCGTCGCGCTCCTCGACCTCGGCCGCCGGGACCGCGATACCGCGGCTGTCCCGGTAGACGAACGCCTGGATCATGCCCTGGTTGTACAGCTTGTGGAACGGCTCGACGGAGGAGATGTGCCCCAGGTCGTGCAGCACCTTGGACCAGAAGCGGGCGTACAGCAGGTGCAGTACGGCGTGCTCGGCGCCGCCCACGTACAGGTCGACACCACCGGTGGGCTGTCCCTCGCGCGGGCCCATCCAGTACTGCTCGATCGCCGGGTCGACCAGCTTGTCGGCGTTGTTCGGGTCCAGGTAGCGCAGCTCGTACCAGCAGGAGCCGGCCCAGTTGGGCATGGTGTTGGTCTCGCGGCGGTACTTCTTCGGCCCGTCGCCCAGGTCCAGCGTGACGTTGACCCAGTCGGCGTTGCGGGACAGCGGGGTCTCGGGCTTGGTGTCGGCGTCGTCCGGGTCGAAGGTGCGCGGCGAGTAGTCGTCGACCTCCGGCAGCTCCAGGGGCAGCATCGACTCGGGCAGCGGGTGGGCGATGCCCTCCTCGTCGTACACGATCGGGAAGGGCTCGCCCCAGTAGCGCTGGCGGCTGAACAGCCAGTCACGCAGCCGGAAGTTGACGGTGCCCTCGCCGACCCCGTGTTCCTTCAGCCAGTCGGTGATGCGGGCCTTCGCCTCGACGACGCCCAGGCCGTCCAGGGAGACCTCGTCGTTCGCGGAGTTGACCAGCTTCGCTTCGTACGAGGCGAAGGCGTCCTCCCACGTCGAGGCGTCCGTGCCGCGGTCGTCCGACGGCTCGACGACACAGCGCATCGGCAGCTCGAAGGCGCGCGCGAAGGCGAAGTCGCGCGCGTCGTGCGCCGGCACGGCCATGATCGCGCCGGTGCCGTAGCCCATCAGCACGTAGTCGGCGATGAAGACGGGGACCTGCTCGCCGCTGACCGGGTTGGTCGCGTACGCACCGGTGAAGACGCCGGTCTTGTCCTTGGCCTCGGCCTGCCGCTCCACGTCGGACTTGGCGGCGGCCTGCTTGCGGTACGCGGTGACGGCTTCGGCCGGGGAGGCGTGCCCGCCGGTCCAGACCGGGTGGGTGCCCTCGGGCCAGGCGGCGGGAATGATCCGCTCGACCAGCTCGTGCTCGGGCGCCAGCACCATGTAGGTGGCGCCGAACAGGGTGTCCTGGCGGGTGGTGAACACGGTGATGCTGCCTGCACCGTCGACGGGGAAGTCGACGCGCGCGCCCTCGGAGCGGCCGATCCAGTTGCGCTGCTGCAGCTTGATGGCCTCGGGCCAGTCCAGCCCGTCCAGGTCGTTCAGCAGCCGGTCGGCGTAAGCGGTGATGCGCATGTTCCACTGGCGCAGCTTGGCCTTGAAGACGGGGAAGTTGCCGCGCTCGGAGCGGCCGTCGGCCGTGACCTCCTCATTGGCCAGCACGGTGCCCAGGCCCGGCGACCAGTTGACGGGCGCGTCGGAGGCGTAGGCCAGGCGGTGCCCGCTCAGCACGTCGGCACGCTCGGTCGCGCTCAGCGCGCTCCAGTCGCGGCCGTCCGGGGTCGGGCGCTCACCGCTCTCGAACCGGGCGACCAGCTCGGCGATCGGCCGGGCGCGGTCCGCCTCGGCGTCGTACCAGGAATTGAAGATCTGCAGGAAGATCCACTGGGTCCACTTGTAGTACTCGGACTCGATGGTGGCGAACGAGCGGCGCTTGTCGTGGCCCAGGCCCAGCCGGCGCAGCTGCGCCGTCATGTTCTCGATATTGGACTCGGTGGACAGCCGCGGGTGCGTGCCGGTCTGTACGGCGTACTGCTCCGCGGGCAGGCCGAAGGCGTCGAAGCCCAGGGTGTGCAGGACGTTGTGGCCGGTCATCCGCTGGTGACGGGCGAAGACATCGGTGGCGATGTAGCCCAGCGGGTGGCCGACGTGCAGGCCCGCACCCGAGGGGTACGGGAACATGTCCATGATGAATTTCTTCGGCTTGGCGGCCAGCTCCGGATTGTCCGCCAGGTCACCGGTCGGATTAGGTGCCTCGTAGGTGCCCTCGGCGTCCCAGAAGTCCTGCCAGCGTGCCTCGATGTCGGCGGCCATCGCTGCCGTGTAGCGGTGCGGCGCAGCAACGTCGGCTGCGGAATTCGTCTCGCTCATGATCCTCAAAGCTCCATCGATCGTCATCTGCCGGCGCCCACGTCTACGGACACGCGTCTACGGAAACGAAAAATCCCCTCGCACAGGAGGGGACGCCGCGCCGATGCCGACCAGGCATTCTCACCGGTCGGGAGTGATCAGCGCGGCTCGCTAAGCAGAAGGCGTACGGCACGCATGGCGTCAGGGTACCGCAATGGAACGGCCGCCATCCGGGCGCCGCCGATCCGTGGACACATCGGATGGAACCGTACGGCGACACAGACGAGCAGCGGGCCACCCGAATCCGGATGGCCCGCTGCTCGATCTTCACTGTGGAGCTAAGGAGAATTGAACTCCTGACCTCCTGCATGCCATGCAGGCGCTCTACCAACTGAGCTATAGCCCCGCGTCGTGTCGCCCGGTCTCCCGCGGCGACATCGAGAACATTACCGGTCACCCCGGCCGTCCACCAAATCGTTTCCGGTCCGCCCGGTTCCGCCTGATCGGCGGGGCCCCGGTCAGGCGGTGGCGAAGGAGTAGAAGCGCTTGAGCGTGCAGTGCTCCTCCAGCAGACGGCCGTAGATCGGCTCGCCCTCCAGCTCCCGGTAGGTCTCGATCGGGTCGCCCTTTATGACCAGCGCCCGCGCGCACTCCTCGCACCAGTACTGGTAGTCCTGGTTGACCGGGTCCATGTCCCTGACGATGGGCGTACCGCTGCCGCACCAGTCGCACTTCCGCCTGTGGGCGCCCATGGGTCAGCTCCGGCTGCGGCCGCGGGCCGTGCACAAGTGGAGGGTTCCGCCGTTCCCGCCGGGCGTCCGGACCGTGGAGGGCGAACAGCCGACGGGGCGGCCGGCGCGTACGCGGGCCTCGGGAACAGGGGGCAGGTCCGGGACCTCGTGGCGACTCGCAGGCATCGCGCACTCCCTCCCGTTCGGTCCGTCGCCCCCTCCGGCGGTCCGATTCTGCCATGACCCCGCAAGGGGGTCAGCCCTGCCGGGACCCCGTCGTGCGCCGACGCCGTACAAGACCCACCAGCACACCCACGACGGCGGCCGCCGACAGTGCGAGAGCGCATGCCCACAGCGCCTCTCCCGAACCCTGCACCCCAGGCGTATCAAGGCGGTTGAGGTAGAGCGTGCCGAACCCCGCGACGCCGATGAGCTGGCCGAGCTGGGTGACGGTCACGAGTACGCCGCTCGCGTCGGCGGCGTCCTCCGGCCGTACGTTCGCCAGGGCACCCGTAAGAGTTGGACTGAAGCCCAGCGCCATGCCCGAACCGATGACGACGAAGACCGCGTACAGCCCGGCACCACCATCGCCGCCGTCGCGCATCAGGAAGCCGAGAGCCGCCGAACCGACGGCCACGAGCGTGAATCCGGCCGGGGCCAGGACTCCCTGGAGCCGGGCCGGCCAGCGCCGCCAGGTCAGCCCGATCGCACCGAAGGCCACCGCGGTCGGAGCGAACATCAGCCCGCTGCGCAGCGCCGAGTACCCCAGACCGCCCTGGACGTGGAGCGTCATCACGAAGAGGAAGCCGGCGTTGATCCCCATCACCAGGAGAATGCGCAGCGCCGCCCGCGCGATGCCGGGGATGCGCAGCACCCCGAGCGCGATGAGTGGTGCGCCCCCGCGCGCGGCCAGCCGTGTCTCGTACGCCGCGAACCCGGCGAAGAACGCCACGGAGGCGAGCAGGCAGATCCAGGTCCAGGCCGGCCGGCCCAACTCCTGTGCCAGCACCAGCGGAACGGTGAACAGGACGACGGCCACCGCGAGCATCAACAGCCCCACCAGATCCAGCCCGCGGGCCCGCGCCTCGCGCCGGGCCCGCCCGGCACGCGGCTCACCCGGCAGCACACGGACGCCGAGCACCAGCAGAACCAGCCCGATCGGCACGTTGACCAGGAAGACCGGACGCCAGCCCGTCCCGAACAGGTCCGCGCTGACCAGCACTCCGCCCACCACCTGCCCGGCCGCGGCGCCGGTGGCCAGCACCGCCGCGTAGGCGCCCAGCGCGCGAACCCGGGCCTCGCCGCTGAAGTGCCGCTGGATCAGGCTGAGTACCTGCGGGATCATCACCGCCGCACCGATTCCCTGGATCACCCGGAAGGTGATCAACTGTCCGGTGTTCGTGGCGAGTCCGCAGGCAAGAGACGCGGCGGTGAAGACGGCGAGACCCGCAAGATGGGCGCGACCGTGCCCGAAGACGCTGCCGAGCCGGGCACCGGTGATGAGCAGGACGGCGTAGGAGATGGTGTATCCGGCCACCACCAGCTGCAACCCGGCTCCGGACGCGCCGAGTTCGGTGCGGATCGTCGGGGCGGCGACATTGACGATGAAGGTGTCCAGCAGCGCCATGAACTGGGCCGCCAGCACCAGGACGAGGAGCCGTCCAGGGCGTTTGTCGGTGGTGGGGGTTTTACTGGATCTGGATACGGAACGTGGAGTTGCCCCGGAAGCCGTGGCCGTAGTCGTGGTCGTGGTCATGACCTCAAGGCTGGTCCCGGCCGCATACGGGTAACGAGAGCCCGCTGATGCTGGTACTGGCAGCACCTGGCAACACCCGGGGGAAGCACCGACGATGGGGGTGTGACGACGGTGACGGCACGACATCGGGTAGCAGAGGAGCGGCCGGACCAACCTGCCCGGCAGGAACCGGCGCTTCAGGAACAGGTGCTTCAGAAACGGGTACTCCGGGAACGGGCGAGGCGGACCGGGCGGGGGCCGCAGCACGGCCGGCGGCCGGAGCTCGCCGACTTCCTGCGCAGCCGCCGGGCCCGGGTGACACCGGCCGACGTGGGCATGGCGCCGGGGTTCCGGCGCCGCACCCCTGGCCTGCGCCGCGAGGAGGTCGCCCAGCTCTCCGGCGTCGGGGTCACCTGGTACACCTGGCTGGAGCAGGGCCGTCCGATCAACGCCTCCGCGCAGGTCCTGGACGCGGTGGCCCGCACCCTCCGGCTGGACCCCTCGGAGCGCGAGCACCTCTACCACCTGGCCGAGGTGGCCTGCATCCCGGGCAGGCAGTGCGACACGATCGAGGTCGGGCAGGAGGTCCAGGGCATCATCGACGCGCTCGACCCGCACCCGGCGGTCGTCTACAACACGCGGTACGACGTACTGGCCACCAACCCCGCCTACCGGGATCTCTTCGGTGTACCCGAAATGCTGGACACCGGGATCCGCAATGTGCTGTGGGCGCTGTTCACGGTCCCCGAGAAGGACTGCCCGGTCGTTCACCGCACCCGGGAGCTGCCGCTCATGGTGGCGACCCTGCGGGGCGGCTACGGACGCCATGCGGGCGAACCCGCCTGGGAGACGTTCGTCGCGGACCTTTCCGCGGCCAGCCCGTACTTCGCCCGGCTGTGGCGCAGCGGGGACGTCGCCCCGCCCGGCCCCCGGGTGAAGACCTTCCGGCACCGCGCCGCGTCCGCCGAGATACGGATGACGTCGGTGTCGCTCTCCGTCAACGGGCTGCCGGAGTGCCGGATCGTCGCCTACACGCCGGCCGACCGGGAGAGCGAACAGCAGATGGCCGCTCTGCGCGCCCGCCGGGAAGTGTGTCCGCGAGATGTGGCCGCCGGCTCCGGCACCGCCGCGCCCCAGCGGCCCGGTCCCACCCCGGCCCAGCAAAAAGATCCCGCCCCCTGACGGGGACGGGATCTTGATTGTCCTGATTGTGGAGCTAAGGAGAATTGAACTCCTGACCTCCTGCATGCCATGCAGGCGCTCTACCAACTGAGCTATAGCCCCGCTGTCCGCTGTGTTTCCCTGCGTTTCCGCGCTGCGAACAAGAAGAACTTTAGCCTGTGACCAGCCTGAAAGTGAAATCAGGCCGACGCCGCCCGAAGGCGCCGTCCGGGCACTGCGCGGACGGCCGGTTCAGTCGTCGTCGCCGAGCACCGGCTCGGGCAGCGTGCCCGCGTTGTGCTCCAGCAGACGCCAGCCCCGCGCGCCCTCGCCCAGCACCGACCAGCAGCAGTTGGTCAGCCCGCCGAGCCCTTCCCAGTGGTGTGACTCCAGGCCCAGCAGCCGGCCGATGGTGGTCCGGATGGTGCCCCCGTGACTGACGACGACGAGCGTGCCCTCGTCGGGCAGCTTGGCCGCGTGTGCGAGCACGACAGGAGCGGCCCGGTCGGCGACCTCGGTCTCCAGCTCGCCGCCGCCGCGCCGCACCGGCTCGCCGCGCTTCCAGGACGCGTACTGATCGCCGAACCGCCCCACGATCTCCTCGTGGGTGAGGCCCTGCCACGCGCCCGCGTAGGTCTCACGCAGACCGGGGTCGTGCGTGATACCGAGACCGGTGATCGCGGCGAGCTCGGCGGCGGTGGCCGCGGCCCTGCGCAGATCGGAGGCGACGATCGCGTCCGGCTTCAGCGAGGCGAGCAGCCGGGCGGCCCGACGGGCCTGTCCGACGCCGGCCTCGGTCAGCTCGATGTCCGTGGAGCCCTGGAACCGGCGCTCCAGATTCCACCCCGTCTGGCCGTGTCGCCAGAGGACGATCCTGCGGCCCCTGCCGCTTCCGCTGCCGTTCAGCTCTGGTCACCTTCCGTGCCGCCGGTGAGCTGTGCGTGCTCCTCGGCCTTGCCGCGGGTCTTCACGGCGTCCTCGGGCAGAGCGATCTCGGGGCAGTCCTTCCAGAGGCGCTCCAGCGCGTAGAAAACGCGCTCCTCGCTGTGCTGGACGTGGATGACGATGTCGACGTAGTCGAGGAGGATCCAGCGGGCGTCGCGGTCACCCTCGCGGCGGACCGGCTTGACGCCGAGATCCTTCTGGAGCTGCTCCTCGATCTCGTCGACGATCGACTTGACCTGGCGGTCGTTGGGGGCCGAAGCCAGCAGGAAGGCGTCCGTGATCGACAGCACATCGCTGACGTCGTACGCAATGATGTCGTGCGCGAGCCGGTCGGCGGCCGCCTGAGCGGCGGCGTTGATGAGCTCGATGGAGCGGTCCGTGGCGGTCACAAGCAGGCTTTCGTCGGCGGGCAGATCGACCTCTAGGGTCTCACGGACCGCCGACAGCCCACGCAGCCATTGTCCGAAGAGCGTTCAGCGACTCCGGAACGGCCTGCGGGACAGGTCGGGAACGGCCTGCGGGACAGCTCAGGGACGGCTTCGGGGCAGCTCGGGAACGGCTGCGGGGCGGCTCGGAACGGCCGTGGGGCAGCTCCGGAACCATCCCGCAGCCGCCCCACAACCGATCCCGGCCGATCCGGCCGATCACATCGACCTGGCCTGCCTAGTCGACCTTGTAGTCCTGTCCGATGACGACGGACACGTCCGCGTTCCCGGTCGGCTTGCCCTTCTTCACCGCGCTCGTCGGCAGGTCGAGCGTCTTGGCGACCTGGGTCGCCTTCTCCTTGTTGGCGGCGTCCTTGTAGATGATCTCGGAGGAGGCCACGGCACTGGTCTTCCCGCCGTTGACGAAGGCGTAGCCGCCATTGACCAGCTTGATCCGGGCGGACTCCGTGCCGCGCTCGCTGCCGGTGGCGTTCCTGATGGCGACCCGCACCGCCGCGTCCGCCGCCGGAGCCTTGACCGTGCCGCCCAGGATGTCCTTGACCACGCTGTCCGCCGCCGAGTCGGTGAGGCCGCCGTCTTCCTGGACCGGCAGCAACGCCGTCTTGTAGTCACCGACCTTGGCGTGCTCGGCAAGCTTGGCCAGGGAGGCGCCGAGGTCCTTCTCGGGGAGCGAGGGGTCGAGGATCTGGGCCAGTGTCTGCACGGTGACGGTGGCGGCCTTCGGATCGTCCGAGATCTTCCGCAGCACTCCGCGCATGACCTGCCCGAACCGCATCAGCTGCTTCGCCTCGGCCTCGTCGGGGCCGCGGTAGGTGGCGTACGCGACGGCCATCGGGCCGCTGAGCGTCTGCGCCGTCCCCTTCTTCACCAGGGGCGAGGTCCCCTTCTTGGCGTCGGGCACATCGGTGTCGGTGTCGACGTCGATGTTGCCGACCAGGTCGACGAGGTTCTCCAGATACGGGGTGTCGAGCCGCCAGGTGCCGCTGATCTCGGTGCCGAGCAGCGTGTCGATGGACTCCCGGGTGCCGGTGGTGCCGTCGTCCTCGACCGACTTGCCGAGCGTGCTCGTGTTGCCGTCCTCGTCGGAGACCGCGAGGGAGTTGGGTAGCAGGACCGTGGCTCCCTGCTTGGTGGTGACGTTGTCGACGAGCAGCGCCGTGGACGTGCCGCCGCCCTTGGTGTTGTGGAGATGGACCACGATGACGTCCCGCCGCTGGGGACCGGTCGTCGCGGTGTCCTCCTTCTCCGAGGCGGAGAAACCGGGGAGCTTGCCCGCGGACCACAGGTAACCGACGCCGCCGACCACGACCAGGGCCACCACGACAATCAGCGCGACCATCCGGTTGTGGCCGCGGCGCCGCGCTTCCTCCCGGCGCTCGCTGCGGCTCTCGGTGAACTTGAGCCAGTCGATGACGTCTTCGGAGTCCTCATCGGGCTCCTCGATGAAGGAGAACTGCTCGGTGCCGTAGTCGCGGTCACCGCGGCGCTGCCCGGGGACGGCCGCCTCCGGCTCCGCGTCCGGTGCCGGACCGGGGTCCCGCGGCGGTGGGACAGGCGCGGGAGCCGGCGCGGGAGCGGGCGGCGGGGCCTGCTGCGGGACGTTCCACTGCTGCTGAGTGGTGTCGACCGCGGCCGGCTGCTGCCCGGTGTCGTAGCCGTAGCCGTCGTAGCCGTAACCCTGCTGCGGGGCCTGGTGCTGCTGGGGCTGTTGCTGCTGGGCCGCGTACGGGTCGTACTGCTGCGGGGGCGGGCCCTGTTGCTGCTGCTGCCCGTGCTGTTGCTGTTGCTGTTGCTGTTGCTGTTGCTGTTGCTGCTGGGCGTACGGGTCGTAGCCGTAGCCCTGGTCCGTCTGGGGCGGCGGCTGCTGCCCCAGGTGTTGCTGTGTCTGCTGTTGCTGCGTCTGCTGTTGCTGCGTCTGCTGTTGCTGCTGCCCGTACGGGTCGTACTGCTGCTGTCCGGGCTGCTGGTACACCGGCTGCCCGTACTCGTCGTAGCCGACGATCTGCGGCTGCTGGTAGTACGGGTCGTACGGATTCTGTCGGTCGTTCACCGGTGCCCCTCTCCGTGGCTCATTCGCCGCGGTAAAGCTGGCGCTTGTCGATGTAGCGGACCACACCGTCCGGCACCAGGTACCAGACCGGATCGCCCTCGGCGACCCTCCCACGGCAGTCCGTGGAGGAGATCGCCAGCGCGGGAACCTCCACGAGAGAGACACCGCCCTCCGGCAGACCGACGTCCGTGAGCACATGCCCCGGCCGCGTCACACCGATGAAGTGGGACAGCGAGAACAGCTCGTCGGCGTCCCGCCAGGTGAGGATCTGGGAAAGCGCGTCGGCGCCGGTGATGAAGAAGAGGTCCGCGTCCCCGTGGACCGCGCGCAGGTCCCGCAGGGTGTCGATCGTGTACGTGGGACCGTTGCGGTCGATATCGCTCCGGCTGACCGAGAACTGCGGGTTCGACGCCGTCGCGATGACCGTCATCAGATACCGGTCCTCGGCCGCGGACACCTGCTTGTGGCTCTTCTGCCACGGCTGCCCGGTCGGCACGAAGACCACCTCGTCGAGGCGGAACTGGGCGGCCACTTCGCTGGCCGCCACCAGGTGTCCATGGTGAATCGGGTCAAACGTCCCGCCCATCACGCCGATTCGGCGCTTTCCGGGGCCGGTAGGCACTTCCTGCTCTCCCATGCGTGCAGAGCCTACTGGCACAGCTGTACGCCTCGGCCTCAGCGGTCGCGGTTGAAGCGCGTGGTGATCCACAGAAGGAGGAGAAGCGCGACAAGCGCACCGCCACCGGTGAGGAGCGGGTTGAGGCTTTCGTGGTTGCCGCCGTGCTCGGCGCCCTCGGCGGCGACGGTGACCAGCTGGTGTGCGGTGTTCGTGAGGCTCATCTTCGTCAGGACCTATCGATCGGGAGGCGGAGGGAAGACGTCGCGGACATCGTATGCGGGACCCCTGGGCACGCTCACGCCGACTCAGTCGTTGTTGTCATCGTTGCGGTATCCGCGCAGCAGGAACCAGGCCAGCAGTGCGGCTCCGACGAGCGAGACGAGCAGCACGATGCGGAGTGTGTTGCCAGGTCCCTGCTCTTCGGATGCGGCGGCGAGCAGAGCAACGGTGTGCGGCATGTCGGGCGTCTCCTCAGTTATCCACAGCCCCCCGCACACCGTAGCGCCAGCACCTAGGCTGGGATTTGTCAGGGGGCGAGCGACGTCTCGTACGAACAGGGGGCCTATTCATGACCGAAAGCAGCCACGAGAGTCACGAGAACGTGCCGAGCAGGCAGCGCAGGCGTTTCCCGGGAATCTCGTCCCGGGCGTACGAACACCCGGCGGACCGCTCGGCCCTGGTCGCCCTGCGGAAGCTGAGCGGTTTCGACACCGTCTTCAAGGCGCTGAGCGGTCTGCTCCCCGAGCGCAGTCTGCGACTGCTCTTCCTGTCGGACTCCGTCCGGGTGAGCGACGCCCAGTTCGCCCATCTCAACAGCATGCTGCGGGACGCCTGTTACATCCTGGACCTGGAGAAGGTCCCGCCGATGTACGTGAACCAGGACCCGCAGCCCAACGCCATGTGCATCGGTCTCGACGAGCCGATCATCGTGGTGACGACGGGCCTGGTGGAGCTGCTCGACGAGGAGGAGATGCGCGCGGTCGTCGGCCACGAGGTGGGGCACGCCCTCTCCGGTCACGCCGTGTACCGCACGATCCTGCTCTTCCTCACCAATCTCGCCCTGAAGGTGGCCTGGATCCCGCTCGGCAACGTCGCGATCATGGCGATCGTGACGGCGCTGCGCGAGTGGTTCCGCAAGTCGGAGCTGTCCGCCGACCGGGCCGGGCTGCTGGTCGGCCAGGATCTGCGGGCCTCGATGCGCGGACTCATGAAGATCGCCGGAGGCAACCACCTCCACGAGATGAACGTGGACGCCTTCCTCGCCCAGGCCGACGAGTACGAGAAGGGCGGCGACCTGCGCGACTCCGTGCTCAAGATTCTCAATGTGCTGCCCCGTTCGCACCCGTTCACCACGGTCCGGGCGGCCGAGCTCAAGAAGTGGTCGGAGACCCGCGACTACCAGCGGATCATGGACGGGCACTACCCGCGTCGTGACGAGGACAAGGACACCTCGGTCACGGACGCCTTCAAGGAATCCGCCTCGCACTACGCCGATTCGGTGCGCGGCAGCAAGGACCCGCTGATGAAGCTGGTCGGCGACATCGCGGGCGGTGCCGGCGATCTGGGCGGCAAGCTCCGTGACAAGTTCACCGGCGGAAGCGGCAGCGGCGCGGGCACCGGCAAGGGCGACGCTACGGGCGGCTCGCAGGAGTCCCGGAGCCCTGAGGACCCTGAGGGGCCGCCGGAGCCCGGGTCGGCAGGGAGCTGACCTCCAGCGTCCCGCACAGCGCGGCGGTGGGCCGGTCCGTCTCGTACGGGTCGGTGCCCGCCGGGCCCCGGGAGACCGCTCGCCGCCCGGCGAGCAGCGGTCGCAGCGCACCGCTGGTATCGGCCGTGCAGGACTGCGGCCCGGCCTGGACGTAGCTGGTCCGCACCTCCAGCCGGCCCAGCCGCAGATCCTCCCGGTCGAGCCGGAAGCGCAGCTCCCGCCGCACGGTGAACAGCGACGCGCCATCGGCCTGTTGGGGGCCCGAGACGGCCGGGCGGAGCGCGTAGGTGAAGGTGTGGTCCGACATCACCTCCAGCGCGTCGGACCCCACCTCCGCGTACCGCAGCGTGCCCCGGACCCGGACCTCCGGGGCGGGGGCGACCTGAGCCGGGTCGAATCGCACGAGCCAGCCGGTCGCGGCGTGCTGCCCGTCGTCGTACGGCTCGTTCATGCTCCGCTCGAACTGGGCCGTCTGGTCCGGGTCGAGCAGTGACTCCACCGGCCGCACCGTGTTCCCGCCGAGGACGTCGGGGTCGAGCGAGGAGGCCACCAGATAGTTCTTGACCGTGGCCAGGGCGGCGACCACCTGGCTCACCGAGAAGTTGTCCGTCCGCCGGGCCACCGGAGGACTGATGCCTTCGCCGCCCTTCGGGTAGTGGGCGGCGGGGCTGCTCGCGAACAGGCCGGCCGGTGTGCCCGCGGGTACGACGCCGCGCGGCGCCAGGGGGACGAAGGTCATCCGCAGCGGCTCGGCCCGCCTGCCGACGGGGGCCTGGTAGGGGTGGCGAAAGCCCATGAAGACGGCCGTGCCGAAGGCGAGGGCTATCAGGACGACCAGGGCGAGCGCGGCCCGGGAGCCGGTGCGCAGGGTCCGGCCCGGCAGGCTCCGTACGGCACGGGCGTGCTCCCCCATGCGCTCCTGGGCGGAGAACTCCTGAAGCCGGGCGGCCCGGACGAAGGACTCGTCGAAGACGAGCGACCGGTACTCGTCCTCGCCGCCGTTCCCGCTGTTGTCCGCCGGGCCTTCGGGGGGATCTCCGTGGTCTGCCATGGCTTCTCCCGACTCCACGTCACCGACCGGAGGCCGGTGCGGTGCGCCCCCGCCGCGGCCGGACGGCCTGGGCAGGGCCTGCCCGTCATGCGGGGGGCATGTCCGGGCAAGTGAGGAGCCCCCTCTTCGAGCAGGTGAGGGGTCATACCTTGAGAGTAGGTCGATTACGACGAACGTAAACGCGGAGGCGGGCCGAGAACTGCCCCGGGACTCCGCCGGGACGCACGCGGCGGACGCAGGCGGCGCCGGGCGACCCCGGACGGCCCCGGACGGCCCCGGACGGCCCCGGGGGGCCCGGCAAGGGAGAGCCGGGGTGCGTCCGGGGGTGCGGGGCTGTCCGGGGGTACGGGGCTGCTGGAGCGGGTTCGCGTCAGGGCGTGCGCGGGGCCGCGGAGACCACCGGGCGGAGGTAGCTGCCCGAGACCGACGGGACCGCGGAGGAGGCCGCCGGGGCGCTGTCCACTCCGGTGGTGGCCGGCGGCGGGACCTGGTCCTGCCGGTCGCCCGAGGTGTTGCGGTAGACGGCACTGAAGGCCAGCGCGACCATGCCGATGCCCATCACCAGGGCGAGCAGCCAGGCCACCGGCCGGTGCCAGCGGGCGGCTCCCCGATAGGGGCGCAGGGCGCCGCCGTGGCGCCCGTAGGGGCCGCTGTCGTAGTAGTCGTCGCCGTCGTCCGCGTCGGGCCGGTCGTCGTAGGCGCTCCCGCGGCCGTACCCGCCGCGCGGCCCGTAGCCGTCGTCGTAGAGATCGTCGTCCAGCGGCCCGCCGCCGGACCGGGCACGGAAGGCCTCCGCGTCGGCGCGCGCCTCGGCGGCCGCCGACATCCGCTCGACAGCGGTCGGCTCATGGAAAGCGGCGGCCTGTACGAAGTCCTCGTCGAACACCACGGAGGCGAAGTCCTCGTCCGCGCCCCCGCGGTCGTCGTCGGGCTCCCAGCCGTTCGGGAACGGCCTGCCCCCCACGTCGTCCGGCACGGCTTCAGCCTAGCCCCGGAGGGGCGTTTTGGGCAGGGAGACCGCACATTCGGCGCATCCCGAACTCACCTCACATGGCCGTCGCCGGTCACGATGTACTTCGTGGAGGTCAGTTCCGGCAGCCCCATCGGGCCCCTGGCGTGCAGCTTCTGCGTGGAGATGCCGATCTCGGCGCCGAAACCGAACTGGCCGCCGTCGGTGAAACGCGTCGAAGCGTTCACGGTCACCGTCGTCGAATCCACCAACTGGGTGAAACGGCGGGCCGCTGCCTGCGAGGTGGTCACGATCGCCTCGGTGTGGCCGGACGACCAGAGCCGGATGTGCGCCACGGCCGCGTCCAGCGACTCCACGACGGCGGCCGCGATGTCGTACGAGAGGTACTCGGTCTCCCAGTCCTCCGGCGTCGCCGCCACCACCGTGGCCTTGGACCCCTCGGCGTGCTCCATGACCCGTTCGTCGCCGTGCACGGTCACACCGGCCTCGGCCAGGGCGTCCAGGGCACGCGGCAGGAAGGCGTCGGCGACGTCCTTGTGGACCAGGAGCGTCTCGGCCGCGTTGCAGACGCTGGGACGCTGCGCCTTGGAGTTGACCAGGATGGCGACGGCCATGTCGAGGTCGGTCCGCGCGTCCACGTACACATGGCAGTTGCCGGTACCGGTCTCGATCACCGGGACGGTGGACTCCTCGACGACGGTGCGGATCAGGGAGGCGCCGCCGCGCGGGATGAGCACGTCGACCAGGCCGCGGGCCCGCATGAGCTCCCGTACGGAGTCACGGTTCTCGCCCGGCACCAGCTGGACCGCGTCGGCCGGCAGGCCGGAGCCGCCGACCGCGTCGCGCAGGACCCGGACCAGTGCCTGGTTGGACGCGTGGGCGGAGGACGAACCGCGCAGCAGGACCGCGTTGCCCGACTTCAGGCAGAGGGCGGCGGCGTCCACCGTCACATTCGGCCGGGCCTCGTAGATGATCCCGACGACGCCGAGCGGTACCCGGACCTGGCGCAGATCGATGCCGTTGGGGAGCGTCGAGCCGCGCACCACCTCACCGACCGGGTCGGGCAGCGCCGCCACGTCCCGCACATCGGCGGCGATGGCGCGGATCCGCTCGGGGTTCAGGGTGAGCCGGTCGACGACCGACTCACTGGTCCCGGCCTCGCGGGCGCGCGCCACGTCCTCGGCGTTGGCCGCGATGATGTCGCTCGTCCGTACTTCGAGCGCGTCCGCGATCGCCAGCAGCGCGTCGTCCTTCGCCGCACGGGGAAGCGGCGCGATGTCGGCGGCCGCGGAGCGTGCGCGGTAGGCGGCCTGGGCGACCGGGGACATGTTGTCGTACGGCGAAAGCGTGGTCATGCCCGCAGAGTAGTGCGCACACTGCGGGCATCCGTCACGTATCCCGTGATGCGAGACAGCCGCCGGCCGCCCCCGGCCGCCGGGTCAGTACGGGTGCACACCGACCGGGGCGGCCGGGGGCGGTCCGTATCCCTCGGCGATGCGCTGGTGGTACGTCTCGCGGTCGATGACCTCCAGGCCGACGATCTCCCACGGCGGCAGACCGGCGCTGGAGCGGTGCTCGCCCCACAGCCGCAGGGCGACCGCCGCCGCGTCGTGCAGGTCGCGGGCCTCTTCCCAATAGCGGATCTCCGCGTGGTCGTTGGCGTACCGGCTGGTCAGCAGGAAGGGGTGGTCGTGCGCGAGCTGTTCGAGGCCGCGTCTGACCTCCTTCAGCGGAATCTCGGCGCCCGAGACGCAGAGTGTGATGTGCCACAGCTTCGACTGGGTGAGCTCCTGGCTCACCGCCGGCTGTTCGGCCCCGGCGGGCCGCTCGTCCCTGAGGTCCGCGGACCTCCTCCCGTCGAAATCGGCACCTGCTCCGACGCTGGTCAGGGCGCGGCCACCCGTTCCTCGGGGCGGCGCCCCCGGGCGCGCTCGTCTCACCGGCGGCCTCCTGAATGTGTTGCTGTGCTGTGTACCCCGCAGTGTCCCCGCTACAAAGTGGACCAGTCCGCGGCCCGGCGTGTGGCGGTTTTCGTGAAGGTCTCTGCCCCAAGGCTGGACTTTCAGCCGTTTCAGGGGCCGGTCAACTGTGAAGGACGACAAGATCGTCCCTGTGTACGACCTCGCGCTCGTAGGCGGGGCCCAGTTCGCGCGCCAGATCGTGGGTGGAGCGGCCGAGGAGCTGCGGGATCTCCTTGGCGTCGAAGTTGACGAGCCCGCGGGCCACCGGCCGGCCGCGCAGATCGCGCAGTTCCACCGGGTCGCCCGCGGCGAAGTCGCCCTCGACCGCGGCGATCCCGGCCGGCAGCAGCGAGCTGTGGCGCTCGACGACCGCCTGCACGGCACCGTCGTCCAGGGTCAGCGAGCCCTGCGGCGTCGAGGCGTGGGCGAGCCACAGCAGCCGGTCCGCGCTGCGGCGTCCGGTGCGGTGGAAGTACGTACCGGTGTCACGGCCGGACAGCGCGTCCGCCGCGTGGCTCGCCGAGGTCAGCACGACCGGGACGCCGGCGGCGGTGGCGATCCGGGCGGCCTCGACCTTGGTGACCATGCCGCCGGTCCCGACGCCCGCCTTGCCCGCGCTGCCGATCCTGACCCCGGCCAGATCGGCGGGGCCGGTGATCTCCGCGATGCGGGTGGTGCCGGGGATGCTCGGGTCGCCGTCGTAGAGGCCGTCCACGTCCGAGAGGAGGATCAGCAGATCGGCGCGGACCAGGTGGGCGACGAGCGCCGCGAGCCGGTCGTTGTCCCCGAACCGGATCTCGTCGGTGGCGACGGTGTCGTTCTCGTTGACGACCGGCAGCGCGCCCATGTCCAGGAGCTGGTCCAGGGTGCGGTAGGCGTTGCGGTAGTTCGCGCGGCGGCTGGTGTCGTTGCTGGTGAGCAGCACCTGGCCGACGCGGACGCCGTAGCGGGCGAAGGAGGCGGTGTAGCGGGCGACGAGCAGCCCCTGGCCGACGCTGGCGGCGGCCTGCTGCCTGGCCAGGTCCTTGGGCCTGCGGTGCAGTCCGAGCGGGGCGAGCCCGGCCGCGATGGCGCCGCTGGAGACGAGGACGACCTCCCGCTCACCGCCGCCGCGCACCTTGGCGAGCACATCGACGAGCGCGTCGACGCGGTCGGCGTCGAGGCCGCCGGTGGCTGTGGTGAGGGAGGAGGAACCGACCTTGACCACGATCCTGCGGGCGTCCGTGACGCCCTGCCTTGCCCCTGACACGCGTGTCCCCCGTGATCGGCCTCGATGAGCGGAATCCGCAATCTACGCGAGCGCCGGAATCGGTGCGTGGGCATTCCGCCCCGTGGACCCCGGTTCATCCGGATCCGTGCCGCTCCGTGTCCGCAGTGCGCCGCGTCTCGTTGCAGCGGATATCGGCATCAGTGCCGACGGAAGCCGGGAATCTCCAGGAAGAAGGACGTGATCGCATGCGCCAGCTCTCCATTCCAGGGGCCTGGGTGCACGAGCCCGAGGTCATCACGGACAGCCGCGGCAGCTTCCACGAGTGGTTCAGGGCCTCGGATCTCGATGCGGCGCAGGGGCACCCGCTGGGGCTCGCGCAGGCCAACTTCTCCAGTTCGGCCCTGGGCACGCTGCGCGGGATCCACTTCGCCGATGTGCCGCCGGGCCAGGCGAAGTACGTGAAGTGCGTGCGCGGCGCGGTGCTCGACGTGATCGTGGACATCCGGGCCGGCTCGCCCACGTACAAGCGGTGGGAGGGGGTCCGTCTCGACGACAGCGGTCACCGGGCGGTGTATCTCGCCGAGGGGCTCGGCCACGCCTTCATGGCGCTGACGGACGACGCGTGCGTCCTGTACCTCTGCTCGCAGGAGTACGCGCCCACGCGTGAGCACGGCATCGATCCGTTCGACGCGGAGCTGGGCATCGAGTGGCCGCGGGACATCGCCCCGCTGCTGTCCGGGAAGGACGCGGCGGCCCCTTCGCTGGCCGAGGCCGAGGAGCGGGGGCTGCTTCCCTCGTACGCGGAGTGCGAGGCGTACTACGCGCGGCTGCGGACGACCGGTCCGCCGCCCGCCGGGATGCGGGCGGGCGAACCGGCGCTGCTCAGGGCCGGGCGCTGATCAGGGGCGTTCCGCGGCGAGCAGGGACGGGAACGCCTCGCCCAGGGCGGTGCGCCAGTCCCGGATGGGTTCGATCCCGGCCGCCGCGAAGCGCCTCTGCGCGAGCACGCTGAACACCGGGCGGGGGGCGGGCCGTACGAAGGCCGCGCTGGTGGTCGGGCGGACCCGTGCCGGGTCGGCGCCCAGCAGCCGGAAGATCTCCCTGGTGAAGCCGCACCAGGTCGTCTCGCCGCCGCTGGTGCCGTGGTAGACGCCGGCCGGGGCGGTGCCGTCGAGCGCGGCCCGGCCGAGCCGGACCAGGCGGCCCGCCAGGTCGACGGTCCAGGTGGGCTGGCCGCGCTGGTCGTCCACCACGTCGAGGGTGTCCTTGACGCCCTCCAGCCTGATCATCGTGCGGACGAAGTTGCCGCCGCCCGCCCCGTACAGCCAGGCGGTGCGCACCACGTAGCCGGTGTCGGGGAGGGTCTCCAGGACGGCGCGTTCGCCCGCCAGCTTGGTGCGTCCGTAGGCGGTGCGCGGGCCGGTGGGCGCGTCCTCGCCGTACGGCCGGCCGCCGTCCCCGGCGAAGACGTAGTCGGTGGAGACGTGGAGGAGGACGGCGCCGTGCTCGCGGCAGGCCGCGGCGAGGACGGCGGGCCCGGTGCCGTTGACCCGCAGGGCCGCGTCCTCCTGGCTCTCCGCTTCGTCGACGGCGGTCCAGGCCGCGCAGTTGACCACGACCGCGGGGCGGTGGGCGGCGAAGGCCTCCCGGACGCGGGCCGGGTCGGCGATGTCCAGGGCCGTGCGGTCCGCCGCGACGGGGGTGACGTCCTGGCGGGCGAGGGCCGCCAGCAGGTCCTGTGCGAGCATTCCGGCCGCCCCGGTGACCAGCCAGACCGGGCTCACAGCGCGGCCCTCTCCTTGAGGGGCTCCCACCATGCGCTGTTCTCGCGGTACCACCGCACGGTCTCATCGAGGCCTCTGCGGAAGTCCTTGCGCGGTGCGTAACCGAGCTCCTCGCGGATCTTGGCGCAGTCCACGGAGTAGCGCCGGTCGTGGCCCTTGCGGTCCTCGACGTAGGTGACGTCGGCGTCCCAGTCGGCGCCGCAGGCCTCCAGCAGCAGTCCGGTGAGTTCCTTGTTGGAGAGCTCGGTGCCGCCGCCGATGTTGTAGACCTCGCCCGCCCGTCCCCGGGTGCGGACGAGCTCGATGCCCTGGACGTGGTCGTCGATGTGCAGCCAGTCGCGGACGTGGGCGCCGTCGCCGTACAGTGGGACCGGCCGGCCCTGGAGGAGGTGGGTGACGAACAGCGGGATGACCTTCTCGGGGAAGTGGTGGTGCCCGTAGTTGTTGGAGCAGCGGGTCACCCGCACGTCGAGTCCGTGGGTGCGGTGGTACGAGAGCGCGATCAGGTCGCTCGACGCCTTGGAGGCGGAGTACGGGGAGTTGGGTGCGAGGGGTTCGCGCTCGGTCCAGGAGCCCTCGTCGATCGATCCGTAGACCTCGTCGGTGGAGATGTGCACGAAGGTCCGGACGCCCGCCAGGTGCGCGGCGTGGACGAGGGTGTGGGTTCCCATGACGTTGGTGCGGACGAAGGCGGCGCCGCCGTCGATGGAGCGGTCCACATGCGATTCGGCGGCGAAGTGCACCACCTGGTCGTGCCCGGCCATCAGGCCGCCGACCAGCTCGGCGTCACAGATGTCGCCCCGCACGAACGAGAAGCCCGGGTGGTCGCGGACCTCGTCGAGGTTGGCCGGGTTGCCCGCGTAGGTGAGCTTGTCGAGCACGGTGACGGCCACGTCACCGGGACCGTCCGGGCCCAGCAGCGTACGGACGTAGTGCGAGCCGATGAATCCGGCACCGCCGGTCACCAGGATGCGGTTCGTCATGAGGAGATCTGTACCTTGCTGTGGTCGCCGAGGACGAGACGGTGGGCGGAGGGGCTCCGGGGCGCGGGGGTCACCTCGACCTCGTGGCCGATGAGGGAGGCCTCCACGCGGCGGACGCCGTCGATCGAGGCGCCCCGCAGGACGATGGAGTACTCGATCTCGCTGTCCTCGATCCGGCACTCCTGGGCGACCGAGGTGAACGGTCCGACATAGGCGTCGCTGATCACCGAGCGGGCGCCGATGATGGCGGGGCCGACGATCCGGCTGCGGGTGACCCGGGCACCCTGCTCGATCCGCACCCGGCCGATGATCTCGCTCTCGTCGTCGACGTGGGCGCCCTCGGTGGACGGTTCGATGCTCTCCAGAACGGTCCGGTTGACCTCCAGCATGTCGGTGACGTTACCGGTGTCCTTCCAGTACCCGCGGATCATGGTGGAGCGGACGTCGCGCTCCTGGTCGATCAGCCACTGGATGGCGTGGGTGATCTCCAGCTCGCCGCGCCAGGACGGGCGGATGGAGCGGACCGCCTCGTGGATGACCCGGGTGAAGAGGTAGACACCGACGAGCGCCAGATCGCTCTTGGGCTCCCTGGGCTTCTCCTCCAGGGCCACCACCCGCCCGTCCCCGTCGAGCTCCGCGACGCCGAACGAGGTCGGGTCGGGCACCTGGGTCAGCAGGATCTGGGCATCGGGCCGGTCCGCCCGGAATCCCTCGACCAGACCGGCGATCCCGCCGATGATGAAGTTGTCCCCGAGGTACATGACGAAGTCCTCGTCGCCCAGGAAGCGCTGGGCGATCAGGACCGCGTGCGCGAGGCCGAGCGGCTCGGACTGCGGGATGTAGGTGACGTCGATGCCGAACCGGGAGCCGTCCCCGACCGCCGCGCGGATCTCCTCCTCGGTGTCGCCCACGATGATGCCGACCTCGGTGATACCCGCTTCCGCGATGGCCTCCAGGCCGTAGAACAGCACCGGTTTGTTCGCCACCGGGACCAGTTGTTTGGCCGAGGTGTGGGTGATGGGACGGAGCCGGGTGCCTGCCCCACCGGAAAGTACGAGAGCCTTCACTGTTTGTGCCCCCACGATGAGATGGCGGTCCTGTCGCAGCTGCGACCTGTTGGGCGACCATACTGAGATTCGCTGTCCCATCTGCGGTGAAACAGCCCTCTCGGCCCTTTACCGACACATCCGGACGAAAAGCGGCGGCGGCCCGTAACCGCATGCCGCCTTTTCTCGCACTCCCGGTTCCGGGACGCGGAGACACCTGCCGGTCACCTCGAACTGATAAGGGAGACGCCGGTTTGCCTTGATCCGATGCGATGAACCGACAGCCGGTGCAGCATAATCCGCACTTTCGGGAACAGATCCTGCCAATTCACGAACTCGGAACTTGGTTGCGCCCGCACCTGCAGTTCTCACCAATCTTTCACATTCATCTCATGAACGGACGGGCCGACTTCCATATGGTGGGCCCCTGAACCCCACGCCCACCGGGCGGCCGGTCCGGGGCCGGGTCCCGGCCGCGCCGACGCGCCTTGCGCGGCCCGACCGCGCACGCGAGCCTCGCGCTCTTTGGAGTCCCCCAGTGCAACCACTCCCCCCGCTCCTGCGGTACGCCGCGAAGGCTCTCCCCGTTGCCGTACTGGCCGCGTCCTTCGCCGCCCAGGCAGCCGCGGCAGCTGTTCCCCACCTCGCACTGCTCATCACGGCGACGGCCGCCAACCTGCTGGCCGAGGCCGCCCTGCACCGATGGCAGCCCGGCCAGGTCTCCCTGCTCGCCAAGGTCCGGGCCGATGTCATGGTCCGCCGGCTGACCTGTGACTTCCTGCTGATCGTGGGGCTGCTCCGGCTGGGCGGGAACTACCGGGAGACGGTCTATCTCCCGCTCGTCCTCGGCCTGCTCCTCTTCTACGCGCTCCACCTCGCCGGCCACGCGGCGGCGATCCGGGTGCGCGGGATGCGGACCCTGCCGCTGCTCACCCGCAATATCGACGCCTCCGCCCTGGGCATCACCCCGGCTCCCCCGGCCCTGCTGATGCGCCGGCACGGGCCGCGCCTGCTGCTGTTCGGGCTGCCCGCGACCGCGGGCCTGCTGGTGACTGCGGCGAACGACGAGCCGGAGTTCGCCGCGGCCGGCATCGCGCTGTCGGTCGCCCTCGCCGCCGTCTCGCTGGCCGGGCTGGTGCGGAGTCTGGTGCGCCGCCGCCCCGTGCCGCCCGAGGAGGTGCTGGACTGGTTCGACGGCTGGCTGGCCGACTACCGGCCGAGCGTCGGCATGTACTTCTCCGGCGGCATCTCGTCCGCGTACCAGGCCAACATGTGGCTCGACGCGCTGGCCGAACTCGACGGCCGCCCGGTGATCGTGCTGCGCGAGCGCTTCATGATGCAGCGGATCGGCGCCACGGACATCCCCATCGTGTGCATCCCGAAGGTCTCCCAGCTGCTCCGCCTGGAGCAGTCGTCTCTGAAGCTGCTGATCCACCCCGCGAACTCCGGCAAGACCTCGCAGATCCTGCGGATACCGTCGATCAAGCACGCCTTCGTCAATCACGGCGAGAGCGACAAGCTCTCCAGCTGCAATCCGTACGCGAAGGCGTACGACGAGGTGTGGGTCGCCGGACCGGCGGCGCGCGAACGCTACGCGCTGGCCGACGTCGGCATCGAGGACCGCGACGTGGTGGAGATCGGCCGCCCCCAGCTCGCTGGGATCACCCCGTACGCGGGCCCGCCCACCGGTGCGTGCACGACCGTGCTCTACGCCCCCACCTGGGAGGGCTGGGACGGCAATCCGGGGAACACGTCGGTCGTCCTGGCCGGCGAGAACATCGTCCGGGCCCTGCTCGCCGACCCGGGCGTCCGGCTGCTCTACAAGCCGCACCCGATGACCGGCTCGGTCGATCCCCTGGCCGGCGCCGCCGACGAACGCATCCAGGCCCTGATCCACGAGGCCAACCGCGGGCGCACCGCCCCGCGCCCCGGTCCGCGGGCCGCTGCTGAGCTGGCCCGCCGGACCGCGCAGCTGGACGCGCTGACCGCCGCCACGTTCCGGGACGACGCGGACGACGCGGAACGCATGCTGGTGCAGGGCACACCGGAGCCCGGCCGGGCCGAGGCCGTCGCCGCGGCGACCGCGGCCTGGGAGGCCGCCCACTGGGCGTCGCTGCCCGCCGCGGAGCACCAGGTCATCACGGCCCCGCAGCCCGCGCTGTACTCCTGCTTCAACGAGGCGGACCTGCTGATCAGCGATGTGTCGAGCGTGGTCACGGACTACCTGGCGGGCGAGAAGCCGTACGCCGTCGCGAACACCAGCGACCTGCCCGAGGAGCTGTTCCGCGACGCGTTCCCGACGGTCCGCGCGGCGACGATCCTGACGCCGGACGGGGCCGGGGTCGCCGTGCTCCTCGACTCGGTGCGTCACCCCGCGCACGACAGGCTGGCCGCGGCCCGCGCCGGTCTGAAGCTCCATCTCCTCGGCCCCTCGGACCCGCCGTCCCAGGCACGCTTCGGCGAGGCGGCGCTCGGGCTGTGCGAGGTCGCGGACGAGCACCGCGTACGGATGTCGAACCGGCTGCTCCCGGCGATCCCGTCCCAGCGCGGAGCGCTGGAGGAGGCCGTGGCGGCGGGCGAGGAACAGCTGGAGCCGGCGCCCGAGGGATAGCCCCGGACACGGCCGAGGCCCGGCACCACTTCGCGAGGGAGGGGGCGCCGGGCCTCGGCCGTACAGGCTCTACGGGTGGCGGTGGCGCCAGCCCTGCCAGGCGGAGTCGATCATCTCGTCCACGCCGTACCGGGCCGACCAGCCCAGCTCCGCACGGATCCGGTCGGCGCCCGCGACCACCCGTGCGGGGTCACCGGCGCGGCGGGCGGTCACCTCGGGGACGACATCCCCGTTGTCCGTCACCTTGAGGATCCGGTCGACCATCTCCCGTACGGAACTGCCCTCACCGCGTCCGATGTTGAGCGTGAGATCCGTGCCGCGCTCCGCGTCGTCGAGCCGGCGCGCGGCCGCGAGGTGGGCGGAGGCGATGTCCTCGACGTGGATGTAGTCGCGGACGCAGGTGCCGTCCGGCGTCGCGTAGTCGTCGCCGAAGATCCGCGGGCCCTCGCCGGCCTCAAGGCGCTCGAAGACCATCGGGATGAGGTTGAACACCCCGGCGTCGGCCAGCTCGGGCGACGCCGCACCGGCGACGTTGAAGTAGCGGAGCGAGGCGCAGCGCAGGCCGTGGGCGCGGGCGGCGGCGTGGATCAGCCACTCGCCGACGAGCTTGGTCTCGCCGTACGGGCTCATCGGCGCGCAGGGGGTGTCCTCGGTGACGAGGACGACATCGGGCATGCCGTAGACGGCGGCGGAGGAGGAGAACACCAGCCGGTCGACACCCGCGTCGACCATGCTCTCCAGCAGCACCTCCAGTCCCGTCACGTTCTCCCGGTAGTAGTGGAGGGGGCGCTCGACGGACTCCCCCACCTGCTTCTTGCCCGCGATGTGCACCACACCGGTCACACCGTGCTCGCGGATGGCGGCGTCGAGTGCCTGACGGTCGAGCACGCTGCCGGTCACCAGGGGCACCCCGTCGGGCACCTTGTCGGCGCTCCCGGTCGACAGGTCGTCGTACACGACGACCTGCTGACCGCCCGCGAGCATCGCGCGCACGACGTGTGCACCGATGTATCCCGCCCCGCCCGTAACCATCCAGGTCATGTCGTGCGTCTCCCTGTCCGAGGTCTTACCCGTCCGCTTCACTCTACGTGCACATAAAGTCGGACCGGCGGATCGGGCCTTGCCACGCAAAGGGGGCTGACAGCAATCAATTACGCTGTCCGGGTGCTGGACGTCACCTCACTGTTCAGCGGTGCGCACCGCGCCCCTCGCACAGACCCTCGGACAGCTCTCTGGACTGGTGGACGATGCCTCGACTGACACTCATCGTGCCTGCGTACAACGTGCAGGGGTACATCGGGGAGTGTCTCGACTCCGTGCTCCAGCAGGACTTCACCGACTTCGAGATCATCGGCGTCGACGACTGCTCGCCGGACGGCTCCGGCGCGATCCTCGACACATACGCGGAACGCGACGCCCGCATCCGTGTGCTCCACCTCACCGAGAACGTGGGGCTGGGACGCGCGCGCAACGCAGGTATCGACGAGGCGACCGGCGACTATCTGCTCTTCCTCGACAGCGACGACACCCTGGCCCCGGGATCGCTGTCGGCCATCGCGGCGCGCCTCGACGCGACGGACGACCCCGACGTCCTGATCTATGACTACACCCGCACCTACTGGGACGGGCGGCTGCTGCGCAACAAGCGCGCGGAGCTGCTGGACGAGAGCGGTCCCGCCGTCTTCGCACTGGCCGACCGGCCGCAGTTGCTGGATCTGCTGCAGATCGTGTGGAACAAGGCCTACCGCCGCGATTTCGTCACCCGGCACGGCTTCCGGTTCCCGCCCGGTTACTACGAGGACGCGCCGTGGACGTACTCCTCGCTGATCTCGGCGCAGAGCATCGCCGTCCTCGACCGCTCCTGCGTGCTGTACCGGCAGCGGCGTGAGGGCGGGAACATTCTCCGCACGGTCAGCCGCAAGCATTTCGATGTCTTCGATCAGTACGACCGTGTTTTCGCCTATCTGGACTCGCGGCCGGATCTCGATTCCTGGCGTCCGGCGCTCTTCAGGAAAATGGTCGACCACTTTCTGACCGTCCTGGAAAAGCCCGGCCGGCTTCCGCAGAACGCACGGGCCGAGTTCTTCCACCGCGCGGCCAAGGACTACCGGAGCCGCCTTCCGGAGGACTTCCAGCGGCCGCTGGGCGGCCGGGGCTACAAATACGCGCTGCTGAGCCTCGATTCCTACTCCGCACTGGTCGGCGTGACCCGGGTCAACAACGTGCGCAACCGGGCCAGGCTCGGCGGCAGGGCCCGCGTCGGCCGGGCCAAGCGCGCCGCCCTGGGAATGTTCTACAAGTCCCAGCTGCGCATGCCGCTGGACGACAACCTCGCGGTGTTCTCCGCGTACTGGGGCCGCGGCTACTCCTGCAGCCCCGCGGCCATCGAGGCGGAGCTGGGCCGGCTGGCCCCGGGCATGCGCCGGGTCTGGGCGGTCAGGTCCGAGCACCGCGACCGGGTGCCCAAGGGCGTCGAGACCGTGCTCGTCGGGTCCCGCGAGTACTGGTCGGTGATGGCCCGTGCGAAGTACCTGACGAACAACGTGAACTTCGGCGACACCGTCGTCAAGCGCGAGGGCCAGATCCATCTGCAGACCCACCACGGCACCCCGCTGAAGACGATGGGGCTCGACCAGGCCGACTACCCCGCGTCCACCAGCATGGACATGGAGAAGCTGCTCAGCCGGTGCGACCGCTGGGACTACAGCCTGTCCGCCAACCGCTTCTCCACCACCGTGTGGGAGCGGGTGTACCCCTGCCGGTACACCTCGCTGGAGACCGGATACCCGCGCAACGACGTACTGCTCAACGCCACCGCGGCGGACGTCTCGCGGGCCCGGCACGACCTCGGCCTGGCGGACGGCTCGACGGCCTTCCTCTACGCGCCGACCCACCGCGAGTACCAGAAGTCCTTCACCCCGCGGCTCGACCTGCCGAGGCTGGCCGAGGAGCTGGGTCCCGACGTCACCCTGCTGGTGCGCGGCCACTACTTCTACAAGCCGACGGGCCGGCTCGCCGATCTCCAGGCCAGCGGCCGGATCATCGACGTCTCCGCGCACGGGAACGTCGAGCAGCTCTACCTCGCGGCGGACGCCCTCGTCACGGACTACTCCTCGGCGATGTTCGACTACGCCAACCTGGACCGGCCGATCGTGATCTACGCCGACGACTGGAACACCTACCGCGTCGTGCGCGGCACCTACTTCGACCTGATGGCCGAGCCCCCGGGCGCCGTGGCGACCAGCCAGGACCAGCTCGTCTCGGTGCTGGGGTCCCAGGAGTGGCGGAGCGAGGCGTCGGCAGAGCTGCGCAGGGCGTTCCGGGAGCGCTTCTGCGACTTCGACGACGGCCGCGCCGCGGAGCGCGTCGTGCGCCGGGTGTTCCTGGGCGAGGAGACGCTGCTCCCGGTCGTCCCGCTCGCCGAGCGCACCCCGGCCCCGTCCCCCGCCGAGGCGCTCGGACGGGCCGGCCGCTCCTGACGGAACCGGACGCCCGTTGACCGGGCGCCCCGGAAAACACGCGGTCCCGGCTCCCCCGAAGGGAAACCGGGACCGGTGACCGGTCTCCCGTTGTCACGCGAACGGGTCGAACTCCTGGTACTCCTTGCTGACGTCGTCGCGCTCGTCCTCGCGGTCGCGACGGCGCTGCGCGGCCGGACGCGGCTCCTCCAGCCGGTGGTCCTCGCCACGGCGGCCGAGCATCTCCGCACCGGCGGTCACGGTCGGCTCCCAGTCGAAGACGACGGCGTTGTCCTCGGCCCCGATGGCCACCCCGTCGCCCGCGCGGGCACCGGCCTTGCGCAGCGCGTCCTCGACACCCAGCCGGTTCAGCCGGTCCGCGAGGTAGCCGACGGCCTCGTCGTTGTTGAAGTCGGTCTGGCGCACCCAGCGCTCCGGCTTCTCGCCGCGCACCCGGTAGATGCCGTCTTCCTCCAGCACCACGGTGAAACCGGCGTCGTCCACGGCCCTGGGCCGGATGACGACACGGGTCGCCTCCTCCACCGGCTTGGCGGCACGCGCCTCGGCGATGACACCCGCCAGTGCGAAGGAGAGCTCCTTGAGCCCGGTGCGGGCCACTGCGGAGACCTCGAAGACGCGGTAGCCGCGGGCCTCCAGGTCCGGACGGATCATCTCCGCCAGGTCCAGGCCGTCCGGGATGTCGATCTTGTTGAGGACGACGATGCGGGGCCGGTCCTCCAGACCGCCGTACAGCTTCAGCTCCTCCTCGATCATGTCGAGGTCGGAGACCGGGTCGCGGTCGGACTCCAGCGTCGCCGTGTCCAGTACGTGCACGAGCACCGAGCAGCGTTCGACGTGCCGCAGGAACTCCAGGCCGAGGCCCTTGCCCTGGCTGGCGCCCGGGATCAGGCCCGGGACGTCGGCGATGGTGTAGACGGTGCTGCCCGCGGTGACGACACCCAGGTTCGGGACCAGGGTCGTGAACGGGTAGTCGGCGATCTTCGGCTTGGCGGCCGACAGGACCGAGATCAGTGAGGACTTGCCGGCGCTCGGGTAGCCCACGAGGGCGACGTCGGCGACGGTCTTCAGCTCCAGGACGATGTCCCGGCTCTCACCGGGCTCGCCCAGCAGCGCGAAGCCGGGGGCCTTGCGCCGGGCGGAGGCCAGCGCGCCGTTGCCGAGGCCGCCGCGGCCGCCCTGGCCGGCGACGAACATGGTGCCCTGGCCGACCAGGTCGGCGAGCACGTTGCCGTCCGTGTCGAGCACGACGGTTCCGTCCGGCACGGGCAGGATCAGGTCCTGGCCCTCCTTGCCGGTGCGGTTGTCGCCCGCGCCGGGCTGGCCGTTGGTGGCCTTGCGGTGGGGGTGGTGGTGATAGTCGAGGAGCGTGGTGACGGCCTGGTCGACAATCAGGGTCACATCGCCGCCACGGCCGCCGTTGCCGCCGTCCGGGCCGCCGAGCGGCTTGAACTTCTCACGGTGAACGGAGGCGCAGCCGTGGCCTCCGTTACCCGCGGCGGCATGCAGCTCGACGCGGTCCACGAAGGTGGTCATGGTTGGAACCTCCAGTTACATACGTGCAGAAATGTCTCGCTCGTGCCCCTGTAGGAGCAACACGCGAAAGGCGGACCCACTTCCCGTTACAGGAAGTGAGGTCCGCCTCCACGTCAAACCGCTCTACGAGCGCCGAAAATCAGCCGGCGATCGGAACGATGTTCACGACCTTGCGGCCACGGTGCGTGCCGAACTCGACCGCACCTGCGGCGAGGGCGAACAGCGTGTCGTCGCCGCCACGGCCGACGCCCGTGCCCGGGTGGAAGTGGGTGCCGCGCTGGCGGACCAGGATCTCACCGGCGTTGACGGCCTGACCGCCGAAGCGCTTCACGCCGAGCCGCTGAGCATTGGAATCGCGCCCGTTCCGGGTGGACGATGCGCCCTTCTTGTGTGCCATGTCTCCTCAGTCCCTTACTTCGCAGCCGCGGGGATACCGGTGACCTTGATCGCCGTGTACTGCTGGCGGTGACCCTGGCGACGGCGGTAGCCGGTCTTGTTCTTGTAGCGAAGGATGTCGATCTTCGCGCCCTTGTGGTGGTCCACAATCTCGGCCTGGACCTTGATGCCGTCAAGCACCCACGGGTCACTGGTCACGGCGTCGCCGTCGACAACGAGCAGGGTAGAGAGCTCTACCGTGTCGCCAACACTGGCGGTGGGAATCTTGTCAACCTCAACGATGTCGCCGACAGCAACCTTGTGCTGCCGACCACCGCTGCGCACGATGGCGTACACGCGGATCTCACTCTCACTCGAAGCGAAAACCCCTGAGGCCAGCCGCTCACACGGGTCCGAGGACCCGTGATGACCCGGATTGGACGAGCGGCCTCTCCCGTACGAGCGGGAGGTCAGTTGCTCAGAGGTGTGGCGAAACAAACGCCGACGGTCAAGATTACGGGGCCTCGGACACCCCGGTCAAACCGGGCCCCGGTTTCAGGCCCCGACCGCCCTGACGTAGTCGGCGTAGGCCTCCCTGATCCCGTCCGGGGACAGGTCCAGATGTTCCAGGATCGTGTACCGGCCCGGCCTGGTCCGGGGCGCGAACTCGACCACCGAGACGAACTCCTCCACGCTGAACCCGATCTCCTGCGCGGTCACCGGCAGACCGTGGCGCCGCAGCGTCCCGGCCATCCGTACGGACTCCTGGTGGGCGCCGCGCAGATGCATCGCGAACGCCGCACCCAGACCGCACTGCTCCCCGTGGCTGGCCGCCCGCTGGGGGAAGAGCAGGTCGAAGGCGTGGTTGATCTCGTGGCAGGCGCCGGAGGCGGGCCGGCTGTCGCCCGCGACCGACATCGAGATTCCGGTGAGCACCAGCCCCTCCGCCAGCACCTGGAGGAAACGGTCCTGGTCCAGGGACCCGGGGTGGCGCAGCACGGCCTCGCCGGCCTGCCGGGCCATGGCCGCGGCCAGTCCGTCGATGTCCTCGCCGTTGACCCGGTGGGCGAGCTCCCAGTCCGCCACCGCGGAGATGTTCGAGAGCGCGTCCCCGATCCCGGACCGCACGTAGCGGACCGGGGCCTCACGGATGATGTCGAGGTCGATGACGACGGCGATCGGGTTCGGGACACCGTACGAGCCGCGGCCCGCGTCGTTGTCCAGAGTGGCCACCGGTGAGCACAGACCGTCGTGGGACAGGTTCGTCGCCACGGCGACCAGCGGCAGCCCGACGCGCGCCGCGGCGAACTTGGCACAGTCGATGATCTTGCCGCCGCCGAGGCCGACCACGGCGTCGTACCGCCCGGACTTCATGTCATCGGCCAGCTTGACGGCGTCGCTCAGCGTGCCGCCGCCGACCTCGAACCAGGAGGCACCGGGCAGGCTCGCCGACAGCCGCTCCCGCAGCGCCCGGCCGGAGCCCCCGCTGATCGCGACCGCCAGCTTCCCCGAACCGGAGATGCGCTGGTCGGCCAGCACACTCGCCAGGTCCGCCAGGGCGCCCGCCCGGATGTCGACGACGACCGGCGCCGGTATCAGCCGGGTCAGTACTGGCACGCGATGGTCCTGCCCTTGGCCAGGTCCTCGTGGTTGTCGATCTCCACCCACTTGATGTCGCCGATCGGCTCCACGTCGACCTTGAAGCCGCGGTTGACGAGCTCCTGGTAGCCGTCCTCGTAGTACAGGTCGGGGTCGCGCTCGAACGTGGTCCTCAGCGCGTCGGCCAGCTCATCGGCCGCGTCGCCCTCGATGAGGGTGACCCCGATGTACTCGCCGGTGGCCTCGGCCGGGTCCATCAGCTTGGTGATGCGCTGGACACCCTTCGCGGGGTCGGCGACGACCTTCATCTCCTCGTCGGCGAGCTTCTTCACCGTGTCGAGGGCGAGGATGATCTTCTTGCCGTCGCCGCGGGCGGCCAGCAGCGTCTTCTCGACGGAGACGGGGTGCACGGTGTCGCCGTTGGCGAGGATCACACCGTCCTTGAGGGCGTCACGGCCGCACCAGAGGGAGTAGGCGTTGTTCCACTCCTCGGCCTTGTCGTTGTCGATCAGCGTGAGGGTGACGCCGTACTTCGCCTCAAGGGCCGCCTTGCGCTCGTACAGGGCCTCCTTGCGGTAGCCCACGATGATCGCGACCTCGGTCAGGCCGACCTCGGCGAAGTTGCCCAGCGTCAGGTCGACGACGGTCAGGCTCTCCTCGTCGCCCTCCGGGCCGACCGGCACCAGTGCCTTGGGAAGCGTGTCGGTGTAGGGGCGCAGACGACGGCCGGCGCCGGCCGCCAGAATCATGCCGATCATGAGGGTTCTCCTTGGTCCTTGGTACGTGTGTCTCGGGTGGGTCCGGGTGCCGTACGGCTCGCGACAGCCTCTCAGAGCTCGGTCGCTACATAACCGCGCAGCCAGGTACGGAAGTCGGGGCCCAGGTCCTCGCGCTCGCAGGCGAGTCTGACGATGGCCCGCAGATAGTCGCCGCGGTCACCGGTGTCGTAGCGGCGGCCGCGGAAGACGACACCGTGCACCGGGCCGCCGAGCTTCTCGTCGACGGCCAGCTGCTGGAGTGCGTCGGTCAGCTGGATCTCGCCACCCCGGCCCGGCTCCGTCTCGCGCAGCACGCCGAAGACCGCGGGGTCCAGGACGTAGCGTCCGATGACGGCGAGACTGCTGGGCGCGTCGCCGGGCTCCGGCTTCTCGACCAGCCCGGTGACCCGGACGACGTCGCTCCGAGGGGTGGCTTCCACCGCGGCGCAGCCGTACTGGTGGATCAGCTCGCGCGGGACCTCCATGAGCGCGACGACGCTGCCGCCCTCGCGCTCCTGGATCTCCACCATGCGGGACAGCAGCGGGTCGCGCGGGTCGATCAGGTCGTCGCCCAGGAGCACCGCGAACGGCTGGTCGCCCACATGGGGCTCCGCGCACAGGACCGCGTGACCGAGGCCCCGCGGGTCGCCCTGGCGGACGTAGTGCATGGTCGCCAGGGCGCTGGACTCCTGGACCCGCACCAGCCGCTCGTCGTCGCCCTTGCGGGTCAGCGCCGACTCCAGCTCGTAATTCCGGTCGAAGTGGTCCTCCAGGGCACGCTTGTTGCGCCCGGTGATCATCAGCACGTCGCTCAGCCCCGCGGCGGCGGCCTCCTCCACGACGTACTGGATCGCGGGCTTGTCGACCACCGGCAGCATCTCCTTGGGAGTCGCCTTGGTCGCCGGCAGGAACCGGGTACCGAGCCCGGCGGCCGGTATGACGGCCTTCTGGATCTTGCGCATGTACTCAGACTTCCGTGTCCACGGGGAAGGGTGCGGTTCGACGGACGCCCGTACGCAGCCGACCCGGTTCCTGTGACGGAACCGGTCCGGCTGCGTACGGGCGCACGGTGCGAGTCGGGTCAGACCTCGTCGGCCGACGCCGTGACGGAGGACGGCGCCTGCCGCTCCGCCGCCACCGTCTTCTTCGCTGCCGCCTTCTTGGCCGTCGTCTTCTTCGCGGCGGTCTTCTTTGCGGCCGTCTTCGTGGCAGCCGTCTTCGTGGTGGCCGCCTTCTTGGCGGTGGCCTTCTTGGCGGTCTTGCGGGCCGCCTTCTTGGCCGGTGCCGGTGCGGCCTCGGGCTCGGCGTCGGACGCGGACTCGGGCTCGGACTCGGCGGAGGCCGTCACCACGACGGTCCCTGCCTCGTCGGTACCGGCCGGGGAACCCGCGGGCGCGGTGGCCTTGCGGGTCGCCCGGCGCCGGGCACGCGGCGGCGCGGCCGGCTCCTCGGCCGGGGCCTCCACGTGCGGGGCCTCGACCACCGGGTCCTCAGCGGCGACCGGGTCGGCATCGGAGACCGGCTCCTCGGCGGCCGCTGCCGGCTCGGCCGCTACCGGCTCGGCCGCGGCGGGCTCGGCCGCGGCGGGCGAACCCGCCGGGGCGGTCGCCTTGCGGGTCGCACGACGGCGCGTACGGCCCTGGGGCGCCTCGGCGGCAGGCGCCTCGACGGCCGGGGTCTCGACGACCGGCTCCGGCTCGGGCTCGGGCTCCGCGACGGGCTCCGGCCGCGCGGCCGGCTCGGCCACCGGAGCCGGCGCGGACGCCGCCTTCGGGGCACCGGCCGGCGCCGACGCCTTGCGCGTCGCCCGACGGCGGCCACGGCCGCGCCCGGCGGCCGCCTCGGCCTCGGCCGGGCTGCTGTACAGCTCCTCGTCCGCGACGAACTCCGGCTCGGGCAGCGCCAGCGGGGCGGCGACCTCCGCCGCGACCTCGGCCTCGGTCTCGGCCTCGTCGTCGTGGCTCAGCTCGTGCTCGTGCTCGTGGCTGTGGTCGTGGTCCTGCTCGTGGTCCTGGCCCGAGCCGCCGCGGCCGCGCTTCTTGGCGCGCTTGCCGCCACCGCCGCCACCGACCGAGGCGGGCTGCTCCATGTGCACGATCACGCCGCGCCCGTTGCAGTGGACACAGGTCTCGGAGAAGGACTCCAGCAGACCCTGGCCGACCCGCTTACGGGTCATCTGGACCAGGCCCAGCGAGGTGACCTCGGCGACCTGGTGCTTCGTACGGTCGCGTCCCAGGCACTCCAGGAGCCGCCGCAGCACCAGGTCCCGGTTGGACTCCAGCACCATGTCGATGAAGTCGACGACGACGATGCCGCCGAGGTCGCGCAGGCGCAGCTGGCGGACGATCTCCTCGGCCGCCTCCAGGTTGTTCTTGGTGACGGTCTCTTCCAGGTTGCCGCCCTGGCCGGTGAACTTGCCGGTGTTGACGTCGACGACGACCATCGCCTCGGTCTTGTCGATCACCAGCGAGCCGCCGCTCGGCAGGTAGACCTTGCGGTCCAGCGCCTTCATGAGCTGCTCGTCGATCCGGTAGGTCGCGAAGATGTCGACCTCGGAGGTCCACCGCGACAGCCGGTCCGTCAGGTCGGGCGCCACGTGCGAGACGTAGCCGTGGATGGTGTCCCACGCCTCGTTACCGCTGACGATGACCTTGGAGAAGTCCTCGTTGAAGATGTCGCGGACGACCCGGACGGTCATGTCCGGCTCGCCGTAGAGCAGCGTCGGCGCGTTGGAGCTGCCGCTGCTCTTCGACTTCTTCTGGATGTCCTCCCACTGTCCCTGGAGCCGCTCGACGTCGCGGCGCAGCTCGTCCTCGCTCGCGCCCTCCGCGGCGGTGCGGACGATGACGCCCGCGTCCTCGGGAACGATCTTCTTGAGGATGGTCTTGAGCCGGGCGCGCTCGGTGTCGGGCAGCTTGCGGCTGATCCCGGTCATCGAGCCCTCGGGCACGTAGACCAGGTAGCGGCCGGGCAGCGAGACCTGGCTGGTGAGGCGGGCGCCCTTGTGGCCGATCGGGTCCTTCGTCACCTGGACGAGGACTGACTGGCCGGACTTGAGCGCGGTCTCGATACGGCGCGGCCCGTGGGCCATGCCGAGCGCCTCGAAGTTGACCTCACCGGCGTACAGGACGGCGTTGCGGCCCTTGCCGATGTCGACGAAGGCGGCCTCCATGGACGGCAGGACGTTCTGGACCTTGCCCAGGTAGACGTTGCCGACGTAGCTGGTGGCCTGCTCCTTGTTGACGTAGTGCTCGACGAGCACGTTGTCCTCAAGAACACCGATCTGGGTGCGCTCGCCGCTCTGGCGGACGACCATGACGCGCTCGACGGCCTCGCGGCGGGCCAGGAACTCCGCCTCGGTGATGATCGGGACCCGGCGGCGGCCCTGCTCGCGGCCCTCGCGACGGCGCTGCTTCTTGGCCTCCATACGGGTCGAGCCCTTGATGGACTGGACCTCGTCGAAGCCGGTGCCGGGCTCGCGCTCAGCTTCCTTCTTACGGGGCTCGCGGACCTTGACGACCGTGCGCTCCGGGTCGTCCGTGCCGTTCTCGGCGTCGGACGAGGAGTCACCGCTGCGACGGCGGCGGCGACGGCGACGGCGGCTGCTGCTCGATCCGGAGGCACCGGAGTCGTCGTCGTTGTCGCTGTCGTCGTCGCCCTCGTCCTCGGACTCGTGGGCGCGCTCGTGCTCGTCGCCGGAGTGGTCGGAGGAGTCGTCGGTGTGCTGCTCGCCGCCCTCGTCCTCGGCGGACTCACCGCGACGGCGACGGCGGCCACCGCGACGGCGGCGGCGCGAGGGCCGGTCGCCGTACTCGTCGGTGTCCTCGCCGTCGTGCTCGGCGTCGTGCTCGCTCGAAGGCTCGTGCTCTTCCTCGGCCTGCTCCTCCACCGGGGCGGCGGCCGGAGCGGGTGCGGCGGCGGGCTCGGTCTCGGCGGCCTCACCACGACGGCGGCGACGGCGGCGCGAACCGCCCTGCGGGGCGGCCTCGGCGGGAGCGGGCGTCTCGGCGGCCGGGGTCTGCTCCTCGGCCGTCGCGATCTCGTCCTCGGACTCCTCGTCCTGCGAGGCGGGGACCTCGGCGGCGGCCGCGGCCGCGGCGGTCTCCGGGGTCTGGAACATCGGCTCGGCGAAGACCGGGGCCTGGAACACGGCGACGGAGGGGCGCGCCGCGCCACGGCTCCTGCGCACGGGCTCCTCGACCTTGCCGGTGAACTCGGGCCGGCCCGCCGCGGCGGTGGCCCGGCGGCGCTGGCGGCCGCGCGGGGCGGCCTCCTCGACCTCGGCGGTCTCGGCGGCCAGCTCCTCGACGGCGGTCTCGGGCAGGCTCTCGCCCGTCTGGACCTCGGTGCGCTCCTCGGCGGCCTGCGGGGCACCGGCCGGGGCGGTGGCCTTGCGGACCGCACGGCGGCGGCCGCGCGGGGCCTCCACGGGCTCGGTGGACTCGGCCTCTTCGGTGACCTCTGCGGGCTCTGCTGCCGCTACGGGCTCGGCGGACTCGGTCCGGGTGGCCTGCGGGGCACCGGCCGGGGCGGAGGCCCTGCGCCGGGCACGGCCGCGCGGCGCCTCGGCGGCGGGCTCGGCCTCTACGGGCTCAGGGCTCTCCACGACCGCGGACTCCTCGACGATCTCCACAGCCTCCGCGGCCTGCGGCGCACCCGCCGGAGCGGTCGCCTTTAC
>NZ_JBFAJY010000050.1:42993-57458 GCF_040655445.1 Streptomyces sp. NPDC050423
CGGCCTCTACGGGCTCAGGGCTCTCCACGACCGCGGACTCCTCGACGATCTCCACAGCCTCCGCGGCCTGCGGCGCACCCGCCGGAGCGGTCGCCTTGCGGACCGCGCGACGACGCGCACGGACGGGCGGGGCAGCCTCGGCCTCGGTGGTGTTCTCCGTGCTGGGGTCCGACTCTCCGGCGTCAACGGCCGGTATGGCCGGCGCGCCGCCCAAGGGCGGCCCGGCCGGGCGGGACGCCGCGCGGCGCCTGCGGCGCGGCGGCAGCTTGTCCCCGGGGGTGTTGTTGTCTTCTGCGTTCCCGGTCGTGCCGGGTTCGGTGGGCTCGAGCATGCGGGCGGTTCTCCCGTCGCGCTCCCGGGCGCCGCGCCTGATTCCGGTCCGGCACGGTCCGCATGATGTACGCGGTACCGCCGTCCGGGGCGCGGGCGCCGCACGGGGGCTGAATGTCTGGCTCGCCGGTTCCGTACGCGGTGTGCGCACGGCCTGGCGAAAGTCTTATGGGTCAGCGCGCGGCCCGGCCCAGGTGGCTCCCGAGTCCGAGGGCTGCGCTACAACGACCGCCTTACGCGGTGCCTGCACCTTCCGGCGCCGTCGCGGCGGCGGTCCCGGTGGCCGTGGGTAGAGCGGCCGGGGCTGCCTCGCGGTCAGGCGCGAGCGGGTCGGTCACCGTGCCGGACTCCTCGTCGAAGAGCCCCTGCGCCAGCCTGGTCACCGCTGCGGGGACCGGCGGCGCCAGGTCGGCCACAACGCGAAGACCGGACAGGACGTCGTCAGGTCGTACGGCAGGTGTCACGTGCCGAACAACCAGCCGCAGTATCGCACAGGCCTTGACCCCGGGCCTATCAGGCTGTTGATCAAGGGCCTGCAGGTCCACCACGGCGGACCGGGCGTCGAAGCTGCGCATGCCGTTCTTCGTACGGCGCTGGACCTCGACGGCCTCGGCGTCGTTGAAGGCGGCCACGGCCTTCTCCGCCTCCTCGACGGAGACCCCGTCCAGCCGCATCTCCCAGATGGAGGCGGTCAGCCGGTCGGCGAGACCCGAGGTGCGGGCCTCCACGGCGTCCGTGATGTCGAGACCGTCCGGCAGCGAGTCGTTGAGCAGCTCACGCAGGACGTCGGGGTCACGCGCCTCGCTGAGGGCGATCTCCAGGAACTCGGCCTCACTGCCCGTGCCGGTGGGGGCGGCATTGGCGTAGGACACCTTGGGGTGCGGGGTGAAGCCCGCCGAGTAGGCCATGGGCACCCCGGAGCGGCGCAGCGCCCGCTCGAAGGCACGCTGGAAGTCACGGTGACTGGTGAACCGGAGGCGGCCGCGCTTGGTGTAGCGCAGACGAATGCGCTGCACCGTTGGTGCGGGCGGCGGGCCTTCGGGCTGTCGCTTGCCCAGTGGTTCTTCTCCTAGGTGCGGGACGGACGCGGGTGGCACGCCGCCCTCGAAATACGGGTGGCCCCGGGGTGTCCGTTCCGGCTCACCCCTGCTGGACGGAATTCTCGCCGTGCAGGGAGATCTCTGGTTCGGGCGCCGCGCTGGGCACAGTCGTTGCATGTTGCGCAGTACCCAGGGTACGCGCAACACGCCTGCCCGGTTCCCGGTGCCCCGGCCAGGTGCCGCGCGGGCGCCCGGCGTTTCGCGCGGTCCATGGCGCGATGGCCCGGCCGGGGGATTCCCGGGCCGGGCCATCGTCATCGGACTGTCACCCGGCCGGAGCCGGGCGGTGCCACTTCAGGACGTCACTTCAGGACGTCACTTCAGAACTTCGCTCACGACATCGCTTCGGGACGTCACTTCACGACCGTCAGCGGGAGGAGCTTCTTGCCCGTCGGGCCGACCTGAATGTCGAGGTCCAGCTGCGGGCACACCCCGCAGTCGAAGCACGGGGTCCAGCGGCAGTCCTCGACCTCGGTCTCGTCGAGCGAGTCCTGCCAGTCCTCCCAGAGCCAGTCCTTGTCGAGGCCGGAGTCCAGGTGGTCCCAGGGCAGAACCTCCTCGTACGTCCGCTCCCGGGTGGTGTACCAGTCGACGTCCACGCCGAAGCCGGGCAGCGCCTTCTCGGCGCTCTTCATCCACAGGTCGTAGCTGAAGTGCTCGCGCCAGCCGTCGAAGCGGCCGCCGGCCTCGTAGACGGCGCGGATGACGGAGCCGACCCGGCGGTCGCCGCGGGAGAGCAGGCCCTCGACGATGCCGGGCTTGCCGTCGTGGTAGCGGAAGCCGATCGAGCGGCCGTACTTCTTGTCGCCGCGGATCTTGTCCCGGAGCTTGGCCAGCCGGGCGTCGGTCTCCTCGACGCCGAGCTGCGGGGCCCACTGGAACGGGGTGTGCGGCTTGGGCACGAAGCCGCCGATGGAGACGGTGCAGCGGATGTCGTTCTGCCCGGAGACCTCGCGGCCCTTGGCGATGACGTTGACCGCCATGTCGCCGATCTGCAGGACGTCCTCGTCGGTCTCGGTGGGCAGACCGCACATGAAGTACAGCTTCACCTGGCGCCAGCCGTTGCCGTACGCGGTGGAGACGGTCCGGATCAGGTCCTCCTCCGAGACCATCTTGTTGATGACCTTGCGCATGCGCTCGGAGCCGCCCTCGGGGGCGAAGGTGAGACCGGAGCGGCGGCCGTTGCGGGTCAGCTCGTTGGCCAGGTCCACGTTGAAGGCGTCGACGCGGGTGGAGGGCAGCGAGAGCCCGATCTTGTCGTCCGTGTAGCGGTCCGCGAGGCCCTTGGCGATGTCGCCGATCTCGGAGTGGTCCGCGGAGGAGAGCGAGAGCAGACCGACCTCCTCGAAGCCGGTCGCCTTGAGGCCCTTCTCCACCATTTCGCCGATGCCGGTGATGCTTCGCTCCCGCACGGGGCGCGTGATCATGCCGGCCTGGCAGAAGCGGCAGCCGCGGGTGCAGCCACGGAAGATCTCCACGGACATCCGCTCGTGCACGGTCTCCGCGAGCGGGACGAGGGGCTGCTTCGGGTAGGGCCACTCGTCGAGGTCCATCACGGTGTGCTTGGACACCCGCCACGGCACGCCGGACTTGTTGGGCACGACCCGGCCGATGCGGCCGTCCGGGAGGTACTCGACGTCGTAGAAGCCGGGGACGTAGACGCCGCCGGTCCTCGCGAGGCGGAAGAGCACCTCCTCGCGGCCGCCGGGGCGGCCCTCGGCCTTCCAGGCGCGGACGATCTCGGTGATCTCCAGCACGGCCTGCTCGCCGTCGCCGATGACCGCGCAGTCGATGAACTCCGCGATCGGCTCGGGGTTGAACGCGGCGTGGCCGCCCGCGAGCACGATCGGATCGTCGAGGCCGCGGTCCTTGGCGGCCAGCGGGATGCCGGCCAGGTCCAGGGCGGTGAGCATGTTGGTGTAGCCGAGCTCGGTGGAGAAGCTCAGCCCGAAGACGTCGAACGCCTTGACCGGGCGGTGTCCGTCCACCGTGAACTGGGGCACCTTGTGCTCGCGCATCAGCTCCTCCAGGTCCGGCCAGACGCTGTAGGTGCGCTCGGCGAGGACGCCCTGGCGCTCGTTGAGCACCTCGTAGAGGATCATGACGCCCTGGTTGGGGAGCCCCACCTCGTACGCGTCGGGGTACATGAGGGCCCAGCGGACGTCGCACTCGTCCCACGGCTTGACGGTGGAGTTCAGCTCACCGCCGACGTACTGGATGGGCTTCTGCACATGCGGGAGCAGAGCTTCGAGCTGTGGGAAGACCGAATCGACAGACATCGCGAACTTTCGAGAGCCGGCAAGGATGACCATCCAGCGTACCGCGACGCTCAGCCTTCCCGTGCCGTCCGGATCTCCGCCCGGGACGCCTTCTCCCACACGCCGGGCAGCTCCCGTTCGCGTGCCGCCGCCGTCTCCTCCTCCTTCTCGTACAGGAGTCCCCAGGTGAACGACGGCTCGCCCGCCAGATGTGCCTGGCCGGCGAGGGCGCGCAGGGCCTCGCGGGCGACCACGCTGTCCTGGTGGTCACCGAGGACGCCCTGTACGGTCTTCAGCCGCCCGGCGGACTTCCGGGCCGGTTTCCCGAGCGCGGGGCGGGCGGCCTCCGCCGCGTACCGGGCGCGTTTGGCCGCCTTGCGCGCCGCGTGCAGGGCGAGGTCGCGCTCCTGGCCCGGTGGCAGTTCCAGGGCGTGGGCGATGCGGTGCGCGAGGCGCCGGTGGTCCTTGTGCAGGGCGCGCGGCAGCGCCTTGCCGGGTGACGCCTCGGCGGCGGGCAGCAGGGGCGGGTCCGCGAGGAGCGCGTCCAGGGTCCCGAGCAGCGTCAGGTAGCGGCTGCCGTCGAGTACGGCGACGGTGTGGCGGCGCGATCCGCTGCGGCGCGCCACCGACCAGGTCCGCAGCCGGCCGCGGACCGGGCCGAGGACCAGGGTGCGAGGCAGCCCGTCGAGCCGGGTGCGCAGTCGTTCGTCGAGTACCTCCTGGTCACGGTCGATGCCGAGCTCCGCCGCGAGCCACTTCAGCTCATCGGCGACGGGGCCGGTGACGGTCCGGTCGAGGAGCCGGCGGTACGTCCTGAAGGCGCTGCGCAGCCGGCGGGTGGCGACGCGCATCCGGTGCACGGAGTCGGGGAGACCGCGGCGCACCGCCGGATCGAGGGCGACGATCTCCGTGACCTGGTGGCGCACGTAGGCCAGGACGTGGTCGCCCGCGGTGTGCGGCCGGGACCGTTTGCCGCCCGGTTTGTCCTTCGGACCGGTCTCGGCCAGTGCCCGCGCCAGTTTGGACGGTGCGGCGGAGGGCCGTACCCCGGCCTTGCGCAGCCGCCGTTCGACGGCGTCGAGGAACGCGGGGTCGCCGTCGTCGGCGAGTTCGGCCTCGATCTCGGTCCAGGCGGTGTTGCCGCTGCCGCCGTGCAGCCGCTCGGCCCGGACCTCGTCCACGCTGATCTCGGCGAGCAGTGCGCCGTCGGGGCCGTTCAGGTGGTGGACGTCCCTGGCGGAGCGGAGCCGGACCACGGGGACGACCGGGGTGTCCAGGACCCGGGAGCGGATCAGTGCGGCGAGCTCGGGCGGCAGGGTGTCGGAGAGCGGTGCCCTGATCTCGTCGCGGATGCCGGTGGCGACCGGGAACTTGAGGTGCCAGCCGGCGTCGTCGCCCCCGGTGCGGCGGCGCAGGGTGAGCGAGCCGGCTGCGAGCCGGAGGTCCTCGGTGTCGTAGTAGACGGCGTCGAGTTCGCTGACGCCCCGGTGGTCGACGGCCGAGACGCCGGCCACCCGGCTCAGGTCGGGCAGCCGGGTGGCGTCAGTGGCTTCGTACTTCCGCTCGATCTCACGCTTCGAGTCCGCCATGAGTCGAATCTAGACGGGATGCACCCGGATGGGCAGGTGCCTCGCGCCGCTCAGGCCGTTATCGGCCGTTGCACCCTGATCGACTGGAGCAGTCCGATGGCCACCCAGATGGCGAACATCGAGGACCCTCCGTAGGAGACGAACGGCAGCGGCAGCCCGGCGACCGGCATGATGCCGAGCGTCATGCCGATGTTCTCGAAAGCCTGGAAGGCGAACCAGGCGATGATCCCGGCGGCGACGATCGTGCCGTACAGCTCGGTGGTCTCCCGGGCGATGCGGCAGGCGCGCCACAGGATGATGCCGAGCAGGACGAGGATCAGTCCGGCGCCGAGGAAGCCGAGTTCCTCTCCGGCGACGGTGAAGACGAAGTCGGTCTGCTGCTCGGGGACGAACTGGCCGGTGGTCTGGGTGCCCTGGAAGAGACCGGTGCCGGAGAGGCCGCCCGAGCCGATCGCGATGCGCGCCTGGTTGGTGTTGTAGCCGACGCCGGCCGGGTCGAGCGCCGGGTTGGCGAAGGCCGCGAACCGGGCGATCTGGTAGTCGTCGAGCAGTCCGAGCTGCCAGATGGCGACGGCGCCCGCGGTGCCCGCGCCGAGGAGTCCGAAGACCCAGCGGTTCGAGGCCCCGGAGGCGAGCAGTGCGCCGAGCACGATGACGGCCATGACCATCACGGAACCGAGGTCCGGCATTCCCATGACGACCACCATCGGGATCGCCGCCACGCCGAGGGCCTTGGCGACGGTCCGGTGGTCGGGGTGCAGCTGGTCACCCGCGTCGACGCGGGCGGCGAGCAGCATCGCCATGCCGAGAATGATCGTGATCTTGGTGAACTCGGAGGGCTGGAGGGAGAAGCCACCGCCGATGATGATCCAGGCGTGGGCGCCGTTGACGGTGGCGCCGAGCGGGGTGAGGACCGCCAGCACGAGGAGTACGGACAGGCCGTACAGGATCGGCACCGCGCCGCGCAGGGTGCGGTGGCCGAGCCAGATCGTGCCGACCATCAGGCCGAAGCCGATGCCGGTGTTGAGGGCGTGCCGGAAGAGGAAGTAGTACGGGTCGCCGTGGGTGAGCGAGTCCCGTCCCCTGGTCGCCGAGTAGACGAGCATCGCGCCGATGAGGGAGAGCGCGACCGCCGAGCCGAGCAGCGGCCAGTCGAGCCGGCGGACCATGGAGTCCCGGGCGGTGAACCGGCCCCAGGCCGAACGCTCGGGGGCGTACCGCTGGACGGAGAAACCGGCCATCAGTCGCGCCTCCCCAGGATCGCGGCGAGCGTCTGCTCGGCCGGCGGCTTACCCGCGTCCGGGTCGTACGGCTTGATCTTCGGGGTCTCGATGGAGCCGTCCTGCTGGATCTTCGGCAGGGACTTCTGCGGCGTCGGCAGCAGGGCCTTCTTGAGGTCCTGCTTGCCCGCGGCGTCGAGACCGTAGATCGCGTTGTAGATGTTGCGCACGGCGGGCCCGGAGGCGCCGGAGCCCGTACCGCCCTGGGAGATCGTCATGACGACCGTGTAGTCCTTGGTGTACGTGGCGAACCACGAGGTCGTCTGCTTGCCGTAGACCTCGGCGGTACCCGTCTTGGCGTGCATCGGGATCTTGTCCTGCGGCCAGCCGCCGAAACGCCAGGCGGCGGAGCCGCGGGTCGCGACACCCGCGAGGGCTCCGTCGATCTCGTTGCGCGTCTTCTGAGTGAAGGGCAGCTTGCCGTGCGACTTGGGCTTGATCTCCTCGACGGTCTTGCCGTCGCCGCTGACGATCGCCTTGCCGACGGTGGGGTCGTAAAGCGTGCCGCCGTTGGAGATGGCCGCGTAGATGGTCGCCATCTGGATCGGGGTGACGAGGGTGTCGCCCTGGCCGATCGAGTAGTTGACGGAGTCACCGGCACGCATCTTGTCGCCTTCGAGGCAGTTCTCGTAGGCGATCTTCTCGACGTACGTGCCGTCCTTCTTGCCCAGCTTGCACCAGGAGTCGTGGTTGGCCTTGGCGAAGCTCTTCTTCCACTCGCGGTCGGGGACACGGCCGCTGACCTCGTTGGGGAGGTCGATGCCGGTCTCCTTGCCCAGGCCGAACTGGTGGGCGGTCTTGTAGAACCAGTCGTTGGGCTTCTTCTTGGGGTTGTTGCCGCCGTCCTTCTGCCACTCGTTGTGCGCGATGCCGTAGTACACGGTGTCGCAGGAGACTTCGAGGGCGCGGCCGATGGTGATGTCGCCGTAGCCCTGGGACTCGAAGTTCTTGAAGGTCTGGCCGCCGATGGAGTACGAGCTCGGGCAGGGGTAGTTGCCGTCGAAGGGGTAGCCGGCGTTGACCGCGGCGGTCGAGGAGATGACCTTGAAGATGGAGCCGGGGGCGGCCTGGCCCTGGATGGCCCGGTTCAGCAGCGGGAAGTTGGAGTTCTTGCCGGTGAGCTTGGCGTAGTCCTTGCCGGAGATGCCGCCGACCCAGGCGTTGGGGTCGTAATTGGGCAGTGAGGCCATCGAGACGACCCGGCCGGTCTTGGCCTCCATGACGACGACGGCGCCGGAGTCGGCCTTGTAGTTCTCGCCGGTGTTGGCGTCGAACTCGGTGCGGGCCGTCTTCATGGCCTGGTTGAGCTCGTACTCGGCGACGGCCTGGACCCGGGCGTCGATGGAGGTGACGACGCTGGAGCCGGGCTCCGCCTTGTCGTTCTTCGCCTGGCCGATGACCCGGCCGAGGTTGTCGACCTCGTAGCGGGTGACGCCCGCCTTGCCGCGCAGCTCCTTGTCGTACGTGCGCTCCAGGCCGGACCGGCCGACCTGGTCGGAGCGCAGGTACGGCGAGTCGCTGTCCTGGGCCTTGGTGATCTCGTCGTCGGTGACGGGCGAGAGGTAGCCGAGGACCTGGGCGCTGTTGGCCTTGCCGGGTGCGGCGTAGCGGCGTACGGCGGTGGGTTCGGCGGTGATGCCGGGGAAGTCCTCGGCTCGTTCGCGGATCTGGAGGGCCTGCTGGGTGGTGGCCTCGTCGGTGACCGGGATCGGCTGGTAGGGCGATCCGTTCCAGCAGGGCTGCGGGGTCTTCGCGTCGCAGAGCCGGACCTTGTCGATGACGTCCTTGGGCTTCATGCCGAGCACGTCGGCGAGCCGGGTCAGCACACCCTTGCCGTCGTCGTGCATCTTCAGCAGCTCGGTGCGGCTGGCGGAGACGACGAGCCGGGTCTCATTGTCGGCAAGGGGTACGCCGCGGGCGTCGAGGATGGAGCCGCGGGCAGCCGGCTGGACGACCTGCTGGACGTGGTTGTTCTTCGCCTCGTCGGAGTACTCCTGGCCGTTGCGGATCTGGAGGTACCAGAGGCGGCCGCCGAGGGTGAGCAGCAGGGAGAAGACGAGGACCTGGATGACGACGAGGCGGATCTGGACGCGCTGGGTCCGGCCCGTCTCGGGGATGTTGGTCACGGGGCGCCCCCGGTGGTGGTCGGGCAGGGGGCCCGGTGGGCGGCCCCCGGGAAATGCAGCCTCACAGTCGCTTGACTCCCTTGATCCGTCCGGCGCGTGCTGCCCGGTTCCGGGCGGCCTTGACGCGCAGTCCGCCGCGCTGGCTGCCGATCCGCAGGCCGGTGCCCGCCGCGAGCCAGCCCGCCGTGGCGTCCTTGCCGCCGGAGGAGGACTCGGTGAGCGGGTCGTTCACCGTGCGTCTGGCCATCGCCATGATCAGGGGCACGGTGAACGGTGCGAGAAGCAGGTCGTAGACGGCCGCGGTGAACAGCAGGCTGCCCAGGCCCACGTGGCGGGCGGCCGTGTCGCCGACGAGCGCGCCGACACCCGCGTACAGCAGGGTCGATCCGATCGCCGCCGCGACGACCACGGCCATCGGCATGAAGGCCGACCTGAGCTGGCCGTTGTCCGGCTTGGCCAGTCCGGCGAGGTAGCCGATGACGCAGAGGACCAGCGCGTACCGTCCGGCCGCGTGGTCCGCCGGTGGTGCGAGGTCCGCGAGCAGCCCCGCGCCGAAGCCGATGAGGGCGCCGCTGACGTGTCCGTAGACGAGGGCCAGTCCGACGACGACCATGAGGAGCAGATCGGGCACCGCGCCGGGCAGCTGGAGCCGGGCGAGTACGGAGACCTGGACGACGAGTGCGATCACGACCAGGGCGATGGAGAGCAGAGTCCGGTTGACGCGCATGGGGATCAGCTCTACCTCTGTTCGTTTACCGCGTTGTCGGCGTTCGGTGTGGCGTTCCCGCTGGGGTTCGGGCTCGGGCCGCCGCTGGGGTTCGCGCTCTCGTGGATGTTCCCGACGACGTTGCCGCCGGTGTCCACGATGTCGCCGTTGGGCGAGATGGTGACGGTGACGGTCGGGGTGGGCTTCGGCTTCGCGGGCTTGGCCGGCTTCTTCGGCAGGACCATGTCGCGGGGGTCCTCGCGCGGGGCCTGGACCACGATGCCGACGATGTCGAGCTTGGTGAAGCCGACGTACGGGCGGACGTAGACCGTACGGGTCAGGTCGCCGCCGGACGGGTCGACGCGGACGACCTCGCCGACCGGGACTCCGGGCACGAACGGCTTGTCCTTGCTGGACCCGAACGTGACGAGCCGGTCGCCCTTCTTGACCTTGGCCTTGCCGTTCAGGAACTGGACGGCCAGCGGGCGTGAGCCCTGGCCGGTGGCGAAGCCGAGTTCGTCGGTGGACTCCATCCGGGTGCCGACGGTGAAGTCGGGGTCGTTGGCGAGGAGCACCGTCGCGGTGTCCGGGCCGACGGTGGTGACCCTGCCCACGAGTCCGTCGCCGTTGAGGACGGTCATGTCGCGCTTGAGACCGTCCCTGGAACCCGCGTCGATGGTGACCGTCCAGGAGAAGCCCTGGGCCGCTCCTATGGCGATGACCTCGGCGGCCTTGATGCCGTACTGTCCGGCGGCCGACTTCTTCAGCATCTTGTCGAGCTCGCGGACCCGGCTGCGGTTCTGGTCGTCGCTGCCGAGCTTGGCCTTCAGCGCGGCGTTCTGCTGCTCCAGTGCGGCGATCTTGTCGTGCCGGTCACCGGAGGCGCGTACCGCCCCTATGGCGTTGCCCACCGGGTCGACGGCTGCCGCGACGCCGTTCTCAACCGGTCCGAAGACCGTGGAGGCGGCCTGCCGGGCGCCGTCGACCGGCGACTCCTCCCCACCGCGGATATCCACCGTGATCAGTGCGAATGCGATGGCGATCAGCAGCACCAGGAGCAGCCGGCTCTCTCGTGTGTCCCTCACGTGCGGCGGCCGTGCCTTCCTCGTAGGAATATTCGTGCCTGTATATCAACGATCCTCCGCGCGGAGCGGCGGCGTCCGCGCGGAGGGCCGTGGAGTTCCTACCGTCGGGGCTGGGCGTCCAGCACCTGCTGGAGCGCCTCGAACTCCTCGACGCACTTGCCCGATCCGAGCGCGACGGAGTCCAGCGGGTCCTCGGCGATGTGGATCGGCATGCCCGTCTCGTGACGGAGCCGCTCGTCCAGTCCGCGCAGCAGCGCGCCGCCGCCGGTGAGGACGATGCCGCGGTCCATGACATCGCCGGAGAGCTCCGGCGGGCACTTGTCGAGCGTCGTCTTGACCGCGTCGACGATCGCGTTGACCGGCTCCTCGATCGCCTTGCGGACCTCGGTCGCGGAGATGACCACGGTCTTGGGCAGGCCCGAGACGAGGTCGCGGCCACGGATCTCGGTGTGCTCGTCCTTCTCCAGCTCGAACGCCGAACCGATGGTGATCTTGATCTGTTCGGCGGAGCGCTCACCGAGGAGGAGCGAGTACTCCTTCTTGATGTGCTGGATGATCGCGTTGTCCAGCTCGTCACCGGCGACCCGGATCGACTGGGCGGTGACGATGCCGCCGAGCGAGATGACCGCGACCTCGGTGGTGCCGCCACCGATGTCGACGACCATGTTGCCGGTGGCCTCGTGGACCGGCAGACCGGAGCCGATGGCCGCCGCCATGGGCTCCTCGATGATGTGCACCTGGCGGGCACCGGCCTGCGTCGACGCCTCGATGACGGCGCGTCGCTCGACCCCGGTGATACCGGAGGGCACACAGACGACGACCCGCGGGCGGGCCAGGTAGCGGCGCTTGTGGATCTTCAGGATGAAGTAGCGGAGCATCCGCTCCGTGATCTCGAAGTCGGCGATCACGCCGTCCTTCAGCGGCCGCACGGCAACGATGTTGCCCGGTGTGCGGCCGATCATCTTCTTGGCCTCGGCACCGACCGCCAGGATGCCGCCGGTGTTGGTGTTGATGGCCACGACGGACGGCTCGTTCAGAACGATGCCGCGCCCCCTGACGTACACCAGCGTGTTGGCAGTCCCGAGGTCGATAGCCATGTCACGGCCGATGAACGACATTGAGTTCCCCTTGTTCCCCATGAGGATGCGTCGGGCCTTCCCAAGTGAAAGCGGTGATGGCTTGATTTGGTAGGCGAGATGAGCGCTGCGGGCGTGGAAGCTTCCATCGTAGTGCCGGATACACCGACACAGCGCGAGGGTCCTTCGCCTTGTTGAGCAGAACGGGTGGCCGTCCCACTCATGGTGACGTTACGTCGGGGGGATGCGTTCCCGCGATCGGTGACCCTATGCCGAAGGGCGACCGAATTACTTCGGTCGCCCCAGGTCATGAGCGCTGTTTGGCGGAGCGGAGGTCAGGAAAGTCCCGGAAAGAACAGCTTCAGTTCCCGCTCTGCGGACTCCTCGGAGTCCGAGGCGTGGATGAGGTTCTCCCGGGTGATCGTGCCGAGGTCGCCACGGATCGATCCGGGCGCGGCGGCGATCGGGTCGGTGGGGCCGGCCAGGGCACGGACGCCCTCGATCACCCGCTCGCCCTCGGCCACCAGGGCGACAATCGGACCGGACTGCATGAACTCGACGAGCGGCTCGTAGAACGGGCGGCCGACGTGCTCGGCATAGTGCTGCTCCAGCGTCGCCCGGTCGAGGGTACGCAGCTCCAGCGCCGTGATCTTCCAGCCGGCCTTGCGCTCGATGCGGCCGACGATCTCGCCGACCAGACCGCGACGGACGGCGTCGGGCTTGAGAAGAACGAGGGTGCGCTGAGTCATGTGCGGCTCCTTGCAGGCATACGGGTGCGGTGAAGCGAGATTACAGGGGCACGATGACGGCCCGGCGGCCGGGTTTGCCCGCCGGGCAAGGGGCGTGCACCGGCCGCGCGCCGGGTCAGCCCGCGGCGGGGGCCTGCGCCGCCTCCTGCTCGGCCCAGCGGGCCTTCGCCTCGTCGATCTTGCGGCCGTAGTGCACCGAGGCCCACCACAGGCCACCGAAGACCAGGCCGAGGATGAACATCGTCGGCACCACGAAGCCACTGGCGACCAGCGCGATCTGGAACGCCCAGCCGAGCTGCACGCCGCCGGGGCGGGTGATCACCCCGCAGAGCAGCACGGAGAGCAGCATGCCGATGCCGCAGACCGTCCACACCGTCGCGGACGACAGGTCGTCGGACTTCATCGCGACGAGGCCGGCGAAGCCGATCACGAAGAACTCGCCGATCAGGGTCGATGCACAGAGCGTACGCACGTGGGTCAGCTCCTTCCCAGAAGCAGCCGGGCCTCGCCGACCGTGATCACGGATCCGGTCACCAGCACCCCGGCGCCCGCGTACTCGTCCTCTTCCTCGGCGAGGGTGATCGCCGCCTCCAGCGCGTCGTCGAGACGGGGTTCGACCTGGACCCGCTCGTTGCCGAAGACCTCGACGGCGACGGTGGCCAGGGCGTCCGCGTCCATCGCGCGGCCGCTGGAGTTCTGGGTGATGACGACCTCGGCGAAGATCGGCTCGAAGGCCTCCAGGAGCCCCCGGACGTCCTTGTCGCCGCTGGCACCGACCACACCGATCAGCCGGGAGAAGCCGAACGCCTCGGAGAGCCCCTCGGCGGCGGCGCGGGCGCCGGCCGGGTTGTGGGCGGCGTCCAGGACGACGGTCGGGCTGGAGCGGACGACTTCGAGACGGCCGGGCGAGAGCACCGCGGCGAAGGCCTTGCGGATGATGTCGGCGTCGAGCGATCCGGCCTGCTCGGCGCCGATCCCGAAGAACGCCTCGACGGCACAGAGCGCCACCACGGCGTTGTGCGCCTGGTGGGCGCCGTACAGCGGGAGGAAGACGTTGTCGTACTCGCCGCCGAGACCGCGCAGCGTCAGCAGCTGCCCGCCGACCGCGACCTCTCGGGAGACGACGCCGAACTCCATGCCCTCGCGGGCCACCGTGGCGTCGGCCGCGACGGCCTTCTTCAGCATCACCTGAGCGGCGTCGACCGGCTGCTGGGCCAGGATGACCGTCGCACCCTGCTTGATGATCCCGGCCTTCTCCGCCGCGATCTCGCCGGGCGTGGAGCCCAGCCGGTCGGTGTGGTCCAGGGAGATCGGGGTGACGACCGCGACCGTGGAGTCGATGACGTTGGTCGCGTCCCAGCTGCCGCCCATGCCGACCTCGACGACGGCGACATCGACCGGCGCGTCGGCGAACGCCGCGTACGCCATGCCGGTGAGCACCTCGAAGAAGGAGAGCCGGTAGGGCTGCTGCGCGTCGACCATCTCGATGTACGGCTTGATGTCCTGGTACGCCTCGACGAACCGCTCGGCGTCCATCGGGGCGCCGTCCAGGCTGATCCGCTCGGTGATCGACTGGACGTGCGGCGAGGTGTAACGGCCGGTACGCAGGTCGAACGCGCCGAGCAGGCCCTCGATCATGCGGGCCGTGCTCGTCTTGCCGTTGGTACCGGTGATGTGGATGGAGGGGTACGCGCGCTGCGGGTCACCGAGCACGTCCATCAGGGCGGCGATGCGCGTCACGGACGGCTCCAGCTTGGTCTCCCCCCAGCGCCCGGCGAGCTCCCGCTCCACCGCGCGCAGCGCCCTGTCCACCTCCGGATCGGAAGGGCGGGCGGGGACCTCGTCGGCCTGGGGCGGCCCGGAGGCGGCGCGCAGCGTCCGGCTCCCGGCCTCGATCACCGCCAGGTCGGGGTCGCGCTGGGTCGCTTCGTCGACGATCTCCGCGAAGGTCTCGTCGGAGTCGGACGCGTCGTGCCGGTCGGAAGGGCGGGGCTCACTCACAGGGCCAGTCTACGGATGAGCACCGACATCGCGCGCAGCGCCCGGCGGCCCGGCCGCACGGAGCCCCCGTACCCCTCGGCCGAGGGGTACGGGGCTCGCGCGGGGTGCGCGCAGTGCGGTGGGCCGCAGGTTCCCCGGTGGGCCCGGGGTCGGGGAGCGCGGCCC
>NZ_JBFAJY010000051.1:0-47319 GCF_040655445.1 Streptomyces sp. NPDC050423
CCCGGGAGAGAAGCAGATGTCCGTATCGGACGAGACCACCACCGTGAGCGACGGCATCCTCCTGTCCGACGCCGCCGTACCGCTGTCGCATACGCGCTCTAGCTGAAGGAGTCACCGCAGGCGCAGGAACCCGACGCGTTCGGGTTGTCGATCGTGAAGCCCTGCTTCTCGATGGTGTCGACGAAGTCGACGGAGGCGCCGCCCAGGTACGGGGCGCTCATCCGGTCGGTGACGACCTTGACGCCGCCGAAGTCCTTCACGACATCGCCGTCGAGCGAGCGCTCGTCGAAGAAGAGCTGGTAGCGCAGGCCCGAGCAGCCGCCGGGCTGGACGGCGACGCGCAGCGCCAGATCGTCACGGCCTTCCTGCTCCAGCAGGCCCTTGACCTTGGCTGCGGCGGCGTCGGACAGGAGGATGCCGTCGCTCACGGTGGTGGTCTCGTCCGATACGGACATCTGCTTCTCTCCCGGGTTGTTCGGAGTCTGCTTGCCGACGTTGCAACCGCCGGAACCGCGGATTCATTCCGGGCCGCGCGCTTGCCTGTTCCATTCATGCTCGCACACCGGCCCCCGGGCGGGTGCGTCACATTGACGTTATCGGCATCGTCAAAGTGACGTGAAGCGGTTATGATAGATAACGTCAATTCGACGAAAAGGCTCCTCGTAGAGAAGCTCCTCGCAGAGAAGAAAGGGTGCGTGACGTGACCACGGCCCACCCCGTCCAGGAACTCGACGTCCAGCCGTCGCCCCTCGCCCTGCTCCTGCTCGGCCGCGACGCCGACCCCAGGAGCGAGCGCGGCGTCGAATGCCCCGGCGACCTGCCCTCCCCGTCCGACCCGGACCTGGTGGAGCGCGCCCGCGCGGCCAAGGAGAAGCTGGGCGAGAAGGTCTTCGTCCTCGGGCACCACTACCAGCGCGACGAGGTCATCCAGTTCGCGGACGTCACCGGTGACTCGTTCAAGCTGGCGCGCGACGCCGCGGCGCGTCCGGAGGCCGAGTACATCGTCTTCTGCGGTGTGCACTTCATGGCCGAGTCCGCGGACATCCTGACCACCGACGCCCAGAAGGTCGTGCTGCCGGACCTGGCGGCGGGCTGCTCGATGGCCGACATGGCCACCGCCGAACAGGTCGCCGAGTGCTGGGACGTACTGACCGACGCCGGGGTGGCCGAGCAGGTCGTGCCCGTCTCGTACATGAACTCCTCCGCCGACATCAAGGCCTTCACGGGCCACCACGGCGGCACGATCTGCACCTCGTCCAATGCGAAGCGGGCGCTGGAGTGGGCCTTCGAGCAGGGTGAGAAGGTGCTCTTCCTCCCCGACCAGCACCTGGGCCGGAACACCGCCGTACGGGACATGGGGATGACCCTGGAGGACTGCGTCCTCTACAACCCGCACAAGCCCAACGGCGGCCTGACCGCCGAGGAGTTGCGCGACGCGAAGATGATCCTGTGGCGCGGGCACTGCTCGGTGCACGGGCGCTTCTCGGTGGAGTCCGTCAACGACGTCCGCGCGCGGATACCCGGCGTCAACGTGCTGGTGCACCCGGAGTGCAAGCACGAGGTCGTGGAGGCGGCGGACTACGTCGGCTCGACGGAGTACATCATCAAGGCCCTGGAGGCGGCCCCGGCCGGCTCCAAGTGGGCGATCGGCACCGAACTGAACCTGGTCCGCCGGCTGGCGAACCGTTTCGCCGCCGAGGACAAGGAGGTCGTCTTCCTCGACAAGACGGTGTGCTTCTGCTCGACGATGAACCGGATCGACCTGCCGCACCTGGTGTGGACGCTGGAGTCACTGGCCGAGGGCAACCTCGTGAACCGGATCGAGGTCGACCCGGAGACGGAGAAGTACGCCAGGCTCGCGCTGGAACGGATGCTGGCGCTCCCGTAGCCCCGGCGCGAAAGCTTCCGTAGCCCCGGCGCGAGAGTCGCCGTAGCCCCGGCCGCGAAAGGCCCCGGGGGCGCCTTCGGGCGCTTCTCCGGGGCCTTTCGCACGGGCAGCGGCGGCCGGCCGATTTCCCCCATATGGCCCCCAGGATGTCCGTACCGTAATTACGCTGCTACTCACCGCAGCGCACATTTCACGGGGGTACGGCGCCACATGACTTCTCGCAGCCGGGTGGACGACCTGGTCGTCGTCGTCCCGGGCATTCTCGGCAGCCGGCTGGCGGACGCGGACGGGCACGAGGTCTGGGGCCTCTCGGGCCGGGCCCTCCTGCGCGGGATCCGTACGTTCGGCCGGTCCGTCAAGGGCCTGGCGCTCCCCCCGGACCTGGGCGACGGGCACCCGGGCGACGGTGTGCGCCCGCTCGGCCCGGTGCGCGACCTGCACGGGCTGCTGGGCATCGGGACGCTCGTGGACGGCTACGACAGCCTCCTGGACTGGCTGGAGCGCCACTTCACGCTGCGCCGCCGGAGAGTGACGGACGAGGCCGACGCCCCCGCCAACCTGATCGCCTTCGCCTACGACTGGCGGCTCTCCTGCCGGTACAACGCGGGCCGGCTGGCCGAGCGGGTGGCGCAGGAGCTCGGCCGCTGGCGGGCCTCGGCACCGGAGCGGGCCGGGGCCCGGGTCGTCTTCGTCTGTCACTCGATGGGCGGGCTGGTCGCCCGCCACTACGTGGAACGGGGCGGCGGCGCGGAGACGACGCGCCGCGTGATCACACTCGGAACGCCGTACCGGGGTTCCCTGGACGCCCTGCTGCATCTGGTCAACGGAGCGGGCCCGGCCTGCTTCGGCCTCACCGCGTTCGCCCGGAGCCTGCCGTCCCTCCACCAGCTCGTCCCCGACTACGCCGCCCTGATCACCGCGCCGGGTGAGCCGCTGCGGTACGCCCGCGAGGTGACCGGCCTGCCCGGGGCCGACGCGGCACTGCTCAAGGACGCCGCCCGCTTCCACGAGGCGCTGCGCGAGTCCGGGGCGGGAACGGCGTACGGAGTGGATTACCTGCCGATCAGCGGGGTGCGCCAGCCGACCCCGACCACCGCCGAGGTCCGGGGCGAGAGGCTGACCGGGCTGCTCACGATCAACGGGACCGACGAGGGCGGCGACGGCCGGGTTCCCCTGCTCTCCAGCGCCCATGCGGGGGCGGCGGGGAGACCCGCGTACACGCCCTGGGAGAGGCACGGCTCGCTCCAGAACAACACAGCGCTGCGCCAGGCCCTCCACAACTGGCTCACCCCGGACCCGCCGTTCCACCGGGGCCCGGAGGCCCCGGACATCCCGCTGGTGGTGGACGCCCCGGACGCGATCACCAGGGGTGAGGTGTACGAACTACGGGCCACGGTCCCGCCGCACATACCGGGCCACGACCGGGTGGCCGTCTTCGCGGCGGCCGAGGGCAGACCGGTGCGGACGCTGGACAACCTGGGCGGGGGCCGGTACGTGGCACGCCTGACCGGGCTGTCGGCGGGGCCGCACCGGGTGCGGGTGAGTACGGGAAACGCGGGTCACGTCGTGATGACCGCGTTGGTTCTGGTGGCGGAGAGCGGGGCGGGCAATGGTGCGTGAGCCGGGTGCGACGGGTGAGTCTGGTGTGGCGAATGAGTCTGGTGGGTCGAGCGTGACGGGCATGGCGGGCATGGCGAGTGAGTTGAGCGTGACGGGCGTGGCGGGAAACGAGCCGGTGGGGACGGCCTTGTGCGTGGTGTGCGAGGAGTACGCCGACCAGCGGAGCTTCCCCCGGCTGACCGGGGCGGTGGCCCAGATGGAGGGGGTCGCCGCACTGCTGGAGGGGCTGGGGATCGCGGCCCACGTGGTGGGCGGCGGGAACCCGTCCTGGGCGGTCTTCGACGAGTCCTTCACCGCCTGGAGCGAGGGGTGGCAGAAGACGGGGGCGGCAAAGCCCGCGATCATCGTCTGGTCGGGGCACGGCGTACTGATCGACGACGAACTGCGCCTCGCGCTCTGCGACCTGGATCTCGACGTCGAGCAGGTGACGCGTGACGCACGCGCCTTCAGGCGGGGCATCTCGGCCGAGACGCTGGTCAATGACGCGGTGGCGTCGGGCGCCGACCAGATCCTGGTGATCATCGACACCTGCCACGCGGGCGACGCGGTGGGCCGGGGCCTGGAGAAGACCCTGCGGCGCTGGGCGACCACCTCCGCACCGCCCGGCCGGGCCAAGTGGTTCGGCATCATGGCGGCCTGCCGGCGCGACGAGACGTCGGACGGCAGCGGCCCGCTCCTCACCGCGTTGGCCGAGGTGCTCAGGGCCGGCCCCGCCACCCCCGAGTACCGCTCGGCCTGGAGCGCCCACAACGAGCTGGTCAGCGGCCCGGACCTGCTGGCCGCGCTCGGTGAGCGGTGGCGCGGCGAGGGCCAGACACCGGTGCCCGCCGCCCTCGGCACCGGGCGGCCGGTCTTCCCGAACCCGCGCCATGTACCCAGGGCCCCCGCCCGGCTGGTGGAGCACCTGGTGCTCGCGGCGCGCGGGGCCGGCTACCGCGAGGAGGGCTGGTTCTTCACGGGCCGCAGGGAGGTGCTGGGCCGGATCACCACCTGGCTGGAGGCGGACACGGCCGGGCTCTTCCTGGTGACCGGCCCGGCGGGCTGCGGCAAGTCGGCCGTGCTGGGCCGGATCGCGACGCTCTCCGATCCCGTGCGGCGCGCGGAGACCGAGGCGCACGGGGGCCTGTGCGAGGACGACCCGGACCCGGGCCCGCGCCCCGGCCGCTCCTCCCTCGCCTCCGTACATCTGCGGGGCCTGAGCCCGCTCCAGGCTGCCTCGGAGCTGGCCCGGCAGCTCGGACTGCCGGAACCCCGCAACGCCGACGACTTCCGGGGCGAGCTCCGCGAGTTGTCCCCGCAGCCGGTGCTGGTGCTCGACGGGCTGGACGAGGTACCGGCCGAGCACCTCCGCGCCATGATCGAGGACCTGGTCTTCCCGCTGAGCCGCACGAGCCCGGTCCTGCTCGGCTCCCGCGACCGCGCGTTCCGCAGCCATGTCGAGGAGGACGGGCGGGGTGACGAGACCCTGCCGGACGCCCTGGCCCGGCTGATCGGTGCGGGTGTCACCACGGCGGATCTGGAGCGGGAACCGCACACGCAGGAGGACATCGCCGAGTACGTGTTCCGCCGGTGCGTGGCGGCCGGTGTGCCGGAGGGCCGGGCGCGGGAGGCGGGCGGGGCGGTAGCGGCCCGCGCCACGAAGGTGGGTGGTGCGTTCCTCTTCGCGCGGCTGGTGACGGGCTCGCTGCTGGCGGGGGCGTCCGGTGGTGCCGACGAGGACCAGTGGCTGTCCGGTCTGCCCGGCTCCATCGAGGCCGCGTTCGAGGGGGACCTGCTGGCTGGGCCGGTACGGGTACGGGCGGACGGCACCGAACTGCCGTCCGCCGCCCGGGACCTGCTGACCGCGCTGGCGTGGACAGTGGGGCGTGGGATGCCCGCCGGGGGCGTGTGGGAGGAGGTCGCCGGGGCGCTGGGCGGCGATGACGCGTCGTACGACGAGGAGGACGTGGACTGGCTGCTGTCCGCGTACGGCCGCTACATCGTGGAGGACGTGGAGGACGGGCAGGCGGTGTACCGGCTGTACCACCGCGAGTTCGTGACACATCTCGCGGGCCGGGAGGGGCCGGGGGGCGCCGAGGCCGGAGAGGTGGCGTTGGCCGCGCTGATCGCGCACGTGGAGCGGCGGGCGTTGGGCGGCGACCTGGGTACGGTCGATCCGTACGTGGTGCGGGCACTGGCGCGGCACGCGGCGCGGGCGGGCGCACCGGGGGTCGGGATGCTGCGGGGGCTGGTGGTGCGGGGCGGACCGAGCGCGACGCCGTTCCTCGCCCAGGCGTTGCACGGCTTCTCCCGGCGGCTCGCGGCGGAGGGGGACCCCGACGGTGCGCTGGGCGCGGCGCGGGAGGCGCTCACCCTGTACAGGGAGTTGGACCAGGCCTCTCCCGGGGCCTTCAGGACGGCGCTGGTACGCACGCTCGTCAACGTCGCCAACCGGTACGCCGACACCGGCGACCGTGAGGGGGCGCTGCCGCCGGCGCGCGAAGCGGTCGAGCTCCAACGGGATCTCGCCGACGCGGGAGGAAGCGCGTCCCTCCCCGACCTGGCTCTCGCCCTCGGCTCCCTCGGCCGGCGCGTCCACGACATCGGTGACCGCGAGGGGGCACTCGCACTCACGCGGGAATCCGTCGCCATCTACCGGCAGCTCGCCGCACGGACTCCCACGGCGTTCCGCCCCGGCCTCGCCGTCGCGCTGAACAACCTGGCTGTGCATCTCGCAACCGTCGGGGAACGCCGGGCCGCCGTACCGGCCGCGCAGGAGGCGGTGGACATCCACCTGGAGCTCGCCGCGTCGCACCCCGGTGAGTTCCTGCCCCCTCTGGCCAACGCGCTGACCAATCTGGCCAGCAGCCTCAAGGTCATCAAGAGCCACGCGGAGGCGCTTCCTCACGCGGAGGCAGCGGTCCGGGCCAACCGGAGGGTGGCCGAACGCCACCCCACCGTCCTGCGGTCCGCCCTGGCCGGCTCCCTGACCAATCTGTCCGTGCACCGCGAGGACGTCGGTGACCTCGCGGGCTGCCTCGCGCCCGCGCGGGAGGCGGTGGAGATCTGCCGGGAACTCGTCGCACGTCATCCGGCCGCCTTCCAGCCGGAGCTGGCACGCGCCCTCGACAACCTGGCGGACAGGTTCTCCGCCACCGGGGACCACGAGGGCGCGCTCACTCCGGCGCAGGATGCCGCGCGCATGTACGCCGAGCTCGCTTCGCGGCACCCGGACGCCTTCCAGCCGGAGCTCGCCCGGTCCCTGACCTCCTTGGCCAACAAGACGGCCGCGGCGGGAGACCGGGCGACAGCGGTGCTGTTCGCCCGCGAGGCCGTACGCATCCAGCGCGAACTGACTCAGAGCCGGCCGACAGCGTCCCTCCCGGGCCTTGCCGCGATGCTCGGCAACCTCGCGATGCACCTCGTCTCCGCCGGTGACTCCGGGACAGCCCTGCTCCACGCCGAGGAGGCGACCGGCATCTACCGGCGCCTCGCCGCCGAGGATCCGAGCGCCTTCCTCCCGGAGTTCGCCACGGCCCTCAACAACCTCGGCAACCACCGCCTGACCCTGGGCGACGTTTCCGGGGCGCTCGCATCGGGCCGGGAAGCCGTCGCCATCCGCCGCGCACTCGCCGCACAACAGCCCGCCGTCTACCGGCAGGATCTGGCGACGTCACTCACCAATCTGGCCGCTTCCCTGAACAGGGCCGGAGACCCGGCTGCGGGACTGCGAGCCTCGGAGGAAAGTGTCGCTCTCCACCGTGAACTCGCCGAACGGCAGCCAGCCTTCCGCTTCGCCCTCGCGTGCGCACTCGGCAATCTGGCACAGAGCCTCGCCGGCACCGGCACCCCGGAGGAAGCCCTCGTGCCGGCCGAGGAGGGCGTCCGTCTCCTGCGTGGACTCGTCGACGAACTCAGCAGCGCCCACCTTCCCGATCTGGCCCTCGCCCTCCAGAATTACAGCAAGCACCTGGGGCGGAACCAGGACGCCGAAGGAGCCGTGAGCGCGGCGGAGGAGGCGGTCGTCGCCTACCGAACGCTGGCGCTGGAGAACCCCGGTGCCTTCGAAGGGGACCTGGTCTCCGCTCTCGCCAACCTGGCCCAGGCACTCGTCCGCACCGACGAACACGCGTCCGCGATCCGGCAATTCGACGAGGCCGTGGCGGAGTTCGCCTCCGCCCACCCCGCGACCGCCCGGCGCCTGCGTGTCGAGCGGAGCATCTTCCTGCTGGACTGTCCCGATCCCCAGGCCTCGACCGGCGTACGCGAACTCGTGGCCCTTCTCGACGGGGAATCCGCGCCGGACGACGGCGCGGACATCGTGACCGTACGGGCCCGGCGGGCACTTCGCGCCTTCAGTGACGCCGAGACCGTACGCACGGTGTGGGAAGAGGCGACCCTCGCCCCCGCACCGGCCTGGCTCGACCTGTCGCCGGAGACTCTGGCCCTCGTCAGTTCCTGGATGTTCGCGGCCACCTGGCCCGAGTCACGCGATGTCTGGTCCCGGAACGCGGAAGTGCTCGGCGGCGAGGAGACAGCGAAAGCTCTCGAAGAACTGGCGCTCCTGGATGCCCCCACCGCTCAGCAACATGCCGCGCTCCGCGAGGCCGTCCTCGTCCACGGCGTGACCGCCGCGTACGATCCGCTGATCCTCGCGGAGCAGCTGGCGGAGTGGGTGGACTGCGCCGACTGGGCGGAGTCACGGGCGTTCCTCCAGGACCACCCCCGCATCCTCCGCGCCCAGCCGTCCGAGGCCACCCCGCTCGCGCACGTCGCCGTCCTCGATGTCGCCCGCACCGAGGGACTGGACGCCGCGTACCGCCTCGTCGAGGACCGCGGCGCCCTCCAGGCCTACGTGGAACGCGCGTTGGCGGCCGGGGACGGCAACGCGCTGATGCACGCGGCGGCCGTGGAGGGGCAGGTCTTCGACGACAAGCTGTCCTCCCTCACCCACGCCCAGGCGGGCATGGTGCTCTCCGGGGCGGTCGAGGGCGTCGAGCCGGAGGATCTGGCCACGCTCCTGCCCCGGGCACGGGAGGAGATCCGGGTGCGGCTGCTGAGGGAGATCTGCGCCCTCAGCGTCCGCCACGCCCACCCGCACGGCGAGACATGGCTCCGGATCGTCCAGGCCCTCAGCGGAATCGGGGCCGCCTGACGCGTACCACCCGGCCCGGCTCGCCCCGTCAGCCGGCGCCCTCACCGTTCGCCAACCGCCCGCCCCGGCTCGCCGCGATCCGCAGGGTGTCCCCCAGCGACTCGGCGAGCCGGACGCCCGCGAACCGTAGCTCCCGCTCTCCCACCACGGTCTCCGCGAGCACCTCACGGGCCTCATCTAGTACGTATTCGGCCGAGGCGATCAGGTCGGCCTCGATCTCGTCGGCCAGCCGGGAGACGGGGCCGCCGGGGCTCGCCGTGCTGAGCCAGCACGGCCCGCCCTGGTCGTTGGTCCACGGGAGCAGTCGCAGGGCCTGGCCCTTCGCATCGAACATCATGTCGATCGCCACCTTCGGAGAAGGCCCTCTGGTGCGCCGCACGAGAGGACGGTTACGGTGTGTGCCGCAATCGTCGCCCTGGGGAACCTCACGCCAACAGGGCGCCGCTGTCCCGTCCTTGGGAACGGAACGCACGAAAGGCACGCACCGTGACGTTCAAACCCCAGCCCCTGACCCCCTATCTGTCCGCCCGCCACTACTTCGGTTCCGAGCAGCGCCGCCACCGCGAGCGGGCGGGTCTGTCGCTCGTGCAGCTCGCGGACATCGTGAACTCCAGCAAGAGCGCGCTGGCCAGGATCGAGACGGCCGACCTGATGCCACCACCGGACATCCCCAACCGGCTGGACATGGCCTTCGGGACGGACGACCACTTCCACGGGCTCTACGAGCTCGCCCGGCGCGAGATCCATCCCGACCAGTACAAGCGGTACATGGACTTCGAGTTCCGTGCCGAAGTGATAGAGCAGTACGGGGCGCAGGCGCTGCCGGGGCTGTTGCAGACCGAGGAGTACGCGCGGGAGTTACTCCGCTGCCGGGATGACCTCAGCTCCGAACAGGTCGAGGAACGCGTCACAGCGCGAATGTCCCGCCAGGTACGGCTGCGGTCGGACGATCCGCCGTTCCGCTGGGCGATCATCGACGAGAGTGTGCTGCTACGGCCGTTGGGGAGCCCGGCCTGCATGCGTGAGCAACTGGCCTCACTACTGGGGCAGGTGGACACGCCGAACAGTAAGGTTCAAGTGATGCCGTTCAGCGCTGGGCTCCACCGGCTGCTGGGCGGCGCGCTGACTCTGCTGACCCTGCCGGACGGCACCTGGGTGGCGTACGAGGAGGGCTTCGAGGCCGGTCATCTCTACGAGGACCCGGCCGCAGTGAAGAAGTGGCGGCGGCAGTACGAGGTGCTGCGGGCCAACTCCCTCACGCTGGACGAGTCGGCGGAACGAATCAGGACCGCGATGGAAGGTTACCGACCATGACCCACTCCCCCGAGCTGAGCACCGCCCACTGGCGCAGCAGCAGCTACAGCAACGCGAACGGCGGCGAATGCGTGGAGGTCAGCGACGACTTCCCCGGCGTCGTCCCTGTACGCGACAGCAAGAACCCCACCGGCCCGGCACTCGTCGTCCAGGCCGCGTCCTGGGGCGCGTTCGTCTCCTCACTCAAGTAACGACGGCTCGGGCAGCACGCCGAAGCCGGCCAGGAAGAAAACGAGAGGGCCCTGTCCCACGCACCCGCGTGGGACAGGGCCCTCTCGTTCGGTCAGGCCTTCGCGGGCTCTGCCTCGCGGACCTCGTCGGTCTCGGACTGAGCCGGCACGCCCGCCTTCGCGGCGCGCTTGTCGGCCTTCTTCTTCGCGCGGCGCTCCTTGCGGAGCTCCACCATCGCGTACAGCGTCGGCACCAGGAGCAGCGTCAGCAGCGTCGAGGTGACCAGACCGCCGATGACCACGACGGCCAGCGGCTGCGAGATGAAGCCGCCCTCGCCGGTGACGCCGAGCGCCATCGGGAGGAGGGCGAAGATGGTCGCCAGGGCCGTCATCAGGATCGGGCGCAGACGGTGGCGTCCACCCTCGACGACCGCCTCGACGACGCCCATGCCCTGCGTCCGGTACTGGTTGATCAGGTCGATCAGCACGATTGCGTTGGTCACCACGATGCCGATGAGCATCAGCATGCCGATCATCGCGGGGACCCCCAGCGGGGTGCCGGTGATGAGGAGCAGGCCGATCGCTCCGGTCGCCGCGAACGGGATGGAGACCAGCAGGATCAGCGGCTGGACGAGCGACCGGAAGGTCGCGACCAGCAGCATGAAGACGATCGCGATGGCCGCCAGCATGGCCAGGCCCAGCTTGACGAAGGCGTCGTCCTGGTCCTGGGAGACACCGCCGATGGTGGCGGTGGCGCCGTCCGGGAGGTCCAGGGCGTCGATCTTCTTCTGGAGCGAGGTGCCGACCGCGCCGGTGTTGTCACCGACGGGCTTGGCGGTGATCGTCGCGGCGCGCTGGCCGTCGATCCTGGTCATGGAGACCGGTCCGGGGACCAGCTTCACATCGGCGATGGTGCCGAGCTTGACCCCGCCGAGCGGGAGCTTCTTCAGCTCCTCCATCGTGGTGGCCGGGTGGGCGGACTTGATGACGACGTCGCGCTCGGTGTCGTCCATGATCGCCTTGCCGGACTGGGTGCCCTGCACCGCACCGGCGACGGCCGCGCCCAGGGTGGCCTGGCTGAAGCCGTGGTCGGCGGCCTTGGCGTTGGCCTTGACCGAGATCCGCGGGATGCTCTGTGCCAGGTCGCTCTGGACGTCGGTGACGTCCTTGAGCTTGGCCACCTCGGCCCGTACTTCTTCGGACGCCTTGCGCAGGGTGTCCCCGTCGGCGGACTTGACCACGACGCTCAGGTCCTGGCTGCCGAAGCCGTCGCCCGCGGCGATGGTGGTGTCACCGATGCCGTCGAGCTTGCCCAGCGCCTCGTCGATGCGCTTCTCGGTGGCGTCGTAGTCGGCCGAGTCCTTCAGGGTGACCTGGTAGGAGGCCTGGTTGGCGCCGGAGCTGCCGCCGAAGGCCGCCATGAAGCCGGACGAACCGACGGTGACCTGGTACTCCTTGACGCCCTCGTCGCTGCCGAGGAGCTTCTCGACCTTCTTGGCCGCCTCGTCGGCGGCCGCCAGGCTGGTGCCCGGGGTGAGCTCCTGCTTGATGGACAGGACTTCCTGCTCGCCCTGGTCGAAGAAGTTGGTCTTGAGCAGCGGGACCATGCCGAAGGTACCGAACAGCACGGCGACGGCGATGACGATGCTGGTGATGCGGCGCCGGGTCGCGAAGCGCAGCACCGGGACGTAGAGCCGCTGGAGCTTGCTGCGGGCTTCCTTCTCCTCGGCCTCGCGACGTGCCTTGCCCGGGTCCTCGGCGCTGCCCTCGGGGGCGCGCAGGAACCAGAAGGACAGGACGGGGACGACGGTCAGCGAGACCAGCAGGGATGCCAGCAGGGCCGCGGTGATGGTCAGGGAGAACGAGCCGAAGAGCTCGCCGACCATGCCGCCGACCAGACCGATCGGCAGGAAGACCGCGACCGTGGTGAGGGTCGAGGAGGTGACCGCGCCGGCCACTTCCTTCACCGCGGTGATGATGGCGGACTGGCGCTCCTCGCCGTAGCCGAGGTGGCGCTTGATGTTCTCCAGTACGACGATCGAGTCGTCGACGACCCGGCCGATCGCGATGGTCAGCGCGCCCAGGGTGAGCATGTTGAGCGAGAGGTCACGGGTCCAGAGCACGATCAGCGCGAGGACCACGGAGAGCGGGATGGAGACCGCGGTGACCAGGGTCGAGCGGAGCGAGCCCAGGAAGACCAGGATCACGATGACCGCGAAGAGCAGGCCGAGCGCGCCCTCTGTGGTCAGGCCCGAGATGGCCTTGGAGACCGCGGGGCCCTGGTCGGACACGACGGTCAGCTCGGCGCCGGCGCCGAGGTCCTTGCGCAGGTCCGGGAGCTTGTCCTTGACCGCGTCCGAGATGGCGACGGCGCTGCCGTCCTTGTCCATCGTGGCCATGACGGCGAGGCTCGGCTTGCCGTTCGTACGGGTGATGGAGACCGCGGTGGAGGGCTCCTGCTTCACCGTCGCGATGTCACCGACCCGGACAGGATCGCCGGGCTTGCCCGTCGCCGGGTCCTGACCGGTGACGCGCAGGTCCTCGATCTGCTTCAGGGAGGTGAAGGCGCCACCGACCTGGACGGTGCGGCTCTTGCCGGACTCGGAGAAGGAACCCGCCGGGACGGTCGCGCCGCCCGCCTGGAGTGCCTGGGAGAGTGAGGTCGCGTTCAGGCCGGCGTCCGCGAGCTTCGCGTCGTCGGGGGTGATGGAGACCTGGAGGTCCTGCACACCGTCGACGGACACCTGGCCGACGCCGTCGATGCCCTCCAGTGCGGGGACGACGGTGCGGTCCAGCTGGTCGGCGAGCGCCTGCTGGTCCTTGCCGGAGGTGACGGCGAGGACGACGGTCGGGATGTCGTCCGTCGAGCCGGCGATGACCTGCGGGTCAACGCTGTCGGGCAGCTGGACGCGGGCGCGGTTCACCGCCTGCTGGATGTCCGCGACGAGCTGCTTGGTGCCCTCGTCGCCGAAGTCGAAGGACGCCATGATGACGGCGTTGCCCTCGCTGGCGGTCGAGGTGATTCCGGTGACACCGTCGACGGACTTGATCGAGTTCTCGAGCGGTTCGACGACCTGCTTCTCGACCACATCGGGGGACGCGCCCTGGTAGGGGGCGAGCACCGACACCATCGGGAGTTCGATGGTGGGCAGGAGCTGCTGCTTGAGCTGCGGGATCGCGATGGCTCCGAATACGAGCGCGACGATCGAGATCAGCCCGATCAGGGCCCTTTGCGCGAGGCTGAATCTGGACAGCCAGGACATGGGTTAGGTCTCTCTTCTGTGGCTTACGCGGCAGGTGGGCGGGTAACACGGGGACAGACCCGGCCCACTTATACGATCTCCTACCGCGCGAGCCGAAAGCGTCAATCCCAGGTCGCTTTCTTATCCCGCGCATACCGCAGCTGGAGTACGCCGCGTCTGCACCCTCACTCCACCCTGGGGCGGACAAGACCCGATTCGTAGGCTATTACCACCAATTGGGCCCGGTCGCGGGCTCCCAGCTTCGCCATCGCCCTGTTCACATGGGTCTTCACGGTGAGCGGGCTGACCACCAGGCGCTCGGCGATCTCGTCGTTGGAGAGCCCGCCCGCGACCAGGACCAGCACCTCCCGCTCCCGCGTGGTGAGGGCCGCGAGGCGCTCGGAGTACTCCGCCGCACCCGGCCCCTCGCCGTCCGAACCGCCGCCCTGCGCGAGGAACGTGGCGATCAGCCCCTTGGTCGCGGCCGGCGAGAGCAGCGCCTCGCCTCCCGCGGCGATGCGGATGGCGTTGAGGAGCTCGTCCGGTTCCGCGCCCTTGCCCAGGAAGCCCGAGGCGCCGGCCCGCAGCGACTGCACCACGTACTCGTCCACCTCGAAGGTGGTGAGCATGACCACGTGCACGCCCGCGAGATCCGGGTCGGCGCTGATCATCCGGGTCGCGGTGAGCCCGTCCGTACCGGGCATCCTGATGTCCATCAGCACCACGTCGGCGCGCGTCGAGCGGGCCAGTTCCACCGCCTGCGCGCCGTCCGCCGCCTCGCCGACCACCTGCATGTCGGGCTCCGAGTCGACCAGCACCCGGAACGCGCTGCGCAGCAGCGCCTGGTCGTCGACGAGCAGGACCTTGATGGCCGGTGTCATGCGTTCTCCCCCGTCCGGCCCACCACGTCCGGTTGCTCCGACTGCTGCGGGAGGGCCTTGACGGGCAGGATCGCATGGACGCGGAAACCGCCGCCGTAACGGGGTCCGGCGGTGAGGGTGCCGCCCAGGGCCGTGACCCGTTCCCGCATGCCGAGCAGTCCGTGGCCGCCCCCGTCACCGTCGCCGCCCGGGTTCCCGCGGCCGTTGTCGAGCACCATGACCTCGGCCGTGGCCCCGACCCGTACGACACTCACCTCGGCCTTCGCGCCGGGGCCCGCGTGCTTGCGCACATTGGTCAGCGCCTCCTGGATCACCCGGTACGCGGCCAGGTCCACGGCGGCGGGCAGCGGCCGGCCGTGCCCCGTCGCGCAGGCCACCTCGACGGGCAGCCCGGCCCGCCGCACGGTCTTCACGAGCTCGTCGAGGACGGCGAGGCCGGGGGCGGGTTCGGTCGGGGCCTCGGGGTCGCCGGACTGGCGCAGCAGCCCGACGGTGGCCCGGAGTTCGTTGAGCGCGGAGCGGCTGGCCTCGCGGACGTGGGCGAGCGCCTGCTTGGCCTGGTCGGGGCGCTTGTCCATGACGTGGGCGGCGACCCCGGCCTGCACGTTGACCAGGGCGATGTGGTGGGCGACGACGTCGTGCAGATCGCGGGCGATCCGCAGCCGTTCCTCGGCCACCCTTCGCCGGGCCTCCTCCTCGCGCGTCCGCTCGGCCCGTTCGGCGCGCTCCCGGATCGCGTCGACGAACGCGCGCCGGGAACGCACCGCGTCGCCGGCGGCGCCCGCCATGCCGGTCCAGGCGAAGACGCCGAAGTTCTCCTGGCTGTACCAGGGCGCCGACCCGAAGAGCATCGCGGCGGCGGTGAGCGCGGCCATTGTGAGCAGCCCGACCCGCCAGGTGGTCGGGCGGTCGGTGCGGGCGGCGATGGTGTACAGCGCGATGACCACGCTCATCACCACCGGGGACGGCGGGTCCACCATCACCAGTTCGATGACCGTCAGCCCGCCGGTGGCGACGAGTACGCCCATCGGGTGGCGGCGCCGCCACACCAGCGCGAGGGCGCCGAGCACCATCAGGAGCACGCTGCTCACGGCCGGTGTGCGGGTGCCGAAGGTGGGTCCGCTGTGCGAGCCGGGAGCAGCGAACGAGCCGACGATCATGGAGGCGAGCACGCCCAGGGCGAGTGCTCCGTCCAGCGCGAGCGGATGGTCGCGCAGCCAGTGCCGGACGCGCAGAACGCCGGTTCCGAGGGTGGTCACGTCAAGCTACGTTACGGCGTGTCGCGCGGGAATCGGTCCGGCCGGCGGCAAGCGGGCCCCGCTGCGTACGGCGGGGCGCCCCGCCGTACGCACGACTGTGCCCCGCGTCCGGCGGGGCACAGTGGTGCGGGTGCTGGAGCTGCCGGTTGTCAGCCGGGAATCAGACCGTCGTCGCTGAGCATGGCGCGCACCTCTTCGAGGGTTGCCTCGGGCGACGGCAGGATCAGCTCGGACGGCTCCAGGGAGTCGTCCGGCCACGGTGTACCGAGTTCGCGCACCCTGGCGAGGAGCGCGTGGAGAGTCGAGCGGAAGCCGGGGCCGTCGCCGCTCTCCATTTCGGCGAGCAGTTCGTTGTCGAGCTCGTCGAGCTCGGCGAGATGACTGTCGGCCAGGCGAACCTGGCCCTCCCCCATGATCCGTACGATCATGACGCTGCCTTAATTCTTGTCGAACTTGTGCGGGGACTGGGACTTCTGCTGCTCGGCGGCATCCTGCGGGCCGCCCTCGATGGCCTGCTGCGAGGAGGAGCCGCCGGCCAGTTCGGCCTTCATGCGCTGCAGCTCCAGCTCCACATCCGTACCACCGGAGATCCGGTCCAGCTCGGCGGTGAGGTCGTCCTTCGCCGTGCCGGTCGGGTCGTCCAGGGCGCCGGAGGCGAGCAGCTCGTCGATCGCGCCCGCGCGCGCCTGGAGCTGCTGGGTCTTGTCCTCGGCCCGCTGGATCGCCAGGCCGACATCGCCCATCTCCTCGGAGATGCCCGAGAAGGCCTCCCCGATCCGGGTCTGCGCCTGTGCCGCTGTGTAGGTGGCCTTGATCGTCTCCTTCTTGGTACGGAAGGCGTCGACCTTGGCCTGCAGCCGCTGCGCCGCCAGAGTGAGTTTCTCCTCCTCACCCTGCAGCGTGGTGTGCTGCGTCTCCAGGTCGGTGACCTGCTGCTGGAGGGCGGCTCGGCGCGACAGCGCCTCGCGGGCCAGGTCCTCGCGACCGAGCGCGAGTGCCTTGCGGCCCTGGTCCTCCAGCTTCGAGGTCTGGCCCTGCAGCTGGTTCAGCTGCAGCTCCAGACGCTTGCGCGACGTCGCCACATCGGCGACACCGCGGCGCACCTTCTGAAGCAGCTCCAGCTGCTTCTGGTACGAGTAATCGAGGGTCTCGCGCGGGTCCTCGGCCCTGTCAAGGGCCTTGTTTGCCTTCGCGCGGAAGATCATCCCCATACGCTTCATGACACCGCTCATGGGCTTCGCGCGCCCCCTTCTGACTTAACTGGGCTCCAGCACTCCAACAGAACCCACAGTACGGGCCCTGCCTCTATTACCGCACTGTTCGAGCAAGGATGTGGTCCTCCCCAAGGACGACTGACAGTGCTCGGTGCTCCGGCCCAGGGAGTAGGTGAGGGTGGGTGAGGGCCGGGGAAACCCGTTGACAACGCCCGTATCGCCCCGCTCGCACACTGCTGGGACGCAGGCCGTTGCCGGATCGTTCCCGGCCGGCCTGGGGTCGTCGCGATCGACCCCGTACCCTTGGGCCTTGTGTTCCGTAGCCGCTCCAAGGAAGAGAAGGCCCCCACCGGCAAGGTGACGGCGGACCTCTCCAAGACGCCCCGCGACCCGCAGGCCCCCAAAGGTCGCCCCACCCCCAAGCGCAGCGATGCCCAAACGCAGCGCCGTCGTGCCTCCAGTGGAGCGCCGACCGACCGCAAGGAGGCCATGAAGCGCCAGCGCGAGGCGCGCCGCGTGGACATGGCCAAGCAGCGCGAGGCGCTCGCCAGTGGTGACGAGCGCTATCTGCCGGCCCGTGACAAGGGTCCGGTGCGGCGCTTCGTCCGTGATTTCGTGGACTCGCGCTTCTGCATCGCGGAGTACTTCCTGCCGCTCGCCGTGATCATCCTGATCCTCAGCGTGATCCAGGTGCAGGGCATCCAGAACATCTCGCTGCTGCTCTGGCTCGGCGTCATCGTGCTGATCGTCGTCGACTCGATCGGGCTCACGTTCCGGCTGCGCAAGCAGCTGAACGAGCGGTTCCCCGACAAGCCCAAGCGCGGCGCGGTCGCCTACGGCCTGATGCGCACGCTTCAGATGCGACGGCTGCGGCTGCCCAAGCCGCAGGTCAAGCGCGGGGAGCGGCCCTGAGTACGGATCTCTTCGGCTCGGCCGGCGGTTCGTCCGCCGGTCAGCCGGGTGATGCCGGACCGGGATTCTCCGGAGCCTCCTCGGCGTGGCTGGACGGGCTCGGCGGACTGCGCAACACCGTCCGCCAGGAGCTGGTCGCCCGGCAGCTGGACGAGCAGATCGCGGCGCGCTTCCCGGTCGGGCAGCGGCTGCGGGTCCTGGACGTCGGCACGGGCCAGGGCACCCAGGCGCTGCGCCTCGCACGGGCCGGTCACACCGTGACCGGGCTGGAGGCCGACGCGGACATGCTGCGGGCCGCCCGTGAGGCACTCGCCGGCGAGCCCGCGGGAATCCGTGAGCGGGTCCGGCTCATCGAGGGCAACGGCCAGGACACCGGGGTGCACTTCCTGCCCGGCAGCTTCGACGTCGTGCTGTGCCACGGCGTGCTCATGTATGTCCAGGCGCCCGACGCCATGGTGGCCGGACTGGCCCGGATGCTCGCGCCGGGCGGCCTGCTGTCGCTCCTCGTACGGAACGCGGACGCCCTGGCGATGCGGGCCGGGACCGCCGGGGACTGGGACGCGGCGCTGGCCGCGTTCGACACGGACCGGTACACCAACCGGCTCGGGGTCTCCGTACGCGCGGACCGGCTCGACGCCCTCACCGCCACGCTCGCCGGGATCGCGGCGCCGCTGCACGCCTGGTACGGAGTACGGGTCTTCACGGACAACGTGGGCAACGACGTGGAGCTGCCCGCCGCGGCGGAGCTGGAACGGGTGCTGGCGGCGGAGGACCGGGCGGGCCGGACGGATCCGTATCGACGGGTGGCGGCGCTGCTGCACCTGTGCGGAGTGCGGGGCTAGGGCCTCTCGTTTGGATCATGCTGGATCAGGGGGCGGATTCGCCGGGGTCGTCCGGCGGCCACCCTGCCCTCAGGCGCCGGACCGGCTGAAAAGACTGCCCTCAATCGCCGGGCGGGCTTGGTGGTGACGGGTCGCGCTCGGGCGGGTGCGCTCAACAGGCCACCAAAGGGGTTAAAAGTAATAATCCGGACATGGATTCCTCTCACTCCCGCAGCCGTGTGCGCCGGCTGGTGCTGCCTCTGACCGCAGGTGTCTGTGCGATCGCGCTGGTCAGCGGTTGCTCCGGCTCGAACTCGAACTCCTCCGGGCCGGACGCGACGCAGTCCGGAGCGGTCCAGCAGGGCTCGGCCTCGAAGGCCACCGGCGATCTGCAGGCCGAATACCAGTCCGTCATCGAGAACGTGCTCCCGTCCGTGGTGCAGATCGACGCGTCGGACAGCCTGGGCTCCGGCATCGTCTACGACACCAAGGGCAATATCGTCACCAACGCCCACGTCGTCGGCAAGGAGAAGACCTTCAAGGTCAGCTCGGCCACCGGTGAGAAGGTGCTGAGCGCCTCGCTGGTCGCCTCCTATCCCGAGCAGGACCTGGCCGTCATCAAGCTCGACCACGTACCCAAAGGGCTGAAGGCACCGAAGTTCGGCGACTCGGAGAAGGTCGCGGTGGGGCAGATCGTGCTGGCGATGGGTTCGCCGCTCGGGCTGTCCAGCAGCGTCACCCAGGGCATCGTCTCGGCGCTCGGCCGGACCGTGAGCGAGAGCAGCGCGGGCGGCGGCACCGGGGCCACCATCCCGAACATGGTGCAGACCTCGGCGGCGATCAACCCGGGCAACAGCGGGGGCGCGCTGGTGAACCTGAACAGCGAGGTCATCGGCATCCCGACGCTGGCGGCGTCGGACCCGCAGATGGGCGGCAGCGCCGCGCCGGGGATCGGATTCGCGATCCCGGTCTCGATGGTGAAGACGGTCGCCGACCAGATCATCAAGAACGGCAAGGTCACCGACTCGGGCCGGGCGGGGCTGAACATCACCGGCCGCACGGTCGTCGACAACAGCTACAAACCGGCCGGGGTCGCCCTCGTCAGTGTGACGAAGGGCGGCGCGGCCCAGAAGGCCGGTCTGCGGGTCGGCGACATCATCACCAAGCTCGGGAGCACGCCGGTCACCACGATCACGTCCCTGTCGGAGGCGCTGGCCGCCGACAAGCCGGGCCAGAAGGTCACCGTGACGTATCTGCGCAACGAGGCCGAGAAGACCGCACAGGTCACGCTGGGCGAGATCTGAGAGCAGACGGCACGGGGGAACGGACCCGTGAACGCGCGAGCGCCGGGCGGGCCCCTTCGGGTCCGCCCGGCGCTCGTCCGGCTCGGCCGGGTCAGCTCTGCTCGGCCTGGAGGCTCATCGGGCCGTAGATCTTCGTCGCGTCGTCGAAGAGCGTCACCTGAGCCGCCCCGCCGTCGAGGAGTTCCTTCCAGTACTCACCGATCCAGGATTCCGCGTCGCCCTGCGTCGTGAATTCCTCCGGCTGAAGGGCCGGCTCCGTCTCCGTACCGTCGGACTTCTCGAACCGCCACGTCCACGCCATGTCCGCCTCCTGGGTCACTTTGTTCCGTCCCGCAGCCTAGTGCTTCGGACCAGCGCGGGAAGGGGCCCGCGCACGCCCCGTACCCCCCACGTCGCGCACCGGGTGCGGGTACGCGGGAGGATCGGATCGTGGAACTGACTCTGCTCGGCACCGGAGCCCCCGACGGGCTGCCGCGGCCCGAATGCCCCTGCGCCGCCTGCGCCCTCGCCCGCGGGGCGCGCAGCCGGGCCGCGACCGCCCTGCTGGTCGACGACGCGCTGCTGCTCGATCTCACCCCCGGGGCCGTGTTCGCCGCCGCCCGCGCGGGCCGTTCGCTCACCGGCGTGCGCCAGGTGCTGCTCACCCATCCGCACGACGGCCCCGCCGTCGAGCTGCCCGCCGGACTGCCGCAGGCGGGCCGGGTGCCGGACGGGCGGGTGCTGACGCTGATCAGCGGACACCGGGTGCGGGCCGTGCCGATGGACGCACCGGGGACCGGGTACGAGGTGACGGCGCCGGAGGGCGAGCGGCTGCTCTACCTGCCGCCGGGAGGCGCCCCGGCCGGTCTCGCCGACCGGATGGCGGAGCCGTACGACATGGTGGTCGGCGACGTCGTGGGACGGCCCGACGCGGTGGCCCGGCTGCGGGCCGTCGCCGCGATCGGGCCGGCCACCGAGGTGATCGCCGTCCATCTGGACCATGACGCACCCCCCGGCCCCGAGCTCGGACGCCGGCTCGCGGCGGCCGGGGCGCGGGCCGTGCCGGACGGGACGACGCTGACGGTCGGCGGGCACCACGCGCCACCTGACGTGCCCCGGCGCACGCTGATCACCGGTGGCGCGCGGTCCGGGAAGTCGGTCGAGGCCGAACGGCGGCTGGAGACGTATCCGGAGGTCGTGTACGTGGCGACCGGCGGCGTCCGCGACGGCGACGCGGAGTGGGCGGCCCGGATCGGGCTGCACCGGGAGCGCAGGCCGGCGGCCTGGCGCACCGAGGAGACCTGCGAGCTGGTGGAGCCGCTGGCCTCGGACGGGCCCCCGCTGCTGATCGACTGCCTGTCGCTCTGGCTGACGGACGCGATGGACCGGGTGGATGCCTGGGACGACGGCGCGTGGACGGGCGGCGGGCGGAGCGCGCTGCGCAAGCGGACGGCGGAACTCGTGGCCGCTGTCCGCGGGACGCGGCGGACCGTCGTCATGGTGACCAACGAGACCGGCTCCGGCGTGGTGCCCGCGACGGCGGCGGGGCGGCGGTTCAGGGACGAACTGGGCCGGCTGAACGCCTCGGTGGCCGCCGAGTGCGAGCAGGTGCTGCTGGTGGTGGCCGGGCAGTCGCTGCCGCTGCGGGGCTGAGCGGCGCACCGGCCGGGGCCGGAAATCGCGGCAGGTACTGTTCCGCAGTGGGAGGTTGCGAGGTCACCCGGCAACCTCTGAGCCCGCCGCCGGGCTCCCCGGCCCACACCACGTATCGACCCGCGAGGCAGACCCCCGTGAATCTGGACGACTTCTCCGACCTGATCGAACGCCCCGACGGGGGTGTGCGGCGAGATGCCGAGGAGCGCCGGGAGCGCTTCCTGGTGCCCCCGGGCGCCCTCGGCCGTCTCGACGAGCTGGGCGAGTGGCTCTCGGCCGCCCAGCAGGCCGTGCCGGTCAAGCCGATCGAGCAGCCGCGTGTGGTGCTGTTCGCCGGTGACCACGGGGTGGCCGCGCTCGATGTCTCGGGGCGTGCGGCCGGCGGCGCGCACGAGCTGGTGCGGGCCACACTGGAGGGTGCCACGCCGCTCGCGGTGCTGGCCCGCCGGTTCTCCGTACCGGTGCGGATCGTCGACGCCGGCCTGGACTGCGACCCGGAGCTGCTGCCGGAGCAGGTGGTACGGACCCGGGTGCGGCGCGGCAGCGGCCGGATCGACATCGAGGACGCGCTGACGGCCGAGGAGGCCGAGCGGGCGGTGCGCCTCGGCATGGCGATCGCGGACGAGGAGGCCGACTCGGGCACGGACCTGGTGGTCCTCGGTGATCTGAGCGTCGGCGGTACGACGGCGGCGGCGACCCTGATCGCGGCGCTGTGCGGCACCGACGCCTCCGTGGTCACCGGTCGCGGCGGCGCGGGCATCGACGACCTGGCCTGGATGCGCAAGTGCGCGGCGGTCCGGGACGCGCTGCGCCGGGCCCGGCCGGTCCTGGGTGACCAGCTGGAGCTGCTGGCCACGGTGGGCGGCGCCGATCTGGCGGCGATGACCGGCTTCCTGCTGCAGTCCGCGGTGCGGCGGCTCCCGGTGATTCTGGACGGTGTGGTCTCCGCGGCCTGTGCGCTGGTCGGCCAGCGGGCCGCGTTCCGGGCGCCGGACTGGTGGCTGGCGGGTCAGCTGAGCGGTGAACCGGCGCAGGCGAAGGCGCTGGACCGGATGGCACTCAACCCGTTGCTCGACCACGGCGTCATCGTCGGCGAAGGAAGCGGGGCATTGCTCGCACTTCCGTTCGTGCAGGCCGCGGCCGCACTGGCGGCGGAACTGCCCGAGCGCGCACCGGCCGCCGACGAGGACGACGAGAAGGAAGAGACGGAAGACGGGGACGCCGGCGAGGAGCCGGCCGGCGGCGAAGGGGCCAACGGAAGCGAACCGGCCGGGGACTGACGAGAAGCAGCTGGCCAATCGGGCTGCTGTCGCCGGACACCGACCGCGGAGTGGCCCTTTATGGAGTGCGATGCCCCATATGATCGCTTTTCATGGGAGAGGTCAGATTGGCCAGCGAGGAATCCGGGCGGGGCGCCGTCCAGCCACAGAGCACAGTCGGCTCACGACGCGGTGCGGCCTTCGCGATCTGGTACCTGCGCGTCGTGTCGTTCCTCAACTTCCTCAGCGCCGTCTGGTTCACCTTCGGCCAGGATCTGCGGCGCCACAACACCGAGAACTACTTCACGCCGTATCTGCTCACCGCGGGCTTCTCCTCCGGGGTGGTGGCGCTCTTCCTCGCGATCACCATGCGGCGGCGCAAACGGGCCGCGTGGATCGTCAACACAGTGCTGAGCGGGCTCACACTGATCCTCTTCGCCGCCGTGATCGGCTTCCCGGAGATCCGCCGGTACCCGCAGAACTGGATCTCGCTGGTACTGACCGCCTCCTTCGTCCTCGCCCTCGGCCTCGGACGGCGCGAGTTCTACGCGAAGGGCGACCGGTCCAACCCGAAGCTGGCCGCGCTGGTGGCGGTCATCGGACTACTGGTCACCTCACTGATCGCCGCGGCTCTGGTCACGGCCACCAACACCGCCCACGACGAGGCCCGTTCGACGTTCCTGAACCGCTGGCGCTACGGCGCGCTGCGGCTGGTGTCCGTCACCGACAACGACGCCCGGTTCCCGGGCATCACCACGCCCGGCTGGGCCAACGTCGTGATCAACATCATGTCCACGCTGCTGCTGATCGCCGTCGTGTACGCGGCCTTCCGCTCCCGCCGGGCGGTCGACCCGATCAGCCCGCAGGACGAGGAAGCGCTGCGCGTCCTGCTCGACAAGCACGGCGAGCGTGACTCCCTCGGGTACTTCGCGCTGCGCCGCGAGAAGAGCGTCATCTGGTCACCGACCGGGAAGGCGGCCGTCACCTACCGGGTGGTCGGCGGGGTCTCCCTGGCCTCGGGTGATCCGATCGGCGACCCGGAGGCCTGGCCCGGGGCGATCGGCCCCTGGCTGACCGAGGCACGCGAGCACGGCTGGACCCCGGCGGCGATGGGGGTGAGCGAGGAGGGCGGCACCGTCTACGCCCGGCACGGACTCGACGCCCTGGAGCTCGGGGACGAAGCGATCGTGGAGACCGCCGAGTTCACCCTGGAGGGACGGGCGATGCGCACGGTCCGCCAGGCGTACAACCGGGTGGGACGGGCCGGGTACGACGTGACGGTACGCCGCCACGCGGAGATCCCCGAGGCCGAGATGGCCGAACTGGTGCGCAGGGCCGACGACTGGCGCGACGGGGCGACCGAGCGCGGCTTCTCGATGGCGCTGGGGCGGCTCGGAGACCCGGCCGACGGCCAGTGCGTGATGCTCGAATGCCGTGACGCGCCCCCCGCCGACGGCAGCGGTCCCGGCGAACTGCGTGCCGTGCTGAGCTTCGTCCCCTGGGGCCCGAACGGCCTCTCGCTCGACCTGATGCGCCGTGACCGGGACGCCGAGAACGGCCTGATGGAGTTCATGGTCATCGAACTCCTGCAACGGGCCGAGAAGATCGGCATCACCCAGGTATCGCTGAACTTCGCGATGTTCCGCTCGGTCTTCGAACGGGGATCGCGGCTCGGCGCCGGACCGGTGCTCAGGCTGTGGCGGTCGCTGCTCAGCTTCTTCTCGCGCTGGTGGCAGATCGAATCGCTCTACCGCGCCAACGCCAAGTACCGGCCGATCTGGGAACCGCGCTTCCTGCTCTTCGAGAAGAGCTCCGACCTGCTGCGCATCGGCATCGCGGCGGGACGCGCCGAAGGGTTCCTGGAGGCGCCCGGTCTGCCCAAGTGGCTGCACCGCTCGCACCTCGGACCGCGTGGATGAGACCGATGCGCGCGCTCGGCCGTGCGGCCCGCCGGGAGTGGGGTCCGCTGTGGGCGACCGTACGGACGGCGCTCGTCGCACAACGGCTGCGGGCCGTCCCGATGACGCTGGCCGCGGTCTGCCTGACCGCGCTGCTCCAGGTGGTGCAGAACCGGCCCTGGGGCTTCGGCCCGGTACAGACGCTCGGCGCGGTGCGGGCCGAGGATCCGCTGTGGGTGGCCCTGCTGCGTACCCCGCTGTCGCTGTTCGTCCCCGCGCTGGACCTGCCGGTGTGGGGTGCGCTGGCGCAGTTGCTGCTGGTGTTCGGGATCGCCGAGATCTGCCTGGGCCGGTGGCGGACACTGCTGATCGCGTACGTCGCGACCCTGGCCGGGACGCTGTACGCGCGGATCGGCGTCGCGGTCGGCCCCGACGGGTTCCTCGGGCTGCCCGCGTCCGACTCCCTGGTCGTCGACACCGGCCCCTCGGCCGCCGTGGTCGCCCTGGCGGTCTACCTCTGCCACGCCTACCGGGCCTGGTTCACCGGGGCGGTGGTGATCGCGACGATGGTGGGCGAGGTGGCGGTCAAGGACAACCTGGCGGGCAAGGAGCACCTGGCGGCCATCGCCGCGGCCCTCCTGCTGTGCGCGGTCTCGGCCCGCCACGACCGGCGCAGGCTGCGCCGCCGCCGTCAGGGTTTGGGCGTGGGGTCCGGGACCCGGTCCGGTGCGCCTCCGATCAAGTCCTGAAACCTGCGGCGCGGCCCGGCCCAGCGGACGTCGTGGTGGTAGGCGCGCAGCACCGCCCTGGAGCGGGCCCGGTGCCGGTTCCGGTAGAACCGCTTCGCCCACACCGAGGTCGGCCGGGCCAGCCGGACCGCCCCGAACAGGGCGACGAACGGGACCAGGGTGCCGACCACCGCCATCCGCGTCTTGCCCTTGAACAGGGAGATCAGCACGAAACAGAAGTTGACGACGAGCGTGAGGACGACACCGAGCCGGCCCTGCTGCTCGCTGTCGCTCAGCTCGTTCACGCCGAGCGGGGAGAACCCGCCGAGCACGAGCAGCACCAGGGCCGCGGTGAGGACCACGACCTCCACGCTCTGGCGGCCCTGCTCGGTCCAGTACACGTCGTCCAGATGCAGGATCAGCGCGAACTCGTCCAGCACCAGCCCCGCGCCCAGGCCGAAGACCACCGCGCAGACCGCGGCCGTGACACCGTGCTGCCCGCTGGCGACCGCGCCGAAGCCGCCGACGACACTCAGCACCACCCCGGGCACCACGTGGTGGACATGGACCCCGCCGGGGGTGAAGTTGCGGAACGGACCCTTCCCGGCCCGGATCATCCGGGTGATGACCCGGGTGATCGCGAAGGTCAGCACGAAGGACGCCAGCGCCAGGAGCAGGGGCAGCTTCCCCGGCTCGACGATGTTCTGATCGAACCAGTGACCCATGCCACCCACCCCCAATAGACCGCTTTCACACCGCTTCATGGCGTTCTGGGCAATCTATCGGCCGCGCCCACCGATTAGCCTGCGCGCCGTGACCTCCCTGAACAGCCACGGCATACGTTTCGCCTTCGGCACCCTCACCGTGATCCCCGTCCGCATCACCCGCTGGGACCGCGAGGCGGCGCGGGCCGGAATGCTGTGCGCCCCGCTGGCCGGCCTGGTCGTGGGGGTGCTCGCGGCGGTGCCGGGCAGCCTGTTGCTGCTGTTCGGCTCGGGGCCGCTGCTCGCCGCGGTCGCCTCCGCCGCGGTGCCGGCGGCCCTCACCAGGGGGCTGCATCTCGACGGTCTCGCGGACACCGCCGACGGCCTCGGCAGCGGGAAGCCGGCCGAGGACGCGCTGCGGATCATGAAGCAGTCGGACATTGGGCCATTCGGTGTGATCACCTTGCTGTTCGTGCTGCTGGCGCAGGTGGCGGTCCTTCAGCAGCTGTACGCGCAGGGCTGGGTGCGGGGTGCGGTGGCGGCCGTCGCGGCCGGGGCCGTCGCCCGGCTCGCCCTCACCCTGGCCTCCCGCGCCGGGGTCCCGGCGGCCCGTCCGGAGGGGCTGGGCGCCGCGGTGGCCGGAACCGTCCCGGTCCGCGGCGCGGTGGCCGTCGCGGTCGCGGCGGTGGCGGCCTGCGCGGGTGCCGGGGCGCTGTTCGGCGGGTACGGGGCGCTGCGGTACGGCCTCGCCGCCCTGGCCGCCCTCGCGGTGGCCCAGCTGCTCCTGCGGCACTGCGTGCGGCGCTTCGGCGGGGTGACCGGCGATGTGTTCGGGGCGCTGGCGGAGACGGCGGCGACCGTGACGCTGGTGGGGCTGGCGCTCGGCTGAGCGGCGGCCGGGGAGTCGGTCAGGCTGCCGCCGGGCACTTCTCGCGCCAGACGCCGAGCTCGTACTTCTTGAGCAGCGAGCTCAGCCCCAGCCGCCGGGACTCCCCGCAGAACCGCGCCACGGGCAGCTCGTACTCCACGTGGAAGACCGCCTTGCCCGCCTTCACGAACGGGGCGAGCTCCTCGCACTCCTCGTACTGGGCGCACTGTTCGTTCACCGCGAAGTCGAAGTCCCCCACCAGCTGCGGGATCTGCGGGAGGTCGTTCTTCAGGCCGACCGCGAGGCCGTGGCGGTGGGCGACGCGGGCGATGAGCCGGTTGTAGCGCAGCTGGTCGGCGGCGGTCAGCGGGAAGCCGGTCCGGTTGCGGTAGCCGTCCATGTTGTCGGGCTCCACCGCGTCGAAGCCCTTCTTCGCGCACATCGCGATCCGGGTCTCCATCAGCGGCTCCAGGACCTCGGTGCGGCGGATGTCGAGCCAGCGCTCCCCCGCCCAGCCGTTGCTCCTGCCGAGGACCGCGGCGGGGAAGTCGTCCGCGTCCGGGCGGAACTCCTCCCAGGCGCCGGTGGAGAGGTAGCAGATGACCTTGCGCCCCTTGCGGTGCAGCCCGGCCACCTGGTCCGCGTCGCGGTCGAAGCCGTCGATGTCGTACACCGGGGCGTCCACGGCCGTGTCCAGCCGGCCGGAGAGCTGCCACTGCCAGTCGGTGCCCGGTGCGGGCTGCCAGCGCCCCCGGGCGGGCCGGGCGGCCCCGTCGGATTCCGGCGCCGAGGTGCAGCCCGCCAGCACGGCCAGCAGAATCAGTACGGTGACGGGCAGCACAGCCGGCCCCCGGGTCACACGTGTGGCCACCCGCTCGCGCATCGTTCTCCCTGTCCACCGGCGTACCGCCAACGTCGTTGCGGTCGCGGCCCGTTCCCCCGGGAAGATCATCCCGGTACGACAACCGTACGACTGCCGGAGCGCACAGACGGCCCGCCGCCGTGATCCGGCAGCAAGGGCGCGCGTAGGCTCATTCCCGGCACATTGCGGCGGCGTCTACGATGCGCCGGGCACGGTCGGCCCACCCCTCGACCGGAAAAGAACTCTACGGAAGCGAGATTTCACCACCGTGACTGCTCTCACTCTCAGCACCTCCGGTGCGGCGACACTGCGCGCCGACGCACTTGTCGTAGGCGTCGCCAAGGGCACTGGATCCAAGTCCGGGAACCTGGTCCTCGCACCGGGCGCCGAGGCCGTGGACAAGGCGTTCGGCGGAAAGCTCGCCGGCATCCTGGAGACCCTGGGCGCCTCCGGTGCCGAGGGCGAACTGACCAAGCTCCCCGCGCCCGACGGCCTGAAGGCCCCGGTCGTCATCGCGGCCGGACTCGGCCCGGTCCCGGAGAAGAACGGCGCGTACGACGCCGAGGCGCTGCGCCGGGCCGCGGGCTCCGCGGCCCGTTCGCTCACCGGCTCGAAGAAGGCCGGCTTCGCGCTGCCCGTCGGCTCCGTCGAGGACGCCGAGGCCATCGCCGAGGGCGCGCTGCTGGGCGCGTACGCCTTCACCGCCTACCAGCGCGGCGAGAACAAGCTCGCCCCCAAGGCCGCCGTCGGCGCCAAGCTGCCGCTCGCCGAGGTGGCGCTGCTCGGCACCAAGCCCCGCGACAAGGCGTTCAAGGCCGCAGCGGAGCGCGCCGTCGCGCTGGTCGAGGAGATCAACCGCGCCCGCGACCTGATCAACACCCCGCCGAACGACCTGTACCCCGAGTCCTTCGCCGCCGTGGCCAGCGCCGCCGGCAAGGAGCACGGCATCAAGGTGCAGGTGCTCGACGAGAAGGCGCTCGTCAAGGGCGGCTACGGCGGCCTGCTCGGCGTCGGCCAGGGCTCGGCCCACGGCCCGCGCCTGGTGAAGCTCGCCTACACGCACCCGAAGGCGGAGAAGACCCTGGCCCTTGTGGGCAAGGGCATCACCTACGACTCGGGCGGCATCTCGCTGAAGCCGGCCGGCCACAACGAGACGATGAAGTGCGACATGAGCGGCGCCGCCGCCGTGTTCGCGACCGTCGTCACGGCCGCCCGTCTGGGCCTGCGCGTCAACGTCACCGGCTGGCTGGCGCTGGCCGAGAACATGCCGTCTGGCAACGCCACCCGCCCCGGTGACGTGCTGAACATGTACAGCGGCAAGACCGTCGAGGTCCTCAACACGGACGCCGAGGGCCGTCTCGTCCTCGCCGACGCGCTGACCCGCGCCTCCGAGGAGAAGCCGGACGCGATCGTCGACGTGGCGACCCTGACCGGCGCGATGGTGCTGGCCCTGGGCAACCGCACCTTCGGCATCATGGCGAACGACGACGCCTTCCGCACCTCGATCCACGAGATCGCCGACGAGGTCGGTGAGGCCTCCTGGCCGATGCCGCTCCCGGCCGACCTGCGCAAGGGCATGGACTCCCCGACCGCCGACATCGCCAACATGGGCGAGCGGATGGGCGGCGGCCTGGTGGCCGGTCTGTTCCTGAAGGAGTTCGTGGGCGAGGGCATCGCCTGGGCGCACCTGGACATCGCGGGCCCGGCCTTCCACGAGGGCGCCCCGTACGGCTACACGCCGAAGGGCGGCACCGGATCCGCGGTCCGCACCCTGGTGAAGCTGGCGGAGCGCACCGCGGCCGGAGACCTCGGCTGAGCTCGCAGCTGACGGACGGCCCCGGGCATACGTCCGGGGCCGTCCGTGTTGCACCCACGGCACCGCCGCCGGGTCCGGGCGGGTTTCGCTCTCGACGAAATCAGCCCGTTCCTACGCGGCGGTAACCCACTGGGACGGACGACCATCCGTCTCAGACCCGGGCCCCGCGTCCCGCCCACCGTCAACAAGTGCGAAGATGGGTTCTCGGCAGGACAGGGCCCCCACCACAGGGCCGAATGACAAAAGCGGCCGCACACCAGCCGACCGGCCGGTCACACCCCGATGACGGGGCCCGGCGTACGGCGCACATGCATGGAGGACGTGACGTGGCGAACGACGCCAGCACCGTTTTCGACCTAGTGATCCTCGGCGGTGGCAGCGGCGGTTATGCCGCGGCCCTGCGCGGAGCGCAGCTGGGCCTGGACGTCGCTCTGATCGAGAAGGGCAAGGTCGGCGGCACCTGCCTGCACAACGGCTGCATCCCCACGAAGGCCCTGCTGCACGCCGGTGAGATCGCGGACCAGGCGCGCGAGGCCGACCAGTTCGGTGTCAAGGCCACCTTCGAGGGCATCGACATGGAGGCCGTCCACAAGTACAAGGACGACGTGATCTCGGGCCTGTACAAGGGTCTGCAGGGTCTCATCGCCTCCCGCAAGGTGCACTACATCGAGGGTGAGGGACGGCTCTCCTCCCCCACCTCGGTGGATGTGAACGGCCAGCGCGTCCAGGGCCGCCACGTGCTCCTGGCGACCGGCTCCGTGCCGAAGTCGCTGCCGGGCCTGGAGATCGACGGCAACCGCGTCATCTCCTCGGACCACGCGCTGAAGCTGGACCGGGTCCCGAAGTCCGCGATCGTGCTGGGCGGCGGCGTCATCGGCGTCGAGTTCGCCTCGGCGTGGAAGTCCTTCGGCACCGACGTCACCGTCGTCGAGGGCCTGAAGCACCTGGTCCCGGTCGAGGACGAGAACAGCTCGAAGCTTCTTGAGCGCGCGTTCCGCAAGCGCGGCATCAAGTTCAACCTCGGTACGTTCTTCCAGGGTGTCGAGTACACCCAGGACGGCGTCCGGGTGACCCTCGCCGACGGCAAGACCTTCGAGGCCGAGCTGCTGCTCGTCGCCATCGGCCGCGGCCCCGTCTCGCAGGGCCTCGGTTACGAGGAGGCCGGTGTCGCGATGGACCGCGGCTACGTCCTCGTCGACGAGTACATGCGGACGAACGTGGAGACTATCTCGGCCGTGGGCGACCTGGCCCCGACGCTCCAGCTCGCGCACGTCGGCTTCGCCGAGGGCATCCTCGTGGCGGAGCGGCTGGCCGGTCTGAAGACCGTTCCGATCGACTACGACGGTGTCCCGAAGGTGACGTACTGCCACCCCGAGGTCGCCTCCGTGGGCATCACCGAGGCCAAGGCCAAGGAGCTCTACGGCGCGGACAAGGTCGTCGCCCTCAAGTACAACCTCGCGGGCAACGGCAAGAGCAAGATCCTCAAGACCGCGGGCGAGATCAAGCTCGTCCAGGTCAAGGACGGTGCCGTGGTCGGCGTCCACATGGTCGGTGACCGTATGGGCGAGCAGGTCGGCGAAGCCCAGCTGATCTACAACTGGGAGGCGCTGCCGGCCGAGGTCGCGCAGCTCATCCACGCCCACCCCACGCAGAACGAGGCGATGGGCGAAGCCCACCTGGCCCTGGCCGGCAAGCCTCTGCACTCCCACGACTGATCAGTCGACCGGGCGCGACGACCGACCTACTTCCGCACATTCGTAAGGAGCAACTGAAACCATGTCGGTTTCCGTAACCCTTCCGGCGCTCGGCGAGAGCGTCACCGAGGGCACTGTCACCCGTTGGCTGAAGGCCGAGGGCGAGCGCGTCGAGGCCGACGAGCCGCTGCTCGAGGTATCGACCGACAAGGTCGACACCGAGATCCCGGCCCCCGCCTCCGGCATCCTGGCCTCCATCAAGGTCGCCGAGGACGAGACCGTCGAGGTCGGCGCCGAGCTGGCCGTCATCGACGACGGCACCGGCGCGCCGGCTGCCGCAGCGGCTCCGGCCGCCGAGCCCGAGGCCGCCCCGGCCCCGGCGCCGGCCGCCGAGGCCCCCGCCGCCGCCCCGGCCCCCGCGGCCGAGGCTCCGGCCGCCGCCCCGGCCGGTGGCGCAGCCGGGACCGACGTCACCCTTCCGGCGCTCGGCGAGAGCGTCACCGAGGGCACCGTCACCCGCTGGCTGAAGGAGGTCGGCGAGGAGGTCACGGAGGACGAGCCCCTCCTTGAGGTCTCCACGGACAAGGTCGACACCGAGATCCCGGCCCCGGTTTCCGGTGTGCTGCTGGAGATCGTCGTCGCCGAGGACGAGACCGCCGAGGTCGGCGCCAAGCTCGCCGTCATCGGTGCCCCCGGTGCCGCTCCGGCCGCCGCTCCGGCTCCGGCCGCTCCGGCGCCCGCCGCCGCTGCCCCGGCGCCCGCCGCCCCGGCTGCTCCGGCCGCTCCCGCACCGGCTGCCCCGGCTCCGGCCGCACCCGCCCCGGCTCCGGCTGCTCCCGCCGCACCGGTCGCCGCTCCGGCGCCCGCGGCTGCTGCTCCGGCTCCGGCTCCGGTCACCCCGGTGGCCCCGGCCGCTCCGGCCGCGACCTCCGGTGACGACGGCGCGTACGTCACGCCGCTGGTCCGCAAGCTCGCCGCCGAGAACGGCGTCGACCTGGGCGCGCTCAAGGGCACCGGCGTCGGTGGCCGTATCCGCAAGCAGGACGTCGTCGCCGCCGCGGAGGCCGCCAAGGCCGCCGCTGCCGCTCCGGCACCCGCCGCAGCAGCTGTGACTGCCGGAGGCCATGCCGCCTCCAAGGCGCCGAAGCTGGAGGTGTCCCCGCTGCGCGGTCAGACGGTCAAGATGACCCGCATGCGCAAGGTCATCGGCGAGAACATGATGAAGGCGCTGCACTCGCAGGCTCAGCTGACCACGGTCGTCGAGGTCGACGTCACCAAGCTGATGAAGCTGCGCAACAAGGCGAAGGACGCCTTCGTGGCCCGTGAGGGCGTCAAGCTCTCCCCGATGCCGTTCTACGTCAAGGCCGCCGCCCAGGCGCTGAAGGCCCACCCGGTCGTCAACGCCCGGATCAACGAGGGCGAAGGCACGATCACGTACTTCGACTCGGAGAACATCGGCATCGCCGTGGACGCCGAGAAGGGCCTGATGACCCCGGTCATCAAGGGCGCGGGCGACCTCAACATCGCCGGTATCTCGAAGAAGACCGCCGAGCTGGCCGGCAAGGCGCGCGGTGGCGGCCTGACGCCGGACGACATGTCCGGTGCCACCTTCACCATCAGCAACACCGGCTCGCGCGGTGCGCTGTTCGACACCGTCATCGTGCCGCCGAACCAGGCAGCCATCCTGGGCATCGGCGCCACCGTCAAGCGTCCGGCCGTCATCGAGACCGCCGAGGGCACCGTCATCGGCGTCCGCGACATGACGTTCCTCTCGCTCTCCTACGACCACCGTCTGGTGGACGGCGCCGACGCCGCCCGCTACCTGACCACGGTCAAGGCGATCCTGGAGGCCGGTGAGTTCGAGGTCGAGCTCGGCCTCTGAGCACCGCGGTTGTAACAAGCCTCACCAGCGGCGCCCCCGTCCGGAACACTCCCGGGCGGGGGCGCCGCCGTATTGTCTAGACACCACCGGTCGCCCCCGGCAACGGGGGTGGGTGCAGGCAGCACCGGTTTGCCCCGAAGGAGCCCCACATGACCCCGCCCGTCGTCCACTCGCTGCGCGAACAGATCCGCGAGCACATCGTGGACGGGATCGTCAGCGGGCGCTGGAAGCCGGGCGAGCGGATCGTGGAGCGGCGCATCGCCACCGAGCTGGAGGTCAGCCAGACGCCCGTGCGCGAGGCGCTGCGGGAGCTGGAGACGCTCCGGCTGATCGAGTCGGCCCCCAACAAGGGCGTCCGGGTCCGCAATCTCACCGCGGCCGATCTGGAGGAGAGCTATCCGGTGCGGGCCGGTCTGGAGCAGATCGCCGCGGAGCTGGCGGCCCCCGGACTCGGCGAGGACTGCTCGCTGCTCGCGCCGCACGTGACCGCGCTGTACGAGGCGGACCGGCGGGCCGACGGCGAGGCCCAGGTGCGCCACACGGTCGGTTTCCACCGCGAGCTGGTCCGGGCGGCGGGGAACGCCGTACTGCTGCACACCTGGGAGGGGCTGGGCATCGAGGTGTTCACGGCGCTCTCGATCCGCTGGCTCGGCACGGTGCAGAAGTCGTACGCCGAGGAGCACGAGGCGCTCATCGAGGCGTTCCTGCGCCGGGACCCGGACATCGGTGTGCTGGTCAAGGCGCATGTGCTCGGCTGCGCACCGCGTGCCTGAGGCCGTACCGGCCGGCGTGCACGCTTGTCACCTCCGGCGCTCGACCGTGCAGCCGAGCGCACCTTTTATCTGATTTATCCCGTCACTCCGTGCCCCATTCTGCGGCACCCCATGCCACTTTCTTCATATCGAGAAGTTTTGCCTTTCATCCTTTGATCGATCATCGATCGGCGACTTAGAGTTAACGAGCGGGCCCACCGGCCCCATCGCCCTGTCCTGCCAGTCAGGGACTTCTCCACCCCCCTCCTCACCGGAAGGCGGCGAACATGACCGACCCCGTAGGAAAGCTTCCGAGCGAGCTCGACCAGCTCCCGGACCGCGACCCCGAGGAGACCGCCGAATGGGCGGCCTCCCTGGATGCCGTCACCAAGGCCGCAGGCCCGCACCGCGCCGCATACCTGATGCGCCGCTCGCTCCAGCATGCCGAGGGCGCCGGTCTCGCGCTGCCCAAATTGCTGGAGACCGATTACGTCAACTCCATCCCGACCGCCGCCGAGCCCGAGTTCGACGGCGACCTGGCGATGGAGTCCCGGATCACCGCCTGGAACCGCTGGAACGCGGCCGCGATGGTCACCCGCGGCTCCCGGCTCGGCGTCGGCGGCCACATCGCCACCTTCGCCTCGGCGGCCTGGCTGTACGAGACCGGCTTCAACCACTTCTTCCGCGGCAAGGAGGGGGACGGCTCCGGCGACCAGCTCTACATCCAGGGCCACGCCTCCCCCGGCATATACGCCCGCGCCTTCCTCGACGGCCGGCTCAGCGAGCAGCAGCTCGACAACTTCCGCCAGGAGGCGGGCGGCGAGGGTCTGCCGTCCTACCCGCACCCGCGGCGGCTGCCCTGGCTGTGGGAGTTCCCCACCGTGTCGATGGGCCTCGGCCCGCTCTCGGCGATCTACCAGGCGCGCTTCAACCGTTACCTGACCAACCGCAGCATCAAGGACACGTCGAACTCGCACGTCTGGGCCTTCCTGGGCGACGGCGAGATGGACGAGCCCGAGTCGACCGCCGCCCTCGCCCTCGCGGCCCGTGAGCAGCTCGACAACCTGACCTTCGTCATCAACTGCAACCTGCAGCGCCTCGACGGCCCGGTCCGTGCCAACTTCCGGGTGGTCCAGGAGCTGGAGGGCGCGTTCCGCGGCGCCGGCTGGAACGTCATCAAGACGCTCTGGGGCAACGCCTGGGACGAGCTGTTCCAGCTCGACACCACGGGTGCGCTGGTGCGCCGGCTCCGGGAGGTCCCGGACGCGCAGTTCCAGACGTACGCCACCCGCGACGTCGCCTACATCCGCGAGCACTTCTTCGGCGCCGAGCCCGCGCTCACCGAGCTGGCGAAGCTGCTCACCGACGCGAAGATCGCCGAGTGTTTCCACAGCTCGCGCGGTGGCCACGAGGCCCGCAAGGTGTACGCGGCGTACAAGGCCGCGGTCGAGCACAAGGGTGCGCCGACCGTGATCCTCGCGCAGACGGTGAAGGGCTACACGCTCGGCTCCGGCTTCGAGTCGCGCAACGCCAACCACCAGATGAAGAAGCTCGACGGCAAGCAGTTCCGCGCCATGCGCGATCTGCTGGAGCTGCCGATCCCGGACTCCAGGCTGGACGAGGGCCTGGTGCCCTACGGCCACCCGGGCGCCGACTCCCCCGAGGTCCGCTACCTCCAGGAGCGCCGTGCCGCCCTCGGAGGCCCCGCCCCGGCCCGCCGGGTGCACGCGGTGGCGCTGCCGCAGCCCGAGGAGCGCGCGTTCTCCGCGCTGAAGAAGGGCTCCGGCAAGCAGGAACTGGCCACCACGATGGCGTTCGTCCGCCTGGCCAAGGACCTGATGCGGGACAAGGAGACCGGTAAGCGCTGGGTTCCGATCGTCCCCGACGAGGCCCGCACCTTCGGTATGGAGGCGCTGTTCCCGTCGGCCGGCATCTACTCGCCGCTGGGCCAAACGTACGACCCGGTCGACCGCGACCAGCTGATGTACTACAAGGAAGCCAAGGACGGCCAGGTCCTCAACGAGGGCATCACCGAGGCCGGCGCGATGGCCGACTTCATCGCCGCGTCCACGTCGTACGCGACGCACGGCGAGCCGATGATCCCGTTCTACATCTTCTACTCGATGTTCGGCTGGCAGCGTACGGGCGACCAGTTCTGGCAGCTGGGCGACCAGCTCGGCCGCGGCTTCGTGGTCGGCGCCACGGCGGGCCGGACGACCCTGACGGGTGAGGGCCTCCAGCACGCGGACGGCCACTCGCACCTGATCGCGTCCACGAACCCGGCGTCGCTCAACTACGACCCGGCGTTCGCGTACGAGATCGCGGTGATCGTCCAGGACGGTCTGCGCCGGATGTACGGCCCCGACGCCGAGAACGTCTTCTACTACCTGACGGTCTACAACGAGCCGAAGCCGCAGCCCGCGATGCCGGAAGGCGTCGAGGAGGGCATCCTCAAGGGCCTCTACCGCTTCAAGGAGGGCACGCCCGCGAAGGCGGACGCGCCGCGCCTTCAGCTGATGGCGTCCGGTACGGCGATCCACTGGGCCCTGGAGGCCCAGGAGCTGCTGGCCGCGGACTGGGGTGTCACGGCCGACGTCTGGTCCGCCACCTCGTGGGGCGAGCTGCGCCGCGAGGCGCTGGAGTGCGACGAGGCGCTGCTCCGCGGTGAGCAGCGGGTGCCGTACGTGACCCAGGCGCTGGAAGGCGCACCGGGTCCGGTCCTCGCGGTCAGCGACTGGATGCGCGCGGTTCCGGACCAGATCAGCCAGTGGGTGGAGCAGGACTGGTCCTCGCTGGGTACGGACGGCTTCGGCCTCTCCGACACCCGCGAGGCGGCCCGCCGCCACTTCGGCGTCGACGCGCAGTCGGTCACCGTCGCGGCACTGGCCCAGCTGGCCCGTCGCGGCGAGGTGACCGCGTCGGCGGTCAAGGAGGCCCGCGAGCGGTACGGGCTCTGACGGCGAGATCGAGCCCGTCCGGCGGAGGGGATGTCCTCAATCGCCGGACGGGCTCGGTTTTCCCACCGGAACGCTGCCATGCACGGCCGCCCGCGCACCAAGCCCGCGCCTCAGGCCCGGACAGACGCACTTCAAGCCCGTCCGGCGATTGAGGACATCTTTTGAGCCCGGCCGGCGCTTGAGGCCACCACCCCAGCCCGGCCGGCGCTTGAGGCCACCACCCCAGCCCGGCCGGCGCTTGAGGCCACCACCCCAGCCCGGCCGGCGCTTGAGGCCACCACCCCGGGCCGCAGGAACACGCCCCCCGTACCGCGGCCACAATGGCCGCATGCGTGCTGCCCGGCTCATCAGAATGGTGCTGCTCCTCCAGTCCCGCCCCGCCATGACCGCCGCCGAGCTCGCCCAGGAGCTGGAGGTGTCGGAGCGGACCGTCACCCGCGACGCCCAGGCGCTCTCCGAGGCCGGGGTCCCGGTCTACGCGGAGCGGGGGCGTGCGGGCGGGTACCGGCTCGTCGGCGGGTACCGCACCGGGCTCACCGGTCTCGCCCGTGACGAGGCCGAGGCGCTCTTCCTCTCCGGCCTGCCCTCCGCGCTGCGCGAGATGGGCCTGTCGGACGCCGCGTCCGCCGCCCGGCTGAAGGTGTCGGCGGCCCTTCTCCCCTCCCTGCGGGACGCCTCCACCGGGGTCAGCCGGCGCTTCCACCTGGACGCGCCCGGCTGGTACCGGGAACCGGCCGCCCCCGAGCTGCTGCCCGCCGTCGCCGAGGCGGTCCGGGACGACCGGACGGTGCTGGCGCGCTACCGGCGAGCCGGTCAGGACACCGAGACGGAGCGGGAGCTGTCGCCGTACGGACTCGTGCTCAAGGCCGGGGTCTGGTACCTCTGCGCCCGCGCGGCGGACGACTTCCGGGTGTACCGGATCGACCGGTTCACGGCCGTCGCCGTGTCGGACACCCGCTTCGTCCGTGACGAGGGCTTCGACCTGCCGGGGTTCTGGAACGAGCACGCGGCGCGGTTCGCCCGGTCGATCCTGCGTACCGAGGTGACGCTGCGCGTCTCACCCGCGGCGGCCGCCCGGCTGCCGCACACCGTGGACCGCGCCGCGGCCCGGGACGCCCTGGACGCGGCAGGACCGCCCGGGGCCGACGGATGGGTGACGGTCACTCTGCCGGTCGAGTCCCTGGACGTCGCCTACGGCCAGCTGCTCGCCCTGGGGCCGGAGTTGGAGGTCCTGGAGCCGGCCGCGCTGCGGAGCCGCTTCGCCGACGCCGCCGAACGGCTGCACTCGCTCTACCGGCGGACCGGGTAACGACCGCGGGTACGGTCGTAAGGCTTCATTTCGGTGTCTCCGCGTGCGTCGCCCGCCGCCAGGGCAGATGCTGGACCCGTGATGGACGAGACGGAATTCTGGGAGCTCATCGACAGCACCCGCGAGGCCGCCGAAGGCGACCCCGAGGACCACGCCGACCTGCTGGTCGAACGGCTGGTGCAGCTCGATCCCGAATCCGTGCTGGACTTCGCCCGGCACTTCGAGGCCCGCTACAACCGTTCCTACCGCTGGGACCTGTGGGGCGCCGCCGCCCTCCTGCTCGGCGGGGCGAGCGACGACGCCTTCGACTACTTCCGCTGCTGGCTGATCGGCCAGGGCCGGGAGGTCTTCGAGGGCGCCGTGCACGATCCGGACAGCCTCGCCGAGCTCCTCGACGACTTCGACGAGGAGCTGGACGGGGACGCGGAAGAGCTGGGCTACGCCGCCGACGAGGCGTACGAGCAGCTCACCGGCGTGGTCGCGCCGGACCTCGGGCTGCCGCCCCGGCCCGCCGAGCCGGAGGGCACTCCGTTCAGCTTCGAGGACGACGCGGCCCTGGCCGAACGCCTCCCGCTGCTCCACGAGCGGTTCGGCAGCGTCTGAGCCGTGAGGGCCGCCGCTCAAGGAGCGAGCGAGCGCCCCATCAGCACGTCGTCGACATAGCGCCCGCCGAGGAAGAACTCACCGGACAGCACCCCCTCGACGGTGAACCCCTCCGACTCGTACAGCGCACGCGCGGGCGTGTTGTGCCCGAGTACCCGCAGGGTCATCCGGTTCGCGCCCTGGTTCCGCGCCACCGCCATCGCCGCCCGCAGCAGCCCCCTGGCGATCCCCCGGCCGCGGGCCCAGTCGGCCACGGCCAGGCCCTGTATCTGGCGTACGTGCGTATTGCAGGCCAGCGGGGTCGGCGGGACCAGCCTGGTGTACCCGGCCAGCCGCACTTCGCCCGCCGCGTCCCGTGCCTCGGCCACCAGGAAGTCCGGCGGCCGGTGGTTGTCGTCGAAGAACGGCGCGTACGGCGGCTGCGGCCTCGGCGACACGGCGTGCAGCGTCGACCAGGTGGAGCGGTCGAGTTCACCGAGAGCGGCTTCGTCGGAGAGGACCGAGGGACGGACGGAGTGGGCCTGGTGCGCAGGGATCTCGGGCATGCGCGCCACTGTGCCACGCCGCCCCGGCCCGATTCGTACGGCAGGATGGGTCCCATGCCGCACTCCCGTATCGCCGTCACCGGATCGACCGGACTCATCGGAGCGGCCCTGGTGCGCTCCCTGCGGGCCGACGGGCACGAGGTGGTCCGGCTGGTCCGGCACCCGGCCCGGTCGGGCGACGAGGTGGAGTGGGACCCGAAGCGGAGTCACGTCGACGTGGCCGGCCTGGTGGGCTGCGACGCCGTCGTCCATCTCGCCGGTGCCGGGGTGGGCGACCACCGCTGGACCGAGGCGTACAAGCGCGAGATCCGGGACAGCCGGGTGCTGGGCACCGCCGCGATCGCGGAGGCCGTCGCCTCGCTCGACACACCGCCGAAGGTGCTGCTGGCCGGGTCCGCGATCGGCTTCTACGGCGACACCGGGGACCGGGCGGTCGACGAGAGCGCACCGCCCGGGGACGGGTTCCTGCCGTCGGTGTGCGTCGAGTGGGAAGAGGCCACGGCCGCCGCGGAAGAGGCCGGGATCCGGACCGTGCACGCCCGCACCGGGCTGGTCGTCGCCCGGGAGGGCGGGGCCTGGGGCCGGCTCTTCCCGCTCTTCAGGGCAGGGCTCGGCGGGCGACTGGGCAACGGGCGGCAGTACTGGAGCTTCATCGCGCTGCACGACCACATCGCGGCCATGCGGCACATCCTCGACACCCCGGAGCTGTCCGGGGCGGTGAATCTGACCGGCCCCGACCCCGTCACCAACGGCGAGGTGACGGCGGCGATGGGCCGGGTGCTGCACCGGCCGACGCTCTTCACCGCGCCCGCGCCGGCGCTGCGGATCGCGCTGGGCGACTTCGCCGAAGACGTGCTGGGCAGTCAGCGGGTGCTGCCGGGGCGGCTGCTGGACGCGGGATTCTCGTTCGCCTTCCCCGGGATCGACGCCGCCATCCGCGCGGCACTGCGCTGATCCGGCCCGCCCCGAACCACGGCGGCGGGCCCGCCGCCACCCCGGAGAACGGGAAATCCCGAATCCCGGAAGCCCCCAGAGGCCCCGGCGACGCCAGGAACCCCACCCGTCGGAGAATTCAGACAGATATGCGACCCCGTGCCCCGGTGCCCCGGTGCGCGCGACCGCCCCGATATCCGGACGGGCTCCTAGCCTCATGGCGAACCCGCGCATTCCGGTGGCCTGTTGAGGGCAAGAGCCTCCCACCCATTGCGCCGACTCGGGGAGGGCACGTGCTCAGCACGGCACACCACGCGGACGTCGTCATCATCGGGGCCGGGATCGCCGGCCTGGCAGCGGCCCATCAACTGACCAGTGCGGGAGTGAGCGTCAGCGTCCTGGAGGCCGGCCCCCGGGTCGGCGGCCGGATGATGACCGAGGAGGTGGACGGATTCCGGCTCGACCGCATCGGCCCGCTCCTCAACACCTCGTACCCGGAGCTGTACGCGGGACCCGGACTCGACGGACTCGTCCTGCGGAACTTCGCCCCCGGCGTCCTCGTCCACAGCGAGGGCCGCCGCTACCGGACCGGGGAGATCCGGGGCACACGGGGCGCGCGCAACGCCCGGGGTGCGCTCAAGGCGGCGCGCGCCCTCGCAGGCGCCCCCAGGGCACCGCGGGGCGGGGCCATCACCGGGGTCATGGGCGGCGCGATCGACCACGCCAGGCTCGGCGCGTCGCTGTCCCGCCTCGCCGCCACGCCCCGGGCCCGCGTGCTGGCCCGGCCCGAACGGACCGCGCTCGAAGCCCTGTCAGGCCGCGGCCTGTCCCCCCGTACGCTCAACGGCTTCGTGCGCCCGCTGCTCACCGCGCTGCTCAGCGACCCCGGACTCACCACGTCCAGCCGGTGCGCCGATCTCGCCCTGCGCAGCTATGCGAGCGGCAGGCTCTGCGTACCGTCGGGAGGTTCGGGGACGCTGCCCGAACTGCTGGCGGCGGCGCTGCCGCCCGGCACCGTACGGACGGGCGTGCAGGTCACGGCCGCCGACATCACCTCGGTGCGCACCAAGGAGCACGGCGAACTGGGCTGCCGCTCACTGCTGCTGGCCACCGGCGCGGGCGCCGCCGCCGAACTGCTGCCGGGTCTGCGGGTGCCGTCCTTCCGTCAGGTGACGGTGCTTCACCACACCGCCCCCGCTCCCCCGCCGACCGGGGCGTCGCTGGTGCTGGACGCCGACCGCACGGGCCCGGTCGCGCACACCGCGGTGATGAGCGAGGTCGACCCGGCGCGCGCCCCGCACGGCCGGACCCTGATCAGCTCGACGGTGCTCGGTACCCCGCCGCCCGATCTGGACCGCGTGGTCCGCGCCCGTCTCGCCGCGCTGCACGGCGCGCCCACCGACGACTGGGAGCTGCTGGCCGTCCACCACGACCCGGAGGCGGTGCCCGCGATGGAGGCCCCGCACGACCCCCACCGCCCGGTCCGGCTGCTCGCGGGCCTGTACGTGTGCGGCGACCACCGCGACACGAGCACGGTTCAGGGGGCCCTGTTCTCGGCCCGCCGCGCGGCCGAGGCGATCCTCACCGACCTGGGCGTACGGCCCGGGTACGGAAGCGCCGGCGCACTCCCCCGGGTGGCGTAGGCCGGGCGGGAGGCGGTCTCACCCCAGTGCAGCAACCCGCTCACGGTATCCGCGTACGGGGGCGGCGTCCCGGAAGGGTTCGAGCCGGCGCTCGAAGTCCCGTACGTACTCCGTGGCGCGCACCGATCGCATCTCGGCGGCCTGCTGAGCGGCCTCCGCGCCCAGCCGGCAGGCCTGGTCGAGCTCACCGAGGCCGAGCCGCGCGGAGGCCAGCACCACCCGGCAGAACAGCCGGCTGCGGGCGTACGCGGGGGCGCGCAGCTGTAGCGAGCGCTCCGCGTGCTGCGCGGCGGCCCGGTACTGCTGGAGGTCCCGGTGGCAGTGCGCGAAGTCGTCGGCGAGCTGGGCCTCGTCGAAGTGGCGCGCCCAGTGCGGCACGTCGTCCCCGGGGCGGGAGGTCTCCAGCGCGCGTTCCGCCCGCGCCAGCGAGGCCACACAGGCCTTGGCCTCCCCGAGCACCCCGTGACCGCGCGCCTCGACCGCGTGCAGCAGGGCCAGGACCGCGTTGGGCGCCGCCGAGCCGATGCCCTGCTGGGCCACCCGCGCCAGCTGCACCGCCTCCCTGCCGTGTCCGAGGTAGACCGCCTGCCGGCTCATGGTGATCAGGACGTAGCTGCCGTAGGCCCGGTCCCCGGCGGCCTGGGCGAGGCGTAACGACTGGACGAAGTACCGCTGGGCCAGCCCGTGCGCCGCGATGTCGTACGAGGTCCAGCCCGCGAGGCGGGTCAGATCGGCCGCGGCGGCGAACAGCCGGCGGCCGGTGGCCTCGCTGTAGGTGCCGCGCAGCATCGGTTCCGTCTCGTGCTCCAGGTACCGGACCAGGGCCTGCCGGGCGTGGCCGCCGCCGTAGGCGTGGTCGAGGGTGCGGAAGAGCTCGGCGACCGACCGGAGAGCGGCGACGTCGCCGCTGCCGACCCGCTGGCCGGAGCCCCGGTCGGTCTGCCGCTGCCGGGGGACACCGGGGGGTGCGAGGGAGCCCGCGGGGCCGGAACCCCCGGGTGCGCCGGGGGGCCGGGACGGCACGGGTCCCCGGAGACCGGGCCGGCCGCCGGGCCCGGGGGCCCCGCCCTGCTCGGGCACCGCTCCGAGGCCGCCGGAAGCGGTGGGTCCGGCGCTCCCGGCGGGCCCGTTCGCTCCGGTGCCGTACGTCCCGTTCAGCCCGGACGCCCCGCGTGGACCGCCGACCGTCCGGACGCCGTGTGTCCGGCCGACCGCACCGGCACCCGGAGCACCGCCGCCGGTCCGCACCGGTCCGCCGGCCGCGCCCGCTCCGGGCTCGACGCCGCGCCCCACCCACTCGTCCGCCCGGCCGATCAGCCAGTCCCGGCTCGGGACGACCAGGCCTGCCGGGGTGAAGGCGATCTTCCGCAGCTCCGCATGGCTGCCCGAGTCCTTCCGCCACAGTCCGCTGACGATGTCGACCGCCTCGGCCGGGGTGGCGGCGAACTCCAGACCCGCGTAGACGGGCGCGCAGGCGTCCAGACCCAGGTCCTGGGCGGAGAGTCTGCGCCCGAGACGCCGGGTGAAGACCTCCGCGATCAGGGCCGGGGTGGTCCCCCGCGGCTGCTGTCCGCGCAGCCAACGGGTCACGGAGGTCTTGTCGTACCGCAGGTCGAGGCCGTGTTCGAGGCCGAGCTGGTCCACCCGGCGGGCGAGGCCGGCGTTGGAGAATCCGGCTTCGGTGATGAGCGAGGCGAGTCGGCGGTTGGGGGTGCGCTGCGGAGGTCGTTCCGACATCAGCTGTACGGTCTCCTGCCTTCGGGGCCCGGCGGGCAGCCCCTGAGGGCTGTCCCGTCGACCCTGGCGGGCGCACGACGACAGCCACGGCGCCTCGCCGCGTTGTCGGAACGCCCGAATACAGCCAGTACGCGGACGCCCCTCCGCCTTGCGATGCACCGCATCCGAACGCCGCGCGCCGATCCACCAGGGGTGACGGGACAGCCCCTTGGGCCTGCTCCAGGGAACGGCGCGAATTTAGCGGCCTCCGGGACGACCTCGGCCACCTTCGCTTCACATTCATCCGATCGTGTGAGGATTGCGAGGATGCTGACGGGAGCGACCTGCCGGGCCGGTGTTCCGGGGCCGGTCGTACAGTTGCGGAAGGCGCGATTCGGTGCATGGTGACTCGGTGCCGGGGACACCCCCCGTCCACGGCACCGCCAAGGAGAAAGGCTGCTGCCGTGACTGAGCTTCGGTTCGTCCGTCTGGGATTCGGCGAGGAAGCCGTCGACTACCAGGAGGCCTGGCAGAAGCAGCGCGAGGTGCACGCGGCGCGGTTCGAGGACACCGTTCCCGACACCTGCCTGCTGCTGGAGCACCCGCCCGTCTACACGGCGGGCCGGCGCACCGCCGACAGCGAGCGCCCCCTGGACGGCACGCCGGTCATCGACGTGGACCGCGGCGGCAAGATCACCTGGCACGGACCGGGCCAGCTGGTCGGCTACCCGATCCAGAAGCTGCCGCGCCCGGTGGACGTCGTCGCGCACGTCCGCCGGCTGGAGGAGGCGCTGATCCGTACGGCGGCCGAGTTCGGGGTGGGGACGAGCCGGGTCGAGGGCCGCAGCGGCGTCTGGGTGCTCGGTGACCCGGTCGAGGAGCGTCCGGCGATCGGCGGCCTCTCGCTCGACTTCGACCCGAGGCTCCGGGACGAGGAGTTCGACGCCCGGCTGAACGGCCCCGAGTACGCCCCGTCCAACGCCGGCCAGCGCCGCGAGGACCGCAAACTGGCCGCGATCGGCATCCGGGTCGCCAAGGGCGTGACGATGCACGGTTTCGCGCTCAACGTGAACCCGGACAACACCTCGTTCGACCGGATCGTGCCGTGCGGCATCCGGGACGCGGGCGTCACCTCCCTGGCGTACGAGCTGGGCCGCGACCTCACGATCGCGGACGTGCTCCCGGTCGTCGAGAAGCACCTCAGGGACGTCCTGGAGAACGCCGAGCTCGCCCCGCGCACCGTCGAGCGCGCGGCCGATGCCGTGGCCACGGCATGACACTCGGAGCACCGCTCCGGGAATAGGCCCTGCCGGCCACAGGTTGGGCAGACGTAAAGCCGTGTGAACTACGGGCGTACCCTGGTGTTCGCCGAAGAATCCAATGCAGTGAAAGCAAAGGGGAGTGCCGGAGTGTCCGCTGTCGCACCCGACGGGCGCAAGATGCTGCGCCTTGAGGTCCGGAACAGCCAGACCCCCATCGAGCGGAAGCCCGAGTGGATCAAAACCCGGGCGAAGATGGGCCCCGAGTACAACCAGTTGCAGAAGCTCGTGAAGAGCGAGGGTCTGCACACGGTGTGCCAGGAGGCGGGCTGCCCCAATATCTTCGAGTGCTGGGAGGACCGCGAGGCCACGTTCCTCATCGGCGGCGACCAGTGCACCCGGCGCTGTGACTTCTGCCAGATCGACACGGGCAAGCCGCAGGCGCTGGACCGGGACGAGCCCCGTCGCGTCGGCGAGTCGGTCGTCACGATGGACCTGAACTACGCCACCATCACCGGCGTCGCCCGCGACGACCTGGAGGACGGCGGTTCCTGGCTGTACGCGGAGACCGTGCGCCAGATCCACGCGCAGACGGCGGAGCGGGCGGCCGGCCAGACCAAGGTCGAGCTGCTGATCCCCGACTTCAACGCCGAGCCCGAGCAGCTCGCCGAGGTCTTCTCCTCGCGCCCCGAGGTGCTGGGCCACAACGTGGAGACGGTGCCGCGGATCTTCAAGCGGATCCGTCCCGGCTTCCGGTACGAGCGCTCCCTGGAGGTCATCACGCGGGCCCGCGAGGCCGGTCTGGTGACCAAGTCCAACCTGATCCTCGGCATGGGCGAGACCCGCGAGGAAGTCAGCCAGGCGCTCCGGGACCTGCACGACGCGGGTTGCGAGCTCATCACGATCACGCAGTACCTGCGGCCGACCCCGCGCCACCACCCGGTCGAGCGCTGGGTGAAGCCGCACGAGTTCGTGGAGCTCAAGGACGAGGCCGACGCGATCGGCTACTCCGGTGTGATGTCCGGGCCGCTGGTCCGTTCCTCGTACCGCGCGGGACGGCTCTTCCAGCAGGCGGTCGAGCGGCGCGGTGCGGCCTCCGCCGCCGCACCGGCCGCGCAGCAGACGTCCGTGTGAAACCGAGCACAAGAAGCTACTGAACAGTAACGGCTGATTCGGCGCGGCCCATGCGCTCCTCGCAGGTCGGAGGCGCGGATGGGCCGCGCCGACGTGCGCGCCGCTCATATCAAGGTTTCATTGGTGTTTGACCGACCGGTCACCCGCTGGTAACACCGAGCAGTGACCCTGGATGCACGCAGCGCAGTGGCTTTCCCGGCCACTGGCCCCGCCGCTTCCGTATCCAGTCCGCGCAACACAGTCCGCCGACTGAGCGCCGCTCAGTCCGCGCATCCGTTCCGAGGGGACTTCCACGATGCAGGCCGCGCCGGTACGCGCCACCGCCATTCCGACCGTCACCAACGCCCTCCGCGCCGTCGAGTCGCTGCTGCTGAGCAGCGGCCAGCGCACCGCCCGCCGCAACGCCTGGACCGCCGTCCTGGAGGACCGCCGCCGGGCCAAGGACCGGGTCGAGTCCGGGTACGTACTGGAGGCCGTGGCCGAGCACCGTTCTTAGGCCACGTAAACTTCATTGCATGGCGAGGAAGGCAAAAACCACTGAAGGCGCGGACAGCGCCGAGAACGCGGGGCGGCTCAAGCAGATCGCCCTGACCTACAAGATGACCAGGCGGACCGACACCAAGATCGGTCTTGTCGTCGCGGGTGTGGGAATCGTCACCTTCGGTGTCCTCCTCGCGATCGGTTTCTTGATCAACCACCCGATCTACGTGGGCATCCTGGGCTTCGTGTTCGCCCTCCTCGCGATGGCGATCGTCTTCGGACGGCGTGCCGAGCGGGCCGCCTTCGGGCAGATGGAGGGGCAGCCGGGCGCTGCGGCGGCGGTGCTGGACCGCGTGGGCCGCGGCTGGTCCACGACCCCCGCGGTCGCGATGAACCGCAGCCAGGACGTCGTCCACCGTGCCGTGGGCAAGGCGGGCATCGTGCTGGTGGGCGAGGGCAACCCGAACCGGGTGAAGACCCTGCTCGCGGCCGAGAAGAAGAAGATGGCCCGCATCGTGGTCGACGTACCCGTGCACGACATCATCGTCGGCAACGACGAGGGTCAGGTGCCGCTCAAGAAGGTGCGCACCAAGATGCTGAAGCTGCCGCGCGTCCTGACCGGCGCCCAGGTGACCGCCGCCAACGACCGGCTGCGCGCGATGGGCGACCTGATGAGCAACATGCCGCTGCCGAAGGGCCCGATGCCGAAGGGTATGCGGATGCCGCGCGGCGGAAAGATGCGCTGACGTACGAAGAGCGGCATACGCAGAGGGCGGGTCACGAACCAGGAGTTCGTGACACTCCGGCCGGGCCAAGAAGAAGGCGAGCTGCCGGTCCTGGAGTTCAGCGAACACGCATGTCGGCGTCGCTTGAACCGCGCCCCTCT
>NZ_JBFAJY010000052.1:0-40800 GCF_040655445.1 Streptomyces sp. NPDC050423
GGTGACCAGGACGACAAGAGCCGTATGACCGGAGACGGTCACGTACGGATCTGTGGGAGCCCGGGGGCGAAATCCCCCGGGCCACCCGACTTCGCGCGGGACAAGATGAGGTAGACACCGCTGCACGGTGTCGCTTCATCGACGCGGAGAAGGCGTGCGAGGGCAATCCCGCAGGTCACAGCGTTGCTTTGCTCTGCCGCGTGCTGGGATTACCCCGCTCCACCTACTACGCGCACCTGTCCTCGCGGCCGGCCCGGGCGGTGCGGGAGAGGGCCGAGGAGCTACTGGTGGGCGAGATCCGGGTGTTGCATGCCAGCTCACGCGGCGCATAGGTGGAGCCGCCGGAAGCGCCGACGCCGCGGTTGTCGAAGATGATCACCGGGCGTCGGGCGGCGAGTCCGTCGACGACGCGGGGATCCCAGTTGTCAAGGACTGCGGACAGGTGGTTGAGGGGGATCAGTGGTACGCCGTCGTCAGGGCCGAGCTGCCGGTAGGCGAAAGTCACGCCACGCACGGACATGGAGCGGTTCGGCGTGTTCTTGTACGACATCGGGGTGGGGGAACTGGACGGTGTGCTCATGGCCGGGCCCTGGGGTGGTGTGTGTGGGGGAGGGTGCACGGTCTTCTCGTCGTTGGAGGCGGCTGGTGCCTGGGGCGCGTGCCCGCTCTCACGTCATCGTGACGACGACTTTGCCGGCCTTTGTCCGTCCCTTTTCGACGTACTCCATGGCCTGGAGGGTTTCTTCGAATGGGAAGACGCGGTCGACGACGGGGCGGATCTTCCCGGCGTCGATGAGCGGGGTGAGTTCGCGCAGCTGGTCGCCACTGGCCTTCATGAACAGGAACGAGTACGTCACGCCGTGGCGCTTCGCGCTGCGCCGGGTCTTGAAGCTGAGCGCGGTCATGGCCAGGCGGAGGATCGGGTTCACGCCGAGCTCACGGGCGAAGGCCGGGTCGGGCGGTCCCGCGACGCTGATGGCCATGCCGCCGGGCTTGAGTACGCGCAGGGACTTGGCGAGGTTCTCGCCGCCGAGGCTGTCAAGGACGACGTCGTAGCCGTCGAGGACCTCCTCGAAGTCCTGCGTGCGGTAGTCGACGACGACGTCCGCGCCGAGGTCCTTGGCCAGGTCGACCTTCGCGCTGCTCACGGTGGTGGCCACGTGCGCGCCCAGCGCCTTGGCCAGCTGGACGGCGATGGAGCCGAGGCCGCCGGCGCCCGCGTGGATGAGGACCTTCTGGCCCGGCTGAACCTGCGCCCGCTCGACCAGTGCCTGCCATGCGGTCAGGGCAACCAGAGGGAGGGAGGCGGCCTCGGCCATGGTGAGCGTGGCCGGTTTTGGTGCCAGGTCGGCCTGGTGAACAGCGATAAGTTCGGCGAAGGTACCGATGCGGTCCTTGTCGGGCCGGGCGTAGACCTCGTCGCCCTCCGCGAACCGGGTGACGGACGGGCCGACCCGGACGACCGTCCCGGCAAGGTCGTTGCCCAGAACGAGCGGGAGACGATAGGGCAGGAACGCCTTGAAGTCCCCATTGCGGATCCTGAGGTCCAGCGGGTTGACGCCAGCCGCGTGGATCTTGACCACGACGTCGTCTGCGCCTACCTGCGGGTCGGGTAGCTCGGCGGCGCGCATCCCGGCTTGGTCACCGTACTTCTCGACCATAAAGGCCCTCATCGTCGTCTCCGTTCTGTGTTCCGTCCTTGAGAGGGCGGGGTCTCTGCTCGTCCGGCCGTAGACCAGTACGAAATTGTTTGTGTTGTTTGCTGGCTGCGGCGCAGGCGTGCTGTGTCCTCAGCCGCGTTCACCCCATCAGGCGACCGGCACGACCGGGGCGGTGATCCGGTCGGCGACACCTCCCTGAAGGCGGTCCAGGGAGGCGGCGATCCCCTCGTGCGGCGCGCCGAGCAGCACCGTGCTGACCTCGGTCCTTGCGTGAAGGGGTGTGAAGGTGGTCGCGCCGGGGTGGAGGGGTGAGCGTCAGTCCGCGATCGGCTGGGGTGCCGCGGACAGGCTCTGCTTGACGTACCGGCTGGTCTCGTCGGCGAGGATCTCGGGCAGGCCGGTCTCGATGCCGTACAGGGCCTGGGCCGCGACGTCGGCGGCGGCGACCTTCTGATCGGCGGGCACGCCGGCGGCCATGTCGGTGTCCATGTAGCCGACGTGCAGCGCCGAGACGGCGATGCCGCGGGGCGCCAACTCGTCGCGGGTGGCACCGGTCAGTGCCCAAGCGGCGGCCTTGGACGCGGCGTAGGAGCCGAGGCCGGCCGGGTGGAACCAGGACAGGGCGGACAGGACGTTGAGTACGGTGCCGCCGCCGTTGCCCTCGATGACGGGGGCGAAGGCGCGGGTCGCGGCGAGCGGGCCGAAGAAGTTGGTCTCCATCTCCCGGCGCACCTCAGCCACGTCGCCTCCGATCAGCGACGCGCCGGTGGAGATGCCCGCGTTGTTGATCAGCAGTGTCGCGTCGGACGCCACGCGCGCGGCCTCTCGTATCGACGCCTCGTCCGTGACGTCAAGCCGCAGCGGGATGACGCCCGGCACGTCAACCGTCTCGGGGCGTCGGGCCGCGCCGTACACCTTGGTGCCGCGCTCGACGAGCTGGGCGGCCAAGTGCCGCCCGAAGCCCCGGTTGGCGCCGGTGACGACCGCGACCGCGTTCTTCAGTTCCATGCTCGCTCCTGGTCGTGGCGGGCGCCGTCGGCCACCCGCGAGGATTTAGATTATGAAGTCAATCTAAACACGGGTCTATGATAGATGCCAGTCGACATCCAAACGGGAGGTGGTCATGGGCCGCGTATCGCAGGCGCAGGCGGAGGAGAATCGCAGGCGGGTGGTGGACGCCGCGTCCCGGCTGTTCCGCGAGCAGGGCATGCAGGTCAGCGTCGTCGACCTGATGAAGGCGGCCGGTCTGACTCACGGTGCCTTCTACAAGCAGTTCGCCTCCAAGGAGGCGCTCGTCGACGAGGCCACCGCCCACGCCTTCGCCGAGCTCGCCCAACGCCACAGTGCCGGGCTCGAGCGGCACGACGGGCAGCGCGCCGCCGCCCAGCAGGCGCTGATCGACACCTACCTCTCCGTCGAGCACCGCGACGCCCCGGCGGACGGCTGCCCGGTCGCCGCGCTCGCCACCGACATCGCGCGCGCGGGCGGGGGGCGCGAGGCCCGCCGCGTCTACGCCGAAGGGGTGGCCGACTTCGCCGATTTCCTGGCCGGTGACGAGCAGGACGGCATCGTCCGGCTCTGCACCCTGTTCGGTGCGCTGGTCCTGTCCCGGGCCACCAAGGGCTCCCCGCTCTCCGGGGAGATCCTCGCCGCCGCGCACGCAGCCTTGACCGCGCAGGCTGATCAAGGGCAGTAGGCAGACCATCAGCCTCGGCGGTCGGCTCGGGAGGACTTCGATCGCGAACGGCAGCCGAAGTGGCCGGGGGCGGGGCGGGGCGAACGACGTTGTCAGAGGGGCGCGGCTGTGACGCTCCGGCCCGGGGTGGGCCGTTTCGGTGCCGGGGGAAGGCCCTCTCACCTGCGGATTTCTCTGGCTGGGGAATCGAGACATGGTTCCGATGACACACCATGTGGAGTGCGTGGCGATCCTTGAGCCGGTCGCAAAGGCCGTCTGACCTGCGGGTTCGGATGGTGTGCGTTATGTGCACTGCGAGCGACGATCAGCATCGAGCGGCTGTCGGCACCGCCGGGCCGCAGCAAGGCCCTGGCGGAGAACCAGATCGTCGCCCTGTGGCGCCTGGACATCGCACTGCGCGAGAAGACGTAGTGGAAGATGCTCTACGAGTCCGCCGCACGGCCGATGAAGTGCTGTGCCTGAATGTGGAAGACCTGTGCCCGCAGGACAAGCGGGGGAAGACCACCGCCGAGGGCGGAGCGACCGAGTGGGTTCACTGGCAGTCCGGTACTGCTCAGTTGTTGCCCTGTCCAATCGGCCGCCGGACCCGCGGCCCACCGTTCCTCACCGACCGCAAGGCTCCAGCTGGGACGCCGGCGTCGGACGTGTGCTCGGAAACCGGTCAGGCCCGGCTCTCCTGCCGGTGGGCTGAGGGGATCTTCGAGGAGAACACCCGACTGCTGGCCAATCCGTTCGCCTCATCCGAGGACATGGACGGCTGGACCCTCCACCGGCTCCGCCACAGTGCCTTGACACACGACGTCGAGGACGGCACCTCCACCCCGATGCTGCTGGCCCGCCCCCGACACGCCTTCCTCCGCTCCCTGGAGCTACACGCCCGCCCCGGCGTCGACGCAGTCGCCCGGCACGTCGCCGGACGCGACCCCGCCGCCCGCCGTCGTCGATGAACTCCGGAACCCATCGGTGGGTTTCTGGCTCCCTGGTGTCCGAGCCGGGATTGCCGGGCCCATGCGTGGCCCCCTCCCGTGCCCGAAGCGTTTCGGGTGGGGTTTTCTATTGCTTCGCCGTCAGCGTGTGCCGGTTCTTGTCGGCGCGTACTTCCACCAGAGACACCGCGATCGCGGCCAGGGTCAGGGGGAAGGCCGCAACCTCTGCGATCTGCGGGATGTCAACGGCTCGCAGCAGACTGGCCGCGACGGACAGCGTCAGCAGGCTGAGGGGGAGGTACCTGCGCCACGTGGGCAGGTCGCGCATTTTGGCGACGCGCACCGAACACCAAAGGGTGAAGCAGAATATGGAGATTCCAATGATGGCGATCACGAACAGCATGCGACGTGTCTTTCGTGTGGTGGGCTGCGGGGCAGGGCGGCTTCGCCACCTGGTGGGGACTGCATAGCAAGTGCGGCGCTCCACAGTGGTTTCCGTGGAGCGCCACACTATTCAACTTCGGTCGGTGTCCGGGTCAGCCTCTGGTGTAGACGATATGGCTGGAGGAGACGTAGGTCCGTGATGTCCGGGTCCAGCTCCACCCGCCGGTGCGGGTCCACTTGTAGCCCGACCATGCGACGCGGTACGTGGTGCGGTCGCGGTAGGAGTACTGGTAGCGGGTCTCGAAGGTTGCCAGGATCTTCTGCCGGCCCCAGCCGTACCAGGCCACGACCTTGCACTTGAAGACGTACTGCTTGCGGTACCTGTACTGGCGCTTCCAGGACGTGATGGGCAGCGGGCCCCAGTCGCCGCTGACGACGTCCCAGAACCAGTGGTAGTTGTAGCTCTGCCAGCTGGCGTAGCTCCAGCTGGTGGTGCGCAGGGTGGTGGTGTAACTACGACCGGTCCAGGCGTGCTTGGGGACCCGGCAGGTCGCGCAGCCGGTCACGTCGTCGTTGTTGATCGGGTCGGCGCAGGCGTAGTCGTAGGCGTTGCAGCTGCCTCCGGGTACCGGGTCGGCGGACAGGAAGCGCCCCAGGGCGGGGCTGTAGAGGCGCACGCCCATGAGGGTGAGATCGGTGAGCGTCTCACTGGAGCGGTGCATGCCGCCGTGCCATCCGTAGCGGGTGGCGGCCTGGTCCGCGGTGCGGTTGCCGTACTCGTCGGTGTTGAGGACCGTAGCAGCCTGCCCTGCGGTGGTGGGCAGCTGGATGGCTACGTCACCGTGCAGATTGACCAGGTGCAGGACGACGCCGCCGCTCTTGGCGGTGGTCGCGGCGAGCTGGCCGTCGAAGCCGTTGACACTGCGGGTCAGGGCGCCGCTGGCGGTGTCTTCCACGATCCAGCGCGGGCTGTCGGTGTCGGAGCTGTAGTGGTTGAGTTTGGACTGGGTCTTGGTCCAGCTGCCCGAGGCGTTGGTCTCGACCGTCGAGGCACGGGGTCGCAGTTGGGTGTCGAGGGTCCAGATCTGGCGCTGGGCTCCCGTGGTCTGCTGGCGGACCAGGTCGTTGGCGTAGTACGCCAGCGTGGTGCCGGGGGCCGCGGTGGTGCGGCCGAAGGCGTCGTAGGTGTAGCCGGCATCGACCAGGCGGTCGGCGCTGTCGTAGGTGTGACCGGTGGTCGTCGCCCCTGTGGTGGTGCACTCCAGCCCGGGCGCCGCGGCCGCGGTGGCCAGGGTCTTGCGGTTGGAGTTCTTGTCGAAGGTGTAGCTGCGGGTGACGCAGGTGCCGTCGACGGCGTCGTCCGCTGCGCGGGCCAGCCGGCCGGCCTTGTCGTAGGTGTATGTCTCTCCGGCGGTCTGGCCGGCGGAGCCGGTGTAGGAGGAGCGCTGCCCGTGAACGGTGGGCACGATGGTTTCGGAGAAGAGTATTTCCCCGTCGCCGTCGCGGCTGTAGCTCCGGCCGGTGGGCATGCCCACCGGGTTGGTGTTCTGGCGCATGGTGAAGCCGCCGGGCAGTTTGCGGGTCAGGACCTGGCCGTCGGCGTCGTAGGTGACGGTGAACGTGCCCGCCACCGAGTCGGTGATGGAGCTGGGCAGTCCTCGGGGGTCGGCCGTGGTGTCATAGCCGTAGGCGGTACTGGAGGGGATGTTGTCGCTCACCAGGAGCGGCTGCCCCTCGGCGTCGTACTGGCTGGTGGTCACGCCGCCGTCGGCGTCGGTGTAGGAGATCAGCCGGCCGAGCTGGTCGTAGCTCTTCTTGATCGTTCCGCTGATCGCTCCGCTCTCTGTGGACGTGATCGTGGCGACCTTGCCGCTCTCCGGGTCGTACGTCGTTGTTACGGCCGGGACGGCGGTGCCGGTCCCTCCGCTGGTGATGACCTGCGATGCGCGGCCTGCGGCGTCGTAGGTGGTGGTCTTGACGCGGGTGCTGCCGTTGGCGGTCTCGGTCAGCTTGGAGGTCTCGCCCCACCGGTCGTACTCGGCGGTCGTGGTCACCAGCTCGGACGGATTGGATCCGCCGCCCGTGACCGTGGCGGCGGGGCGGGTGCGGCACTCCTCATCGGCCCATTCCGGCTTCCCGCCGCAGACGCCGGTGCCGTCACCGGTGTAGTAGTCGGTGATCTGGGTGCCTGCGTCGGTTCCGCTGGAAGCGGGCAGGCTACGGCTGATCAGGCGCCCGGAGCTGTCGTAGGCGGCCTTTTCCGTGATAGCCAGGCCGCCCGGGTCCTCGATGGTGCTGGTGAGCTGGCCCTTGGCCCAGTCGTAGACCGTCTGGGTGACCCGCGCGTCGGCACCGAGTGCCGGCCAGTTGCGCAGTTGCGCGCTCACGGTGCTCTTGGTGACCTTGTCGGACACGGAGGCCGTACCGTCGGTGGGGCGCCCGTTGTCGTATTCGCTGACCGTGCGGTGCCGGGCAATGGCCTGCTCGCCCGAGACCGCGACCGTGGTGGCGCCCTCCTTCAGGTCCGCTTCCAGCACGATGCGGTGCAGGGGGCCGAGCGTCTCTACTTCACGAGAGCCGTCGGCGTTGTAGATACCGCGGTTGGACAGCAGCTCCGCTCGCTCCGCCGTCGGCAGGGCAGCGATTCCGAGATCGGCGAGCTGCGCCCTGGCCGAGTCGGTGCCCCCGAGCGCCAGGGCGCGGTTGGCTGCCGACAGCTCCCTGACGGCGTTGCCGAACTGGTCGTACTCGGTGGTGGTGATGTTCTTGCCGGCATCAGCGGTGTTGACCTCTCGGCCGGAGCCGTCGAGGTAGTGCACCATGGCGCGACGGTAGTCGGCTGCGGTCAGAGCCCGGCCGTCGTTCGAGGAGGGCACCGCGTCGACGGGGAAGACGGCGGTGGCATCGGTGGGGGCCTCGAGCTGCCCCCACGCCTTGACGTTACTGGCGCCCAGCAGGTGCGGTGCCGTAGTTCCGGTCAGCGGAACGCCGTAGACGATGGTCGTCTCGGCGGTGTTTCCGTCGGTTTCGCCGGCGGATCCGGCCTTGAGAGTGGGACGGGTGACTTTGAGCAGCATCCCATCGCCGGAGAGCGGGTCGCTGCCCACCTTTCCGTAGGTGAAGCTCCAGGGCAGCTGCGCCGGGGGCTTCATCTGGGTGACGCGCCCGGCACCGTCGTAGGTGTAGGCCACCTTCAGCGCGGGGCTGATCCTGGGGTCCCAGGTCTCGCGCAGACGCCCGGCGTCGTCGTAGGTGTACGACGCCACAGCAGTGGCGGTGGCTGCCGCGGCACCGGGGGATGTCGTCCACAGACGGATCCCGGAGACCTGGTCCTTGAAATCGCCGAGGGACGAGCTGGTCGCGGTGGTGGAGGTGGCGTACATGAACTCCAGGACCCGGCAGCCCCGGGTCGACGGGGTGGCCTCGCAGGTGCCGAGCGTCACCGCGCTGGTGGCCGCGATGACCCGCTTGGGCCGAGCCAGGACCTTGCCGTCAACGGTGACGGCTTCGGAGATGACCTCCGTGGTGGAGTTGGCCTGCCCGTCGATCAGCGAGCGGGAGACGGGCCATGCGGTATTCGAACCCGCCACCGGACTGAAGGTGGTGACACTGCCGTCGGTGTCCGACAGAGTGAAGTCACCGGATGCGAAAGAGCCCTTGAGTGTCAGGTCTTCGCTGCCCGGCTCGGGGACCCAGCCGGTCTTGGCCGCGTTGGCGGTGAAGGAGAACGTCTCACCGTCGGCCGTGACGACGTCCAGGGATGTCGCCGAGGTCTTGCGCAGCTCCGAATAGTCCGACCGGGCTGCCTGGGCGACCGTTCCCGCCACCCACTCCTTGCCGAAGATGGGTGCCTGGCCGTCCTGCTCGGCCCCGGCGTTCGCCGAGCGGGAGGAGACACTGCGGGTGACCGTCATGCCGAGCACCGATACATCGGTTCCCGACAGGGTGTAGTCGCCGGTGAGGAGATTGAGCGAGCCGGGGCCTGCCTCGGCTGCCGCGGCTCCGTCGGCGTTGCGGTCGACCACGATCGCCAGCGGCTCGGTCGCTCCGCCGGCGCCGGACGGACCGGTGAAGTCGGCCCTGATCTGAACGGAACCGTCCGGGTCGACCGTGTCGGTGGCGTTCCAGACCAGAGCGGCGTTCCTGCCGTTGGTCAACGGCACCGGCCACGCCGTCAGCGGCGTTCCACCTGCCGTGACATGACCGGCGGGGATCGTCGTCCACGCATCGGCATCCGAGCGCCGCCACGAGAAGGAGACCTTGTCGTACGTACCGGCCTCGGCCTCGGCGACCAGCGGCACCCGGCGTGCGGTGCGCTCACCGTCGGCTGGCTGAATGAATCCGCCGGGTCCGGCATGGAAGGCGTACTCGGCAGGCTCCGACTTGTTGTCCGCCTTGTCCACGGACCGCACCTGCAGGGTGTGTGTGCCGTTCTTGGGCGGGCTGACGGAAAGGGCCTTGTCCGCGCTCGCGCCGCCGGTGGTGACCTTGGACCAGGTCACTCCGTCCAGAGACCATTCCAGCCAGTTGTGGTCGGCCGCGGGCGGAGTGACCGTGAAGGTACCTGCCTGCCCCACACCCTTGACCCACTGGCCCGGCGGGTAGTCGGTCGAAGTGATCTTCGTCGGGGCCGAGGGGGAGCTGGTGTCGACGGTGAACGTCTTCCACTCCGACCACCCCACGTTGTAGTGGGTGCCGTCATACGGCGAGGTGCGGAACTTATAGGTCTTGCCGTTGCTCAGCACACCCGAGGGAACAGTCACCGAGGCAGCCTCCCCGGAGGGGACGTACGGAGAGACGATGACATCACCGACCTGGGCATTCGTGGCGTTGTCAAAGATCTGGAAAGTGCCGTTGACCTTGTCGCCGTTGGCGTCGACGAACGTGTCGCGCAGCGTGGGTGTGACGGTATCGACGGTGTAAGCGCCGGCGTAGGAGAAGTACGGGGGGCCGGCCTCCTGCTTGGTGCCGGTGCGCGGCCGGTAGTTGTACGTGACGACCAGCTTGGGCGGGTTGGCGGCGGCGTTCGCCGAGTTGACCCGCTTCCACTGTGCCGTAACGGTCTCGGCGGCAGCTCGCAGTCCCAGGTGGCCGCGGGTGGTCTTGGCCGATGCCCATTCCTGCACCAGCGTCGTGACGTCGGCGTTGATCCACCCGTCGGGCTGGGTGGTGCACGAGGCGTTGCCGCGTGTCTCGGTGGAGGTGGCCTTCCTGGCTGTCATGGCGGGCCGGTTAGTCCACCGGCTGGATGTGGAGGCCGCGCCGGACGACCACACCTCCCACGGGTACGCCTTGCAGTCCACGTTGTTGGCCGAGTGGAAGTTCCACAGCGACAGCTTCGCGTTCGAGACCAGCGCGTCCTGGATCGGCGAGGTGTTCCAGGAGATGAAGGACTGCGCGATGCGGGGGGTGCCGTCCGCGTTCGTCGTTCCGGGGTTGCCCAGATCCAGCTCCACGTCGTTCGACCAGTCGACGGTCTCGCCCTGCTGGACATAGGTGTCGAAGACGCTGGAGAGGGAGGAGGTGGAGGGGTCCACCGTCACCGGGTACTTCGTCCTGGGGTCGGCGAGAAACGTTGCGTCCGGTGTGATCACCAGATCGGTCGAGGAACCCCTGGCCACGACCTTCATCGCGGCAGGAACGCGGCGGGTGTGCTCACCGGAGCGCTCGTCGACGGTGGAGTCCCACATCACTGGCGCCGGCATCACTGCCTGCTTCTTGTTCTTCGTGTCGGTGAACAGCACGCTGCCGTCGGCCTGCTGCTTCGCTTTCAGGCCCTTGGCCTTCAGCGGCAGGGTGTAGGCGTAGTCGGCGGTGGTGGGCTTCTGCTTGATCTCGACGAACTGCTCGAAACCTGTACGGGTCGCCTCTACCACCACGTCCGCGCCGGGCACCGCGTTGACGTACTCCGCGCGCGTGCCGGCCAGTTCCGGCGCCGGCAGGCTGCCCTTCCACTGGAGGGTGATCTGCTGATCCCCGTCGCCGAGGGTGACCAGGTCGGTTCCCTCGGCGGCTTGCGCCGCCTTCATCGAGGCGGAGGGACCGCCGCTCTTCCCAGCGATCCTCAGCCCGCGGGGGTGCGCTTTCGGCTCCACGGAGCCGTCTGCGGCGCGGACCAGATCAAGGTCGACGTCCCGCCATTCACCGGTGGTCCCGTCCTCGAACCGGACCGGCCCCGGCGTCAGCTCAGTGGTGAGCGATCCGTCCTTGTTGGCCCATGTGGTGGACGTCTCCGTCCGCTCCGACAGAGCCTCGACGCGCTTGCCGGACAACCGCGCGGTCACCCGCGCGGATGCAATGTCAACTGCCTGGGTGGCCGCGGGCCTTTCCGGCGCTGAGGCTGCCTGCGTAGGCGCAGACATGGCCGGACTTGTGCTGTCGAGCAGCGTGATGGCCAGGGCTAGAGCAAGGCTGCCCGCTACGTAGCGCGAGCTGTTGCCCAACCATGGTCTCCCGCGCTGATGGTGCGCGGGTGTGTGAGCTGTCATCGTTCCTCGGCCCCCTGCTGCTTACGCATCACTTATGTGATGTAAATATGAAGGTAACGAGGAGGGGAAGATCACGAACTCGGACAGATGCGCTTGAGAGCGACGGGTGATCGACGCAGAGTGCTGTGAAGTCCATCACGTTGACGTGGTCAAAATTCGTCGCCTACCCCGTTTCCGTGAACTCACACCCAATCTCTCGGATCAGTCGAATATGCAGGCCAGTTGACGGTGTGCGTTCTAGCGGAACCTGTGAAGAATGCGCCGCGTGTGGGGTTGCAGGGTGGCGAACGAGGGGTGGGGCTGCGTGCAGCGTGAGGGGTTTATTCGCAACTGTCCCGTGCCGCGTCTGGGGAACAGGCCCCTGGACGGGCTGACGCGGTGAGACGTGGAGAAGTTCGCCAAGGACCTTCACGGGGGTGGTGCTGGGCTGGCGGCTTCGACGGTCAACGACCGCATGGTCTTGGTGGCTGCCGTGTTGGAGGCGGCCGTCGTCGACAAGTGGATCCCGGACAATCCCGCACGGGCATCCGGGTGTCCCGTGCGGGATGCGCCGGTGGTGGACGAGGACGAGATCCCGACGCCGGGTGAGGTCGATCTGATCGCGGAACACATCGCGCCGCAGTGCCGGCTCACCGTCTGCCTTCAGTCCGGCACAGGCCGGTGACCCAGCGAGGCCCTGGCCTTTGCTGCCGGGTGCCGGCGGCCCGGTTTCGTCAGGGTCCGTTGGCAGGTGAGCGCCAAGGCCCACCGCGCTGACTGCCGCGCAGCCTTCGTGCCGCTCAAGAACCACGTGGAGGGCGAGTACCGCGATGTTCCGGCCGCCCCGTTCATCGAGCGGGAGATCGACGCTCACCTCCTGAGGTGGAAGCCTGTGCCCGTGGTCTTCACCGGGAGGAAGAGGAAGCGGCGGCGGCTTGAGGTCTTCTTCGCGCCGCGTCAGTGTGGCAAGGGCGTGATGCCGACCTTCTCCACGTACGGCTACCACTTCAAGAAGGCGTGTGTGTCGGCGGGCCTGGTCGATGTGGACAGGACGGCGAAGTACACGCCCGGCAGTTTCAGGCACTTCTTCGCCTCGGCTGCCCTGGCCAACGGTGTTCTGATCCACGAGGTCTCGCGCCGGCTCGGCCATCGGTCCATCAAGATGACTGTCGATACTTACGGGCACCTCGTGCCCCGGGCCTGGCACCGTTGCCGGGAAATCCTGCAGAACGCCATGCGTCCGGCACCCCGAGGCTCCTCGGAGAGCCGCCTCGCCGCACCCAGCCTGCGTTCCCTCGCCGAGGGCTCACCCGGTCAAGTTTGACGGCAGGCGTCGACGGCCACCTCCCACCCGAGACGTGGTGGGAGCGCCACATCAAACGTTCCGCCTCAACGTGTGAGCGGTGCAAGAAGGAGCCGGTCTCCGCGGAGGCCGGCCCTTCTGTGTCACCGGGGGTCGGGCCCCGAGAGGGTTGAGCGGCTGCGTCGTGCGCCCGAAGGGCGCCAAGTAGGTCATGTGCGTACAACGCGCGGTGGGGTGATGGCTGTTCTGGGCTGCCTCTCCGGGGCCGTGGGTGCAACGTGCGCCTAGCGTTCGGGGGTCATCACGGATGGTCGCCGTGCGCCCGAGGAAGTTCACAGCCCCTCCACGGGGCGGGCGTATCTCCGCCCTCAAGTGGAGTAGTGGCGGCGACTTTCGGCCAGGAAGATCGGGATGAGGGGCCGGCGGTCCCGTGCCGGGCGGCCAGGCAGGGGATGTCGTCGGGGCGCGGGGGTGGGTGGGGGTGTGACCTTGGGCTTTGGGCTCGGGGTGGGGGTGCGGCCCGGTTGTGGGCGGGGGCGGGGTCGGGCCGGCGCCGGTGGCTCCGGTGGTCCGGGCAGGGGTGTGGCCGGTGGAAGGACTCGCCGCTGCTTGGGTTTGTTTTTGGTTTTGTGGCAGGTGAGGCCGAGGTCGGCCGTATCAAACCCGTGCACCGCATCTCGACCGAAACAATTCCCATGAACTCTTTCTCGGACTTCAGGTTCTGGTGAGGTGCCCGGAGCCGGTGCTATAAGTAACGAGCCCAAGGCCAAGGACTGAATGAATTCGCAACGGTCTGTGTGCCGGCCGAGAAAGATCATTCCATCGAAAGGGGAGATCCCGATGAAGAAGATCGTCGTACGCAAGACCGGCGGTGTGAAGCTTACTACGAGCGCGAGCGCCTACTGGCCGCCGATGTGTATCGTGGCGCAGAACTGATGCAGGACGTGGTGCCCGGAATTCCTAGAATTCCGGGCACCACGTCGCTGTCCCTAAATGATGCCGGGAGGTCGCCCGGCGAATCCGACGCGGAGGCGGCATGGCGGATACGCGGCAGACCGCGGGGCCTGCATTTCATCAGTTGACATTCGTTCCGGAGGGCGACGAGGTGCTTGTCGGCCGGGCCGACACCGATTCGTACGCCCTCTTTCCCGCCGACGGTGCGATGCTGCTCCGCAAGCTCACCACCGGCATGCCCTTGGCCGACGCCGTCGCCTGGTACAACGCCGCCTACGACGAACCCGTCGACATGGACGACTTCCTGGAAACCCTGAACGAACTGGGGTTTGTTCGGGATGAAGGTGACGATCCGGTCGCTGCGGCGCCGGCTGCCGTACGGTACGCACGGCTCGGTCGGGCGGTCTTCTCGCCGGTGGCCTGGGTCGTCTACGGGGCGATAGCTGTGGTGTGCGTGGTGCTCCTGGTGCGGATGCCCGATGTGCGCCCCTATCCGAGGACTCTATTCTTCAGTGATTCGCTGCTGCTGGTGCAGGTCGGTCTCCTCTTCGCCCAGTTACCATTCGTCTTCCTGCACGAGTCCTTCCATGCGCTGGCCGGCCGGCGCATAGGGATACCCTCTCGTCTCGGCGTCGGGCGTCGACTTTATTTCGTGGTGTTCGAGACGACGCTGAACGGATTGCTCGGGGTTCCCAGGAGAAAGCGATATCTGCCTTTCCTGGCCGGTATGGTCGCCGACGCCCTGATTTTCAGTCTACTGATCTGTGCGGCTGCCGTCGATGCGCATCGACACGGTCATGACCTTTCCTTCGTGGGGCGTTTCACGGTGGCTCTCGCCTTTGTCACCGCGCTTCGGTTCGTCTGGCAGTTCTACCTGTTCCTGCGGACCGACCTCTATTACGTTTTCTCCACAGCTCTCGGCTGCGTCGCCCTGCACGACGCGACGCGTGCGCTCATCCGCAACACCCTCTGTCGTCTGCTGGGGCTGCGGCACCGCGTGGTGGACCTGGAGCAGTGGTCGGACCGGGACCGCAAGGTGGCGCGCTGGTACGCGCCCTTCGCCGCGGCGGGCGTGCTGGTGATGCTGCTGACCGCCGCCGGCACCGCGGTCCCGGTCCTCGTCCACTTCGTGCGCCTCCTCGTCGACCGGCTCGGCCACCCCGGGCATCCGGACTCCGGCTTCTGGGACTCCGTCGGCTTCCTGGCGCTGAGCATCGTGCAGTTCGGGCTGGTCGGCGTGGTGGCCCTGCGCGACCGCGCCCGCGAGCGGCGGCAGCAGCAGCGTACGGAAGCAGCTCCGAAGCCCGCCCCCACCCCGGACACCGCGCCCGCCTTGGACGTCGCACCCCTCCCCGCCACCCTTCACGCAGAACAGGAACGCACCCGATGAGCGAGCAGCCCGCACACCTGTGGATCGTCGGTGTCACCCGCCGGGACCGAGACGCCGCGCTGGACGCCGTCCTCCCCCGGCCCGTCGCGGGTGAGTTCCACGCCGTCAGCAGCCACCACCTCGGCCGGGGCCCGTACGCCGGGACCGCCGCCCTGCTGAACCTGGTGGTGCCCCGGGTGTGGGCCGAGGCGCCGGAGCTGGTGACCGCCCACGATGTCGAACTGCTGTCGGTCGCCCCCGATCTGGAGTCCGTCGTGGCGCCGTCCCGCGAGACCCTCACCTCGCTGGCCATCCCCGAGGAGCGCACCCGGTTCTACGGCCCCGGGCGGACCCGGCGCCTGGCGCACGGTGTGGTGGAGTTCCTGAACCGCTGGGCGGCCGACTCCGGCCGGCCGGTCACCGTACGCTTCGATGCCGTGCATGCGGCGGACGCCACCGAGCAGGAGCTGCTGGCCATCGTCCTGCGCCGGGTGGACCCGGCCCGGCTGCGCGTCGTCGTGGCCACCGCCGACCGGCTGCCGCCGCACGCTGCGGAACTGGCGGGCGCGCTGGCCCGGCACGCCGTACGCGTGGACGCGCCGGCCACCGCCCCGGGCTCCGCCGCGCCGCGGCAAGGCGCCGACCTGGTGCGGGCCTACGTGGATTCCGACGGCACCTCCGACGTCGCCGACGAACGGTCCGCCTACGGGGCCGCGCCCGCGAAGACACGGGCCGAGCTGCACGACGCCAGGGCCGCGGAACTGGAGCGGACCCTGCCGCAGGCACACCGGCTCGGCGCCCTCCCCTACCACCTGGAGCGTGGGAGCGACCCGCACGGCGCGGGGCTGAGGGCGGTGCTGGGGGCGACCGGCCGCTGCGTGGACATGGGCTTCTACCACGCGGCGATCGAACTGGGCCGCCGGGCGCGGGCGCTGGCCGACCCCGAGCGGGACGAGGACGCGTACTGCTCGGCGAGCACCAAGCTGACGAGTTCGCTGGCCGTCCTCGGGAAGGCGGACGAGGCGGAGGAGATCTACTTCGACCTGCGCAGCCGCTTCACCACGCCGATGGTGCACCTGTTCTCCAACTACGCGCTGGGCATGCTGTACACTCGCCACCGCGCGCCCGAGGCCCGTCACCACCTCACAGCCCGCGCCCACCTGCACACCGCCATCGCCCTGGCGTCACAGATGCCCGAGGCGTCCCGCTCGTTCCAGAAGGTCTTCCAGCAGAACGGGCTGGCCCTGGTGGAGATGCACATGGGCAACCTCGTACGGGCCGAGGAGCTGGTGACCGAGGGGCTGGCCCAGCTCGACGCCGACCTGGCGCCGGGCGAGCACGAGTTGCACCGCTCGGTGCTGCTGCACAACCGCGGGCAGGTGCGGGCCGCGCTGGGCCGGGTGGAGGAGGGCGTCGCCGACCTCTCCCGGGTGATCGCCGCCGACCCCAACCACCCCGAGTACTACTTCGACCGGGCCTCGCTCCACCGGCGGTCCGGCGACACCGACGCGGCCCTGGCCGACTACCAATGCGCCATCGACGTCAGCCCGCCGTTCCCCGAGGCGTACTACAACCGCGGTGACCTGCGCGCGGAACTCGGCGACGGCAAGGGCGCCCTCGCCGACTTCGGCTACGTACTGGAACTGGAACCGGACTACCTGCGCGCCCGGATCAACCGCGCCTCCCTGCTGCTGGAGGCCGGCGACCTGGACGGCGCCCGCGCGGACGTGACCGAGGGCCTCGCCCACCACCCCGACAGCGCCGACCTGCTGTGCACCCGCGGTCTCCTCGCGCTGGAGGACGGCGACACCGATGCCGCCCTGGCCGACTTCACCACGGCCCTGGAGTACGACCCGGCCCTCTATGAGGCGCTGGCCAACCGTGCGGTTCTCGCCCAGGAACTGGGCCGGGCCGACGACGCGGTCGAGGACCTCACCCGTGCCCTGGAACTCGTCGGCCCCGAGGCGTCCCTGCTCTACAACCGCGGCTACGTGCACCGCTCCGCCGAGCGGTGGCAGGAGGCGATCGACGACTTCACCGCCGCCCTCGACCTGCCGGACGCCGACCGGGGCGAACTGCTCTGGGAACGGGCCGCCTGCCGTGCCGGAGGCGGCGACCGCGACGGGGCCCGGAGCGACCTGCGCCTGTGCGCCGGCCTGGACGAAGCCCCCTACGCCGACCGGGCCCGTGAGCGCCTGGCGGAACTGACCGGCACTCCGGAGTCGGTGTAGGGGCCGCGCCCTCACCTTCGCTGAACGGATACCGGGGTTGACCCGTCGGTACGGCCGGCGGACCGAGCGCCTTCGGTCGACGCCGGCCGCGATCGGCCTTGCGCTCGCCGGTCGTTGCCGGGGCCCGCATGGCGGGCGTGATTGGCGTGTCCGTCAGCCGCAGTACGGTGCTGCGGCTTGTCCAGGCCTTGGCCGACCCCGGAAGTTCCTGCCCCGCGCGTGGTCGGGGTTGATGAGCTGCTGAAGCGCTGGATGAGGCTAGTGCCCCGTGGACGACGCTCATGTGCCACGTGCGGTGCCCGAGTGGGGGCGGCCTGCTTGACGAGGTGCCATGGAGATCGGCCCGCCCCGGACCGCCCGCTCGCCGGTACCGATCCAGGGCACGCTCGCCACGCAGGCCCGCACGTTGCGAGTTACCCACCTCGTGGGCCTGTTCAGATACAGATCGGCCTGTTCAGATGCAGATCACGATCTTTCCTCGGGTGCGTCCGCGCTCGGCGTGCGCGTGGGCGTCGGCGATCCGCTCCAGGGGGTAGGTCTGTTCGATACGGGGTGTGTAGCGGCCTTGCCCGCCCAGTTCCGCCGCCGCGGACAGGAGGGTGGAATCGTTCTCCGCGTTGACCACATGCGTGCCCAGGCGCTGCCCGCCCGCGTGGTCGGCGACCGTCGCGACGCGCTTCGGGTCACCTGTGATCGCGACGAGGTCGTCCAGCGATCCGGAGGCCGCGGTGTCGAGCACGATGTCGACGCCGTGCGGAGCGAGGGTGGTGAGGCGCTGTGCGAGGCCGGGGCCGTAGGTGGTGGGAACGGCGCCGAGTGCGGTGAGGAACTCGTGGTTGCGTTCGCTGGCTGTCCCGATCACCGTGGCACCTTGCGCTACCGCGATCTCGACCGCCGCGCTGCCCACGCCTCCGGCGGCGCCCTCGACGAGAAGGGTGCGCCCCGCGAGGGAGCCGAGCGCGTTCAGTCCACCCATGGCGGTCACTGACGCGAGACCGGCACCAGCGGCCTGCTCGTCGTTCCACGTGGCGGGGGTGTGCGCCCAGGCCGAGAGGATGAGCAGCTCTGCGGTCGCCCCGGTGACACCGCCCAGTCCGAAGACCCGGTCGCCGATGCTCACCCCCTGCACCCCGTCGCCGATCTCGTCGACCAAACCGGCGCCGTCGCGCCCGGGAATGGCGGGCAGCTCCAGGGGAATCAGCTGGTGCAGGGCGCCGGCGCGCAGCTTCCAGTCGATGGGATTGACGCCGGCCGCCGCGACGCGGACACGGATCTCACCGGGTCCGGGGTGGGGCTCGGGGGCCTGCTCGATCACCAGATTCTCCGCTCCGCCGTATTCGTGGAACCGGGCTGCGCGCATCATGGTCTGCCTTACTTTGACGGGCCGGAATGACGTGTTCATCCGACGCTCGTCACTCTAGAACCTGACGTTGACGTGAGGTGCAAGCCGCCACTGCCGCCCGGCCGGAGGAGGGCAGGCGCGTATGAGTGAGGTCGCCGAGCGGGCGGCGGTGAGCGTGGGGGGCCCGCGCCACTACGAGGGATCATCACGCCGCCCGTCACCGTCGACACCCATGTGCCCTCGGGCGGGCTCGGCGATCCCGGCACGACGCGAGGACTGCCGTGTGTACGTGAACCGCGTGAACGCCCTCGGGTCCACCACCGGGTCATGATCAATCTCGGTGCCGGCAACGGTTCGATCGGCCCCCAGGGCTGCCCCCGGAGCCGGTATTGCTAGCCTGAACCTGACGTCAACGTGAGGTACGAGCGGGAAGGGGGCGACCTGCGTCATGCGCATCGGACAGCTCGCCAGACGGTCAGGGGTCAGCGTGCGGGCCCTGCGCTACTACGAGGAACAGCGGCTCCTGGAATCGGCGCGGACGCCCGGTGGGCAGCGTGACTATCCCGACGAAGCCCTGGAGCGGGTCCAGCTCATCCAGGACCTCTTCGCGGCCGGCCTCTCCAGCCGTACCGTCGTCGAACTCCTGCCGTGCGTGAGCACCGGCGTCGCGACCCCCGCCATGCTCGACCAGCTCGCCGTCGAACACAACCGCATCGCCGCACGCATCCAGGACCTGACCCGGGCCAAGACCAAACTCGGCCGCGTGATCGAGAATGTGACCGCGGCGCACGTGGCGCAGGACTGATCAACCCGTCGCGAGAGGTGGGGCCCCGACCTGTCCGGCATCTACCGGGCACCGGCCGGCCACGGGAAGCCCCAGGCGTATCCGGAGGCCGTCGAAACAGCGTTCGTCGCTCTCGCCACCCCGGACACACACCGGGCAGTGGGTGGGCGGCGGTGGGCAGGGCAGGCCGGGGCTGACCGCGGTGCCGGCACACCGCAGGACCGGTCAGCCGCAACCTCTCCGACCGGACAACGTCCACGAGCGATGTGGGTCAGCTCGTGCCAGGGGGCAGGCCGGCGTGGGCCGACGGTTCGGCCCGACGCGAGGGTGCGCCGGCGATCCCTGGTCAGCGGCGGCCGGTGGCCAGGGTGACGAGGAACTGGCCGCCGCCCGGCTCGATGCCGGCGGTCACCGGCAGCCCCGGTACCAGTCGGGAGAACCGGTCCACCAGCCAGTCCGCCGCCTCTTGGGCGTCCCGCCTGGTCGGACAGCGGCCCACCATCTCGCGGCCCCCCTTGCGCTCCAGCCTTCCGGCAACGGTGATCAGCGGCGCGGGTTCGACCACGTACAGGCTGTCCGGCCAGGCGATGACCACCTTGACCGCGCCCTTGCGAGTGTTGCATCCGCGGTGCGCGAGCCGCTCGGCGACCTTGGCCTTCCGGTCGGCGGTGCGGCTGTCGACGCTCGGCCCCCGGGGGTCGTTCACCGACTCGTCGGGATCGACCGCTTCGTCACACACCCAGCATCGCCAGCCGTCGCGCTCGGCCACGTCATCAAGGAGACTCATCCGAGCAAACTAGCCTGCCCGGCCGCCACCCCCGCGCACAGGGGCCCCGGCAAGTCTTCACACCGGCCAACAATGCCGCAACGCCCGGCAGCCGGCGTCACCGATGCTTTGGCCGGGGTGCCAGGCTACGAGCCTGGCACCCCGGCCAGGGGATACGGCCCGACCGTATGGCCCAACAAGTGCAGCGGACCCGCCGTCACCCCGGCGTGTTCCACGGCCTCCCAGTAGGCGAGGGCCGCTGCCCCGTCCACCAAGCCGTTCACCAGGGGCAGTTCGGGGTCCGCCGCGTGCAGAAGGGATTCCACCCGGCAGGAGGCGAGGGTTCCCTCGATCCACGGCTGGGCCAGATAGCCGGCCGCAGCCGGTGCGGGCAGCCCTTCGGCGGCTTCACGGCTCAGTTCGCCGAGGTGCAGGAGACCACCGCCCAGCACGAGGACGTCTCCGCGTTCCCGCATCCGCGTCAGTGCCCGGCTGGTGTCGAAGCAATGCGGAAAGGAGTCGTCGACCACCACGGTGCCGGGCGCCAGCCGGTCCACGTCCAGTACCGCGCCGGAGCCGCTCACCGCGGTCACCAGCAGACCGGCCTCGTACACCGCGTCGGGCAGTGCGGGACGGGACTCCGCCACCTCCACCTCGCCCGCCCGGCCACGCTCCCGCAGCCGTCGCGCCAACCGCCGCAGCCGGGGTCCGCTGCCGGGTACGTCGCACAGCACCAGCCGCCGTGGGGGCCGGTTGGCCCGGGAGAGCAGCAGCTCCAGTGAAGAGGCGCCGATCGAGCCCAGCCCGGCGAACGCCACATCCAGGTCCGCGAGATCCTTCCCCGTGGCTTCGAGTGCCGCGTGCACCGTCCGGATCACCGAGACGACGGTCGCCGCGTGCCCGGTCGTCACGGCCGCCGGTCCGTCCGCGTGGCGCAGCACATCGAAGCCGTAACCGGTCAGGGACGGAATCATCCCGGCCAGTGAGACACACCGGGCTCCGAGTGAAGAGGCGAGCGACACCGCACGGGCGGAGTGTGCGACGAGCCCGGCATCCCGGTCCAGTTCGTCGGCGAAGAGGGGCACGCAGACGAAACCCGACCTCCCCAGCGGGGACTTGACCGTCTCCAGCAGGCGCGGCGCGCCGTCGGGGAAGAGCAGCTCGCGCAGGTCTTCCCGCCGCAGCGAGTCCTCGGGCAGCCCCGCCAGTCGTGCCAGATGGCCGGGGGCCGGCAGATAGCCGACCAGCGCGGCGTCCATCGTCTTCCTCGGACCCGACGGGCGGATATCCGGCGGGCGGTTCGCGCCACGCCGGCCCACGGCTTCGGCGAGCCGTTCCTGAAGCGCCCGCGCGAAGTCCTCCAGTTCGGCCGAGGAGAAGGCCGCGGTGGATCCTCGTACCGTCACCCGCAGCCCGGCGCCCTCCGGCCGCACGGCGAGGAAGATCTCCGTTGCCGACGACGGCGGCGCGAACGCGCTGTCGCCGTCGTCCCACGACACGGTCAGCGACTGCTCGTGCGAGGTGGCCGGCACGGAGAAATCGAGGAAGGTGAAGAAGAACTGCGACGTCAGCGGAAGACCGTCGACATCGCGGGGCACGATGTCCTCGTGCCTGCGCGCCTCCTCGGCCTCGGCCACGATCCGGCGCAGGGCTTCACCGAAGTCCACTGCCACGCGCTTGTCGTCCTGCCCGGCCGCAGGCCGTACGGGAACGGCGGTGGCGAACGGGCCGAAGATCCGGTGCACGTCGGGCAGCGGGCGGTCACGGCCGCTCACCGCCAGGCCGACGATCAGATCCGAACGGCCGGTCATCTGCGCCAACTGCAGGTAATAGGCGGTGAGCAGCGGCGCGTACAGTGTCGCGCCCGCCTGCGCCGCGAGCGCCCGCAGCGCGGCCGTCCGGTCCGCGCCGAGCACGAACCCCGATGAACGGAAGGGCGCGGACGCACGCCCCGTGCCACTGTCTGCCTCGGTGCCGCGGAGCGCTGGACGCCGGTACGGGTAGTCCATCCGGTCCCGGCGCTCCACAGTGCCCGGCGCGGTGCCGGGCTGCTCCTCGGCCGGCAGCAGGGCGTGGTCGCGGAAGGTGGCGCGGAGTGCGGGCAGGTCCGCGGTGCGGCCCGCGGCCAGCTGGTCGTAGACCGCGGTCAGCTCCTGCACGAGAAGCGCGGCGCTGTACCCGTCGCCGATGAGGTGGTGTGCGTGCACCAGGAGCACGTGCTCATGCTCCCCGAGACTGAGGACTCGAAGCCGCAGCAGCGGCCAGGCCCACGGCTCGAAGCGCCGCTGCGCCTCGGCCGCCGCACGTTCGGCGACCTCGGCGCGGTCGGTGAGCGTCTCGAATACGACCGGCAGCCGCAGCGAGGGTGGAAGTTCCTGCTGAACGGGTGGCCGGGTACCGGAGGGGAAGACGGTACGCAGCATGCCGTGGCGTTCCACGAGCAGGTCCACCGCAGCCTGGAACACCTCGGGGTCCAGCCGGCCGGACAGCCGCAGCCGCGCCGGCCAGGAACCGCTTGTGCCGGGCGAGATGGCCTCCGCCAGCAGGAAGCCGCGCTGGGCCGGCGTGACGGGGAAGGGGGCCGGATGGTGCGCCGTCGTCGCGGCAGCCTCGGGGGCTCCGGCTGCGGCGGTGCCGACGTGCCGTCCCGTGACGGTCGTGTCCACGACCGCGGCGAGCTCGGCCAAGGTGCGGTGTTCGTAGATCACGGTCGGCCGGGGCAGTGGTGCCCTGACCTCGCCGAGCCGCGCGAACACCTGGAGGACGAGCATCGAGTCTCCGCCCAGACCGAAGAAGTCGTCCTCCCGGCGGACGGCTTCGATCCCCAGCAACTCCTGCCAGATAGCAGCCAGTTGCTGCTCCGTCGGCGTGAAGGCTGAGTCCTCGGGCGGATCACCGGCACTCTCCTCCCGTGCGGGGAGATCGGCGAGCGCACGGCGATCGACCTTGCCTGTCCCGGTGAGCGGCAGCTCATCCATCACGGTGATCCGCGCCGGGACCATGTAGGGCGGAAGGAGGCCCGTCAAGTGGCGGCGTACCGTGCGCGACTCCGGTCGCCCGGCTCCGGGACGGGCGGTGACGTACGCCAGCAGCCGGCCCTCGCGTGCGATGACCGAGGCTTGCGCGATGCCGGGATGTGTCTGGAGGACTGCCTCGACCTCTCCCGGCTCCACCCGGTTGCCACGGATCTTCACCTGGCCGTCGATCCGTCCGAGGAACTCCAGAGTGCCGTCTCCACGGCGCCGGACCCGGTCGCCGCTGCGGTACCACCGGCGTCCGTCCAGGACCGTGAACGCCTGAGCGGTCAGCTCGGGCTCATCCAGGTAGCCGGGCGTCAGACCCACTCCCGCGATCAGTAGTTCACCGGGCTCGTCAGGACGACAGGGTGCCCCGTCGGTTCCGACGACCGACAGGTCGGTGCCGGTGACCGGATGTCCGATCGGCAGAGTCTTCAGGTCATCGTCCGGACGCGTCGAGATGACGTGGCAGGAGGCGTTGATGGTCGCTTCAGTGGGACCGTACAGATTGGCGATGCGCTGTCCGGCGCCGAAGAGGTCGAACCATCGGCGCACGTGCGAGGCGGGCAATGCCTCACCGCCCACGTGCACCCAGCGCAGCGCCGACAGGTCCGGTCGTCCCGCCCCCCGTCGCACCCGCTCCTCGGCGGCCGACAACAACTGTTCCCACAGCGTCGGGACGGAACTCCACACAGTGATCCGGGTCTGTTCCGCGTACGCCAGGAGCAACTCGGGGTCCCGCAACAGCTCTCGCGGCACGGTCACCACGGCGGCGCCCACCAGGAGCGGCGCGAGCAGTTGGCGCACGGAGGCGTCGAAGCACGGCGACGCGGTCTGGGCCAGGCGGTCACCGGCGCCGTAGCCGAAGGTGGCGACGGCCCAGTCGAGGTAGTTCTCCATCGCCAGGTACGTGATCGGGACCGCCTTCGGGCGCCCTGTGGAACCCGAGGTGAAGATGACGTACGCGGTGGCCTCGGCGTCGGACACGGGTACAGGGGCGAGGTCGTCCGCCCCCGGATCCGGAGGGCCGTCACCGCGCACCGCCCGCACGCCGTCGAGGGCGTCGGCGGTGTGCAGGGTCGGCGCGTGACACACCACGGTGGAGACATGCGCGCGCTTCAGCTGGTCCGCCAGCCGGGCGGGAGGATGCGCCGCGTCGAGCGGAACCCAGCCGGCCCCGGCACGCAGGATGCCGACCACACCGATCACGGTGTCCGGGCCCGGCTCGGTGAGCAGTCCGACCAACTGGCCTGTGCGTACGCCGTCGGCGTGCAACCGGGTGGCGAGCAGACGGGAGGCGCGGTCGAGTGCGGCGTAGGTCAGCGACGTTCCGCCGCCTTCCACGGCGGTCGCGTCGGGCGTGGCACGGAACTGCCTCAGCAGCCGGCCGACCATGCCGTGCCGTGCGTCCGCCTCGCGAGGCGGCGTGGGCGCCGAGGGGCCGCCGGGGTCAGGTACGGGCTGGTCCGGGGAGGTGCACAGCGCGGTCAGCTCCTTGCGGAACTCCTGGTCCAGACGGGCCACCGTCGCCGGTTCGAAGAGCGGGTCCGGGAAGTTCCACGACATGCGCAGCATGGGCCCGTCCGCCCAGCACAGCAGGCTCAACCGAGTCGCGGCCGATCCGGTTCCGGCCGCGTCGGCCCGTACCTCGACCGGGCAGTCGGCCCCGAGGCGGGCCGGGAAGCGGGCGAAGCTGAAGCCCGCCGGGCTCGCCGTGCGCGGACCACCGCCGGGCAGGAGGCCGGCCAGATCCAGACTGCTCACCGCAGAGTGCCGTTCGCTCTCCAGCCAGGTGCGGCGCAGCCGTTCGGCCAGCTCCGTGACCGTCCCGTCGAGGGCTGTCCCGCACAGCAGGGGAAGGGTGTCGGCGAAGGGGCCGACGAGCCGGTCCACACCTTCGAAGCGTTCCTCACGCCGGGCACGAGCCACGTTGACCGCGATGTCCTGGCGCCCCGTCCACCGCGCCAGGCAGCGTACGTAGGCGGCGAGCAGCAGATGGAACAGGGACACCTCGTGTGCGGCGGCCAGCCGCTCCAGGCGGGCGGTGAGCGTCGCGTCGAGCGAGCCGTAGTGCTGCCGGAGGGGGCCCGAGGGGGGCGCCTCGGGATCACCGTCGTACGGCAGCCGCAGCGGTTCGCCCCTCCCGGCCAGGCGCTCTGCCCAGTAGCGGCGGTCGTCGTCCGACGCGCTGGTGTCGGCGGACCGTGCGCTCAGCGCGGCGTACGCCGCGAAGCTCGGCGCGTCCGGCTTCGGGGCCGGATGCTCCCCCCGACACAGCACGGTGTACAGCGACCACAGGTCCTCGGCCAGGACGTTCAGGCTGTACCCGTCCGCCGCCGCGTGGTGCACCACCAGCAGCAAGTGTGCGAAGGAGGGCCCATGGCGGAGCAGTACGGCCCGCACCGGCGGTCCTGCGGTCAGGTCGAAGGGCTGGTTGCACAGCGCCGTCTCCAGGCCGGCCACCTGCTCCGCACCGCACTCGCGGACCTCGTACCAGGTCGACAGCGGCGCGGCCGGGGCCAGGCGCTGCACGGGCCGGGTGCCCGAGTCGTCGACCCGCACGCGCAGCATGCCGTGCCGTTCCGCCAGTTCGGCCAGCGCCAGGCCGAGTACATGGGTGTCCAGGGGGCCGCGGACCGTCATTCGCAGGTGACCGCGGGCCGGTACGTCGGGGTGCAGCCGGCTGCTGGTGTGCAGGGCCAGTTGTACGGGTGTCAGGGGAGACCGGGCGGAGTCCGGCACGGGCTCGGGAGAGGGCTGCCGCACCCCCTCCGTGGCTGCGACGGCTCCGGTGGCCGTGCCCAGGTGGGCTGTCAGCTCGCGTACGGTCCGGTATTCGAAGAAGAGCGTGGCGGGAAGGTGCCGCCCCACTCTGCGTTCGAGCCGTTTGACGAGGTCGACCGCGCCCAGCGAGTCCAGCCCCATCGAGAGGAACGGCGCGTCGTCGTCCACGGCGGAGGCCGGGACTCCCAGTGACTGCGACAGCAGTTCCCGCAGGACCGCGGCGGTGCCGGACGCGGAGGTCACCATGTCCGCCGCGGCGGACATGTGTCCGGTCGTGGACCGTGGCGCGGGCAGTGGCCCGCGCGACTCCGCAGGCCGGTTGGACGCGCGATCCGGCGGGACTGCCGTGTCGGCGAGGACCAGTTGAGCCAGGTCCGTGCCGCAGGCGGACATCAGGGCCGCCAGGGCCGGAGCGGTTGCCAGCGGCCGGCCCCCCTCATCAGTGAGGACATCGCCGGCGAACGCGGCGGCCAGGCCCGTCTGTGCGAACGGCCCGAAGTTCACCGACAGCCACGGCCGCCCCGCATGCCGCTCGGCGCCGGCGAACGAGTCCAGAAAGGAGTTCGCGGCCGCATAGGAACCGAGTGCCCCGGCCAGTCCGGGCAGTACCGAGGAGACGGAAGAGAACGCCACGCACACCTTGGGGTGCCGACCCCGTCGGCGCAACGCCTCGGACAGCAGCACGGTGCCGAGCGTCTTCGCTCCCAGCGCCTCCGCAGTCTCCGCCGCCTTCGTCCCGCGCAGACTCCCGGGCCGCACCACTCCGGCCGCATGGAAGAGGGCGTCCACCGGAGGCAGCGCGGCCACCAGCGCCTCGACGTCGTCCCGCACGGTGAGGTCGGCCCGGTGGTAACGGGCGTCGGCGCCGAGACCGGCGAGCTCCTCCAGCAGACCCGCGGGCGGCTGCGGGGAACGCCCCGTGAGCCGGAGCACCGGCCGACCGCGGACGGCGAGTTCCCGGGCCAGTGCGGAACCGAGGCTCCCACCGCCGCCCGTGATCAGGAAGGTGCCGTCGGCGGGCAGCCGGTCCCGGGTGTCGGGCAGATCCGAGGCTTCCGCCGCTTCCGCCGCGACGGTCCGCACCAGCCGCTGTCCGTCCCGCCAGGCGACGGCTCCGGCCGCCTGCGGCGCCGTCGCCTCGGCGAGTACGGCCCCGAGCCGCTGCCCGGCATCGTCCAGTGAACAGAGGTCGACCCAGTTGGCCACCGCTCCGGGGTACTCCGACGGCACGGCCAGTGCCAGACCGCCCAGCACCGCCTGCGCCGGGTCCGGTCGCTCGCATCCGTATCCGGTGACGTGCGCGTCTTCGGTCACGACCAGCAGCCGGCGGGCCTTCGTCAGATCGAACAGGGTGAGAGCCTCTTGGAACGCCGTGACCAGCGCACGCTGGATCCGGTCGAAATCCGCGGCCGTGCCGTGGCCGGCCGGTCCGGCCAGGAGAAGCACCGTCTCGGGACGGGTGCCGGGGGCCACGTCCGTCTGTACGTCCTGTTCCGCGAGACGTCGCGTGAGCTCGTGCACGGCAGTCGGGTCGGCGCCGGTCACCAGTACAGGTCCGCGGCGACGGTCCGTGGTCAAGGGCTCGGTCCGCCAGATGACGTGGCGCAGCAGCCCGTGCTCCCCGGCCCCGGGCCGGTAGTGGCGCCGCTGGTAGGGATAGGGCGGCAGAGGAACCCGCCGACGGCCCGCGTCGAGTTCCGCACGATTCAGCCGCACACCGCGAGCCCACAAGCGCGCCACCGTCGCCAGTAGCTCCCGCGCCCCGCCCGCGGCACCGTCCCGGGGCGCTCGGGGACGCTCCGGGACGAGGGGACGCTCCGGGACGAGGGGACGCTCCGGGACGAGGGGACGCTCCGGGACGAGGGGACGCTCCGGGACGAGGGGACGCTCCGGGACGAAGGGGGCGGAAAGTACGAGCACATCTCCCTCGACGCCGGCCGTACCGGCACTCCGGTGCCGGGCGGCAGCCGCACGTACGAGACCTGCGAGGCTCTCCTGCGAGCCGAGTTCCACGAACGTGTCGTAGCCCTCCTCCAGCAGCCGGGTCACGGCCCGCCCGAACAGCACCGGCCGCAGAGCGTGTTCACGCAGGTGGTCCGGGTCCATGGGCGGATGCCACTGGGCGGTGAGCGTGCTCATCACCGGCAGGCCGGGAGCTGTGATCTCCACGGTGCGTGCCGCGTCGGTCAGGGCCTGGGCGATCGGTTCCATCAGGGGCGAGTGGAAGGCGCGCGACACCTCCAGCGTGCGTATGGCCGCCCCCCGCGCGGAGAGCTTCTCCGCCGCCCGGCCGATCGCGCCGGGGCTTCCGGAGAGCACCAGCCTGCCGGGACCGTTGTACGCGGCGACCGCGAGTTCACCGGGATCCGCCGCGACCAGGGCGGCCACGTCCCCCTCGTCGGCTCCCCGCACCGCCACCATCGCGCCCGGCGGGGTCGACGTCCCCATGAGCCGTCCGCGTTCCGCCGCGAACGCCAGCGCGTCGGCGAACGACAGCGTCCCGCCGACGCAGGCGGCGGCGAGTTCGCCGACACTGTGCCCGACCAGCGCATCCGGCCGTATGCCCCACGCCAGCAACTGCCGGGCGAGCGCCACCCCGTGGGCCACGAGCAGCGGTTGCGCCACTTCGGTCACGGCCTGGGCTTCCGCGTCCACTTCGGCATCGACGCACCAGCCGGTCAACTCCCGCCCGTTCACCGCGCCGACCCGGGCGGAGGCCTCATCGAGTGTTTCGCGGTAGACCGGCGCCGTCGCGTGGAGCGCACGGCCCTGGCCCGGCCGGAGCGCACCCTGGCCGGGGAACAGGAAGACGGTCCGCGGACGGTTCGTCACCGCCCCCGTGACTGTGTCCGGCAGGCGGTCGCCGCCGGAAGCGGTCGCCGCGGCCAGGCGTTCCCGGAGGTCGCCGTCGGCCACCACGGCGAGGCGGTGAGCGCCCTCGTCGCGGGCGGTCGAAGCGGCCAGGCACACATCGCCCTCGTCCTGTTCCGGGTGGCTGGACACGTGCTCCAGGAGACTGAACGCCCAGGCGTCCAGACCGGCCTTACTGCCCGCCGAAAGCGTCATCAGGCGCGGGCCGTCGCCCCCGCGCGGAGCAGGCTCCGCGGCCGGCGGCGCCTGCTCCAGGACCGCGTGCGCATTCGTGCCGCCGAACCCGAAGGCATTGACGCCGGCTCTGCGGGGACCGGACGACGGCCAGGCAGCCGCCTCGGTGACCAGCGCGAATCCGGATTGCTCGACTGCGGGCGACGGGGGCGTGTGATGGAGGGAGGCCGGCAGCCGCCCGTGCCCGAGCGCCAGCACCACCTTCACCAGTGAGGGCAGGGCAGCCGCGTTCAGCAGATGCCCGATGTTCGTCTTCACCGAGCCGAGCAGCCGCGGCCGGCCGTCCGGACTGGCCGGGAAGGCGTGCGCCAGGGACCGCAGCTCGATGGGATCACCTACGGCCGTGCCCGTCCCGTGGGCCTCGACATAGGTCACGGACGCCGGGTCGACGCCGCAGACCTCGTACGCGCGAGTGATCACCTCCCGCTGCCGCAGGGGGTTGGGCGCCATCAGGCTCAGCGACGCGCCGTCGTTGTTGACCGCGGTGCCCCGCACGACGGCGAGTACCTCGTCCCCGTCCCGGTGGGCGTCCGGCAGGCGTCGCAGGACGAGGGCCGCACCTCCCTCACCGGGGACGAACCCGTCGGCCGCCGTACTGAAGGCGCGGCTGCGCCCGCCGGGCGACAGGGCCTGTGCGGCCTCCAGGGCCTGGTACCCGTCCGGAGTGAGATGAAGGTTGACCCCGCCGACGACGGCGACGTCGCACTCACCGTCCGCGAGGCTGCGCCGCGCCAGGTGCAGGGCGACCAGACCCGACGAACACGCGGTGTCCACGGCGAGCGCCGGGCCGTCCAGGTCCAGGCAGTGCGATACCCGGGCGGCTATCAGACTGGGCAGGTTGCCCGTCAGGGCCGTCGCGGACGGTGCCGGGGCGGGGGAGGCGCCTGCGAGTATCTGCCGGTATCCGCTGTCTCCGGCGGCGGCGAAGACACCGACCCGCAGGCCGAGCCGTCGGGGTCCGGCGTAACCGGCTCGTTCCAGGGCCTCGTGAGCCAGTTCGAGGAAGATCCGGGCCTGCGGATCCAGCGTGCGGGCCTCCTCGTCGCCGATGCCGAAATGCCCGGCGTCGAAAGCGTACGGGTCGTCCAGGAACGCCCCCCGGTATCCGTCGGACACGGTGGGCAGCGGCCCGGCCGGCACTTCCTCGGCAGGCCCGGTGCCCCAGCGGTCCGGTGGGACGTCGGTGATGGCGTCACGGCCGGCTGTCAGCAGTTCCCAGAACTCCTCCGGCGTGCTCGCGCCGGGGAACCGGCAGGCCATCGCGACGACCGCTGTCGCGCTCACGTCGCCCGCCGCGTGCGGTACCGCCCGTTCGTTCGCGGTGGGCGGCCCCGGCGCCGTGTTCTCCTCCGTCGCGGCCAGCAGATGATCGGTGAGCGTGGCGACGGTGTCGTTGCGCATCACGGCGGGGCCCAGGGTGATCTGCAGGACCTGTTCCAGCTCGGCGAGCGTCTCCATGGCCTTCAGCGAGGTGCCGCCCAGATCGGTGAACCGGTCCCGGTCTCCGAAGGACGCCTCGGACAGTCCCAGTACGCGTGCCCAGGCGTCGCGCACCGTCCGCCGCACGTCGCCGCGGTGGCGGGGTACCGGACGCGGCCCCTTCGGCGCGATCGACGGCCGGGCCGCGGCGTCGTCCGGGATCCCGGACTGCGCGAGGGGCCGGTACGAACCCGCTTCGAAACGAGCCCGCATCCGATGCCTCTGCAACTTGCCGCTCGTGGTCCGCGGGAAGGCCGACGGCGGCAGCGCGAGCACGCGTACGTCGTCGTGGTGCAGCGCGGCACGGATCCGCCGTGCGACCTCGTCCAGTACCTCGGCAGCGCCGCGTGGCGGCCGGGCCCAGGGGACGAGGACCACCACCCGCTCGCCGCCGGTCGCCGGGTCGGTCGAGCCGATCACCGCCGGGTTTCCCGGCGGTAGCCCGGGGCTCGCGCTCGCGACCTCCTCCATGTCAGGGGCGTGGAAGGTACGGCCGTTGAGGAAGAGGACGTCCTTGTGGCGGCCGCTGACACACAGCCGGTCGTCCCGCAGGAATCCCATGTCCCCGGTGCGCAGCCAGGTGCCGGTGAAGGACCCCGCCGTCGTCTCCGGCAACCGGTGATAGCCGCGGGCGACCTGCGGGCCGCTCACCTCGATGTGTCCCACCCGCCGGTCACCCAGTGGCCGGCGGGCGTCGTCGGTGATCCGGACCGAGCAGCCGGGCACCGGTATGCCGACGTCCATCACTTCCAGGGCGTCGCCGCCCGGTTCGCGCTCCACGGCCCGGCCCCGGCTGAACGCCGCCCGCTCCAGGGCGACCGGAACGGCCACTTCGCCCAGCGGCGGGAACGTGACGGCCAAGGTGGCCTCGGCCAGTCCGTACACGGGAGTCGCTGCCCGCGGGTCCAGCCGGGCCGGCCGCATCTTGGCGGCGAAGGCCCGCCACACCGTCGCGGAGATCGGTTCGGCGCCCACCAGGACCAGCCGTACGGGGCTCAGGTCGAGCTCGGAGAGCACCTCGTCGGGAATGCGCCGAACGGCCAGCGCGAGCGCGAAGTTGGCGGCCGACAGGACCGTGGCCCGGTGCCTGGCGGCCACGTCGACCCATAGGCGCGGACTCTTCGCGAACGAGAGCGGACCGATCTTCACCTGCTTCGCGTGCGCCGCCAGCGGCGCCAGATGGGTACCGATGAGGCCCATGTCGTGGAAGTGGGGCATCCAGCTGACCAGGACGTCCCGCTCGGAGAGAGCGGAGGCGGCGATGATCTGCCGCAGGTTGGCCACCACGGCGGCATGGGTGAGCTCCACCCCCTTGGGGGCTCCGGTGCTGCCGGACGAGAACTGAAGAAACGCCAGGCCGTCAGGGGCTGGCCTGGCGGGCTGGGCCGGCGTGGGGCATTTCCGCAACGTCTCCAGCCGTAGCACCTCGACCGGTTGCGGCAGTTCGCCGGCCACGTCCGCGCTCGCCGCATCCACCACAACGGGCGGGCGGCCGAGGTGCTCCCACACCGGACCGACCCGCCGGGCGTCGGGTGCGAGCGGCACCGGGACCAGACCGGCCGCGAGCGCACCCCAGAACATGGGCTGGAAGTCCTCGCTGCGTTCCGCGAGCAGGGGCAGACAGGTACCGGGCGCGACCCCCGCGTCGCGAAAGCCGCCCGCGACGCGCAGGGACTCCTCGAGGAGCTGCCGGAAGGTGACGGCCGCCTCGCTGCCGTCGCCGCGGACGTGGACGACGACTTGGTCGGGCGCCTGACGGGCCGCGTCCAGTAGCACGTCCAGAAGCGTTTCGGTGTTCATGAGTCCGTTCGTTCGTGCGTGGGGGGAAGCGGGACGCGGTCGCTGAGGATTCAAGTGTGGGGCAGACGAAGTGCCCCTGACACCGCCGCACCGTTCGCGGGTTCAGTTGATGAACGGCTCGACGACGGACAGGGCCGTGACGAAGTGACCCGTTGCGTCGGGTGAGCCGGTGCGGCCACAACGGTCGTCAGCGGTTCGACGAAGCGCACCGCCGGCCCTGGGCGCGGGGGGCCGGCGTGTTGCTTGCCGAGGCCGGTGAGAGCGCCCGGGGTCCCGACGTGAAGTCGATTCTCCGGGAGGAGGCCGGACACCCCGCATACCGGCATTAACCGGACAAGCGCTCTGGTTTCTGTCCGGAAGTGCCGCCGCCACGGCACAATAACGGGTGATGACCAGCACCACCGCTCCAGGCTCCGGGCCGGACGGGTTCAGTCCCTTCGCCCACCTCACCGTGCAGAACACCGCCCTCTACCGTCAGGTGATGCGGGCGTTCGTCATGGCCAAGGAACACTTCGCCGTGCATCTGCGTCCCGAGGACGTGTACACCGCACTGCCCGGGGAGGTGCGACCGGGTGAGCTCGACGGGGTCGTCAAGGCGCTGGACAAGCTGGTCGAGTGGGGGAATCTGCGGGCCGACCCCGACACCGGGCGGGTCAGCGCGGTCGAGGACTTCTACCGCAAACGCTTCATCTACCAGCTGACCCGGGCCGGGGAGGCGGCCGAGGAAGCCCTTGCCGCCTATGACGAGGCACTCGGGCGGCGAGGCGCCCTCCAGGCCATCGCCCTGCACGACATCGTCACGCAGTTGCGAGCCCTCCTCGTACTCACCGCCGACGAGCAGCCGGATCCCGGCAAGACGTACCTCGCGTTCGACGCGCTCGTGAGCCGGTTCGCCGCTCTCGCCGACAACGCGCGCGCGTTCATGGGTTCGTTGCAGCGCACCATCGACCTGCACGAAGTGGAGGAAGCGGTCTTCCTCGCCTACAAGGACCGCCTCATCCAGTACCTGGAGCGCTTCATCCAGGACCTGATCACCCTGGGCGGGCGCATCGCCCAGCTCATCGTGGAGCTGGAGGATTCGGGCCGGATCGAGGTCCTGCTCAGGGCCGCCGCCGGGCGGGAGGCGGCCGACGCCGCGCCCGAGGACGCGGAGCCCGCCGCGCAGCGGGCCTACGCCCACTGGGCCGGCCGCTGGGACGGGCTCGCGGCGTGGTTCCTCAGCCGGGACGGCCGCGAGTCGCAGGCCAGACTGCTGCGTGGCCGTGCGCTGGGAGCGATTCCGCAGATGCTGGCCGTCGTCCGTGTGCTGGGGGAACGCCGGGCCGGCCGGTCCGACCGTTCCGCCGACTTCCGCACACTCGCCCGCTGGTTCGCCGAGGCCCCCGACGACGCGTCGCGGCACCAGCTGTGGCGGGCGGCCTTCGGGCTCCACCCCGCCCGGCACCTCACGGCCGACGCGGACACTCTGGCGGCCCGCCTGGCCGCGCCGGTGCCCGCCGCCACTCCCTGGGCCGCCGCGGAGCCGCTGCGGATCAGCCCCCAACTGCGCCGCACCGGAAGTTACGAGCGGCGGGGCAAGCCCCGCAAGGTCGAGGACCGCCAGGAGCGGCGACGCCACCTCGCCGAGGTGGCGGCCAAACAGGTGGCCGAGACCGCCGCTGCCCGAGACCGGCTCGTCACCGACGGAGCGGTCAGGCTGTCCGAACTCGGCGAGCTCGACCCGGTGTCCTTCGGGCTCTTCCTCCAACTGCTCGGTGACGCACTGGCCACCTGGCGGCCCGGTATGCGGCACACCGTGGCCACCAGCAACGACGGTTCCATGGAGATCAGGCTCAGTGCTCTGGCCGATGGACCGGCGGCGGAGATCAGTACGCCGTCGGGAACGTTCCACGGGCCCGATCACCTCATCGAGATCGTCGACCTGACCGACGGCGACGGGCCGATGTACGGAGGAAGCGGACGATGACCACGCCACTGGCCGAAGTGCTCGACGGGCAGCACGCCGCCGATCTCCGCAAGGCCGCCCGCGCCCTGCTGAAACAGCCACTCCTCCTCTCCCACGGCAAGCACGCGGATGAGTTCCGGCTCGTGCGACGGCACGCCTCCGAACTCCGCGAGTGGTTCGACCGCAACACCGGCTGGCCGCTCCAGGCGGACGCCGAGACCGCCCGGCTGCGCAAGATCCCCGGCGTGCTCCACGACTCCACACACCCCGCACGCGAGGTGACCCGCGCCGCCGCCCCCTTCACCCGTCGCCGCTACGTCCTGCTCTGTCTGGCCCTGGCAGCCCTGGAGCGCGGCGAGTCCCAGATCGCTCTCGGCCGTCTCGCCGACCAGGTCGTCCTCGATGCCACCGATCCCGGCCTTGTCGCGTCGGGCATCCACTTCACCCTCGACCGCCGGGACGAACGCCTCGACCTCGCGGCCGTCGTGCGGCTCCTGCTCGGTCTCGGCGTGCTGCGCCGGGTCGCCGGAGATGAGGACGCGTACGTGAGCGGGGCGGGCGACGTGCTCTACGACGTCGAACGCCGGGTACTGGCGGGGCTGCTCGCGACACGTCGTGGGCCCTCCACCGTGCAGGCCGAGGCCACCGCCGACCGGTTGGCGCAGCTCGTCGCCGAAACCGCCCTCGACAGCGAGGAGCTCCGCTTCCGCGCGATGCGGCACTCACTCACTCGCAGACTTCTGGACGACCCGGTGCTCTACTACGACGAGCTGAGCGACGCCGAACTCAGCTATCTCACCAGGCAGCGGGGGTTCCTCACGGCCCGGGTGGCCGAGCTGACGGGTCTGGTGCCCGAGATCCGGGCCGAAGGCATCGCCATGGTCGACCCCGAGGACGACCTCACCGACGTACGGATGCCCGAGCAGGGCACCCACGGCCACGTCACCCTGCTGCTCGCCGAGTACCTGGCGGGGGCGGGCAGGCCCGTCACCACCCACCAGCTCACCCAGCGGCTACGGGAACTCGCCCTCGTGCACGGCACGTTCTGGTCCAAGGCCGCGCGGGAGCCGGGCATGGAGGCCGAGCTCGTCGAGCAGGCCGTCGCCAGGCTCGCCGCGCTCGGCCTGGTCTCCAGGACCGCAGACGGGGCCGAGCCCCGCCCCGCGCTGGCCCGTTACGCGGTCGGCGAACCCGTCGTACTCGAACCAGGCACACCCGGCAGCGCGCGCAAGCCGGCACAGCGAAAGGCCGGTCAGGCGTGACCAACCCGCTTCCCGAGCCCCTCCGCACCCGCTGGCAGCCCCTGCGGATCGGGCTCGTCGACCTCTTCCACTACGACGTGGAGGAATTCCACTTCCGTGACGGACGACTGCTGCTGCGAGGCAACAACGGCACCGGCAAGTCCAAGGTGCTCGCGCTCACCCTGCCCTTCCTGCTCGACGGCGACCTGAGCCCGCGACGGGTCGAGCCGGACGGTGACCCCGGCAAGCGGATGGAATGGAACCTCCTCCTCGGCGGTGAGCACCCGCACACCGAGCGCCTCGGCTACACCTGGATCGAGTTCGGCAGGCTCGACGCGGGCACCGGGGAGAGCCACTTCCGCACGCTGCTGTGCGGACTGAAGGCGGTGAGCGGGCGCGGGATCGCCCGGCACTGGTACGCGGTCACCGACCGGCGCGTCCAGCACGGACCCGGTGCACCCGTGGAAGGCTTCCTCAGCCTGGTCGACGCCACCGGCACGGCCCTGACCAGGGACCGTCTCGCCGAAGCCCTCGCCGGCCACGGCATGGTGTACGACCAGGCCAGGGCCTACCGCCGAGCCGTGGACGAGGCCCTCTTCGGGCTCGGCGAGCAGCGGTACGGCGCCCTGGTCGACCTGCTGATCCAGCTGCGCCAGCCTCAGCTGTCCAAGCGCCCCAACGAGGCAGCCCTCTCCCGCGCACTCACCGAGGCTCTGCCACCGGTGGACCAGGCCGTGATCGCCGATGTGGCCGAGGCGTTCCGCTCACTCGACGAGGAGAAGACCGAACTGGCGGCCGCCTCCGCCGCAGAACGCGCCGCCGCCGGCTTCCTGGATCACTACCGGCGCTACGCACGCGTCGCCACCCGTCGCCGCGCCCGGCTGCCACGCGCCGAGCACTCCCGCTACGAGCAACGCCAACGGGACCTCGCCGAGGCACAGGCACAGCAGGCCGGGGCCGAGGAGGAGCGACAGGCGGCAGCCGAGCTCACCGCGATGCTGGAGGAGCAGCAGAACCGGCTCCGTGCCCAGGACGCGGCCCTGCGGGAAAGCCCCGAGATGCGCAGCGCCAGAAACCTTGAGCAGGCACATCACGAGGTGGAGCGCACGGCGCGTGCGGCAGAGCGCGCGCGGAGCGACCGGGACCAGGCGGTGCGGCTGCACCACAAGGGCGTGGAGCGGCTCGGTGCCGCCGAGAACCGGCTGCGGGCGGCTGACCGGCACGCCCAGGCCACCTATCGGCAGGCGGGCGAGGCCGCGGCCGCCGCCCGGGTCGTCCTGCCGGGGGACGACCTGCCGGACGACGGACTTGCCCCGAGTGAACTGCGCGGCGCCGTCGAGGAGTCCGTGGAGCGGGGACGGCGTGCGCACACCCATGTGACGAGCCTCGCCCGGATTGCCGCCCGCGCCTCGGAGGAACGGCGCACGCGGGCCGTCCGACTGGACGAAGCCGACGCCGACCGCTCGGCGGCCGCGGCGGAGCTCGGCCTGGCCGAGGACGACGCGGTGCGCGCCGGACGGGCGCTGCTGGACGAAGTCCGCACCCGCGCCCGTGACTGGAGCGAACTCGCTTACGCGGATGAGCTCGGGCTGCTGGACGAACTCCAGGAATGGGTGGCCCGTCTCCATGGCCCGTACCCGGCGCGGGCCGAGGCCGCGCGCGCCCACAGCGCCGCATCCGCGCGGCTGGCCGAGCAGGCTGCCGCCGCCGGCCGGGGCCGGGCCGAACTCACCGGGCAGGCCGACGGGCTGCGTCAGGAACTGACCGCGCTGGAGACCGGCGGGCGACGTCCACCGCAGCCGCCGCGCACTCGCGCCCCCGGTCTGCGCGAGCGGCTGACGGGTGCCCCCCTGTGGCGGCTGGTGGACTTCGAGGACGGGCTGTCCGAGGAGGAACGCGCCGGTCTTGAGGCTGCCTTGGAGGCGTCCGGGATGCTGGACGCCTGGGTGCTGCCCAGCGGCGCGGTCCTCACCGCGGACAGCCACGAGGTGCTGCTCGCTCCGGCCGGGGCTCCGGTACGGGGCGCGTCGCTCGCTCACCTGCTGCGCCCGGCCGTGGACCACGGGGACGCCGGGGCCGCGGCCGTGGGCGAAGAGACCGTGGACCGGCTGCTCGCCGCGATCGGTGCCGGGCGGGAAGCCGGTGCGGTGGCCGGTGAGCAGGGTGGTGCCGGGCCGGAGGGTGAAGCCGGAAGCTGGGCCTCGGTCGACGGGCGCTTCCGGGTCGGCGCGCTGACCGGCCGGTGGGCCAAAGCCACCGCCGAGTACATCGGTGAGGGCGCGCGGGAGGCTGCCCGGCGGTCCCGCATGGACGTCATCCGCGGCGAACTCGACGTTCTGCGGGGCGAACTGGAGACCCTCGCGGAACTGGCCGCAACGGTGGCCGCCCGTCGCGGTGTGCTGGACGCGGAGGTGGCGGACGTGCCCGACGAGACCGCCCTCACCCGCGCACACGCGCGGGTGGCAGCCGCCGCGGATTCCCTGCGCCGGACCGGCGAACGGCGCGAGGAGCGGGCCGCCGACCTCCTGGAGGCGGCTGAACGGAGCGAGTCGGCCGTCGCGGATCTCGCCCGGACCGCCGAGGACCTGAGGATGCCGGCCGACGAGGAAGGGCTGACGGCGGTGCGCGACGCACTCGGCGCCCTCGCCGAGGTGCTGGCCGCCCTCTGGCCCGCCTTGCGTGAACGCGGTGAGGCAGGCGGCCAGGTCGCGGACGAGCGTACGGAGGCCGGGCAGGCCGCCGAGCGTGCCGCAGAGCTCATGGAGCGCGCGAAGGAGGCGGAGAGCGAGGCGGCAGCGGCCGACGAACGCTTCAGCACCTTGCGTTCCACGGTCGGCGCCGCCGTCGACGAACTCCAGCGCCTGCTGGCGCAGACCGCGGAGGCGTCACGCACGTGCGAGAACGAGCAGCGGGATGCCCACCGGCGCCATGCCGAGGCCGACCGGGCAGCGGGCAAGGCCGAAGGCCGCATCGAGCAGTTGCACGAAGGGCTCCGGGAGGCGGCCGAGGCCCGTACGGAGGCCATTGCCGCACTCCAGCGGTTCACCGACACTGGGCTGATGGTGGTGGCGGTGCCCGACATCGAGGTGCCCGCCGTGGACGGCGGCGCATGGGCCGCCACCCCTGCCATCGCGCTGGCCCGTGCCATCGACGCGGCACTGGCCGCCACCGACGACTCCGACAGTGCCTGGGAACGCGTGCAACGCCGGCTCAGCGAGGAGTTCAAGACCCTCCAGGACACCCTGTCCCGGCACGGGCACCGAGCCTCCGCCCGGATGGTGGAGGACGGCATGGTCGTCGACATCACCTACCAGGGCCGCGAACGAGCCGTACCGGACCTGGCCGCGGCACTGGCTGTCGAGGTCGGTGAACTGGCCCGCATCCTCTCCGCACGGGAGCGGGAGATCCTGGAGACCCATCTGGTCACGGAGGTCGCGGGGACGCTCCAGGAGCTGATCGGCGCGGCCGAGCGGCAGGTACGGGACATGAACGTCGAACTGGAGGAGCGGCCGACCTCCACCGGCATGCGGCTGAGGCTGGTGTGGCGGGCATCCCGCAAGGCCCCCGCCGGGCTCGCCCCGGCCAGGGAGCGGCTGCGCCGGTCGGCCGACGTCTGGACCGCCGGGGACCGCGCGGCCGTGGGCGAGTTCCTGCAGGAGCAGATCGCCCGCCAGCACACCGACGACGCCTCGGGCAGCTGGCTGGACCACCTCACCGCCGCACTCGACTACCGGACCTGGCACGAGTTCGGGGTCGAGCGGCACCAGCAGGGCCGCTGGATCCCGGCCACGGGACCCGCCTCCGGCGGCGAGCGGGTGCTGGCCGTGTCGGTGCCGCTGTTCGCCGCCGCGTCCTCCCACTACGCGAGTGCGGGCAGCCCGTACGCACCGCGCCTGGTCACCCTCGACGAGGCGTTCGCCGGGGTGGACGACGACTCCCGCGCCAAGTGTCTGGGCCTGCTCCACGCCTTCGACCTCGACGTCGTGATGACGAGTGAGCGCGAGTGGGCCTGTTACCCGCAGGTGCCCGGTATCGCCATCGCCCAGCTGTCGCGGATCGACGAGGTCGCGGCGGTGCTCGTCACCCGGTGGGAGTGGGACGGCACGCGAAGGCGGCGCGGTCCGGACCCGGTGGGCCCCGGGCACACGGTTCCCGCACCCCGGGCCGAGGCGGCCGACGCGTCGGGGCCGCTGTGGAACTGACACCCGCGACGGCGGTGACGGTCGACGACGTACGGCTGCGCAGACTCCTCGGCGCACCCGGACTTGCCTGGCTGGTCGACCGCGCGCGCCGGCGCCTGGAGCGCGGACAGCCGCTCACCGGCCCGGTATCGCTGAGCTCGCCCACGGCGGACCAACGGATGGCGGCGGAAAGGCTGCTGGGGCGCGCTCCGGGCGGCGGGCGGTCCTTGTCCGTGCGCCTCGACGCGGTGGACGACCTGCTGCGCCGCTCCGGCATCAGCCCGGCGGGACTGGCCGCGGCCGTGGTGGCGCTCACCGGGCCGGTCACCCTCCTCGGCCAGGTGCGTGCCGAGGAGCAGCGGGCCTGGGCACAGGCGTACGCGCCGGTCGACGCCCTGGCGGACGAGGCCCCCGCCCTCCGGGGCTGGGCCGAACGGCTCCGGAACGACGGGCTGGTACGGCGTCTCGCCGGTACACCCACCGCTGCGGCCGACCTGCTCGGCCGGGCGGCCACCGTCGTGAGGGCCCTGCCTGTGGAGCCGCCGGTGTCGCTCCCCGCGTTCTCCTCCCGGCTCCTGGGCAGTGCGCACGCGTTGGACGACGGGACCCCGCTCTGCACCCTCACTCTCTCCGGCGTCCGGGCGCTGACCGGGGTTCCCGACGGAAGCGGTGCGCAGGGGCGGCGAGAGGCGTGGGCATCGGTAGGGCTGCTGCGTGACGAGCTGTCCTCGACCGTGCTCTCCCTGAATCTGCGGGGCACTCCTGCCCTGGACTGGCTCGCGGACGCGGGCGAGCCCGCCGTGCTGACGCTGCGGCAGCTGACCCGGTGCCCGCCTCCCTCGGCGCCGCCGACGGTCCGGATCTGCGAGAACCCGGCCGTGCTCGCCGCGGCCGCCGACACGTACGGCACGCGGTGCGCCCCTCTGGTCTGCCTCCAGGGGCAGCCGTCCGCCGCCGCCCTCGCTCTCCTGAGCCATCTGCACACGCACGGCAGCCGCTTCCGCTACCACGGCGACTTCGACTGGGGAGGTCTGCGTATCGCCGCCGCACTGCTGCGGCGGGTTCCCTGGAGCCCGTGGCGCTACACCGCGGCCGACTACCGCGCCGCCGTGCACGCGCTGCCCGCCGGTCCGCCCCTCACCGGGGTACGGGCCGACGCTCCGTGGGACCCGGGTCTGCCGGACGCGTTGCAGGAGGCGGGCGTGCGGGTGGAGGAGGAAGCGGTGCTGAACGAGCTGCTGTCCGATCTCGGCTGAGATGAAGGAGACAGGCCCTCCGTCCCGTCCGGGAGCGGCCGTCGACACCTCGAACACCACGTCCACCGGCGCCCGGTAGCTCCGCGCCTCCAGCGCCGCGCCCACGTCC
>NZ_JBFAJY010000053.1:0-19551 GCF_040655445.1 Streptomyces sp. NPDC050423
GGGACCCTGTGGGAGAGTAGGACGCCGCCGAACTCCTTTTATAGTTAAGCCCCGTGCCCTTGTGGCACGGGGCTTTTCTGCGTTCCCGACCAGAAAGAGCTTGAACGGATACACGCGGGTCACGTCTGCCCTTACCTTCCGTCCCGTTTTACGTGCCCCGTCTTACGCGCCCCCGTTAGTTCCGGTCGGGGGCGCGTCCGCAGCCTCGCTACAGACGACCTGCTGCCTTGAGAGCCAGATAGGCGTCGGCGAGAGCCGGCGCGAGGGTGTCGGGAGTGGCGTCGACGACAACTACGCCACGGCGCTGGAGCAGGTCCGCCGTCTGACGTCGACGGGCCTTTGCCTGGGCGCCGGCAGCCGCCTCGTAGACCGCGTCCACTGTGCCTCTCGCACCGGCCATCTCCTCGATGTGCGGGTCGCTGACGGCCGCCAGCAGCACGGTGTGCCGCTGGGTCAGGCGGGACAGGACGGGCAGCAGACCCTCCTCGACAGGGGCTGCGTCGAGACTGGTCAGGAGCACGATCAAGGAACGGCGAGGGGCGCTCGCCAGAGCCGTGGCACTGAGGCCTCGCGCATCCGTTTCCACGAGCTCCGGTTCGAGCGGTGCCATCGCAGCGACCATGGCCGACAGGACTTCCCCTGCTGCCCGGCGCTGAACGCGGGCGCGAACACGGCGGTCGTAGGCGAGCAGATCCACACGATCGCCCGCCCGGGTGGCGAGAGCGCTCAGGAGCAGGGTCGCGTCCATCGCCGCGTCGAGACGAGGGACGTCACCGACCCGCCCTGCCGAGGTACGGCCGGTGTCGAGGACGACGAGGATGTGACGATCGCGTTCGGGACGCCACGTTCGTACGGTGACGGCAGACTGGCGGGCGGTTGCCCGCCAGTCGATCGACCGGGTGTCGTCGCCCGGGACGTAGGCACGAAGACTGTCGAACTCCGTACCCTCGCCGCGGGTCAGGACGCTCGTGCGGCCGTCGAGTTCTCGCAGTCTGGCGAGACGGGACGGCAGGTGCTTGCGACTGGTGAACGGCGGCAGGACCCGGACCGTCCAAGGCACTTGATGACTGCCCTGGCGTGCCACGAGGCCCAGCGGGCCGTACGAGCGGACGGTGACCTGCTCGGCCCGTCGGTCACCACGGCGGGTGGGGTGCAGGAACGTGGTGATGCGGCGGCGTTCGCCGGGCGGGACCGTCAGTTTGTGGCGGGACGCGGACTGTTCCGTGCCGGGTCGCCAACTGCTGGGAGGCCAGGCGTCACGGAGGTGTGCCCGCAGGCGGCGGCGGGAACGATTGACTACGGTGAGTTGCACTTCCGCGCTGTCACCGAGTCGAACGGTTGTATCACCAGATCGAGTGAACTGAAGCGGGCGCACTGGCGCAGCCAGGGCATAGTCGCACAGAATTGCTAGAGACAGCGGGGCGTTGACCGCGAGCATGCCCGTCCAGCTCGGGGCCAGGATGCCTACAGGGAGTGACCCAAGAGCGGCGAGCAGTGCGGTGCGTCCGGTGAGGGCCACGATTCACCGCCTCATCGGGGTACGGGGACTTGGGCGAGGACTGCGGTGATGACGGAGTCGGGGGTGACACCCTCCATCTCCGCCTCGGGCCGCAGCTGGATGCGGTGGCGGAGTGTGGGGAGGGCCAAGGCTTTCACGTCGTCCGGAATCACGTAGTCGCGGCCCGTGAGCCAGGCCCATGCGCGGGCGGTGGAGAGCAGAGCAGTGGCACCTCGGGGTGAGACTCCGAGGGACAGCGAGGGGGAATCACGCGTGGCACGACAGATATCCACGACGTAGCCGGCGATCTCGGGGGAGACGGTGGTGGCGGCAACAGCGGTGCGGGCGGCTGCCAGGTCGGCCGGTCCTGCGACCGGGTGTATGCCCGCCGCCTTGAGATTGCGGGGGTCGAAGCCGTCGGCATGGCGGGTCAGGACATTGATCTCGTCTTCACGGGACGGAAGAGGCACCGTCAGCTTGAGGAGGAAGCGGTCCAACTGGGCTTCGGGGAGCGGGTATGTGCCCTCGTACTCCACCGGGTTCTGGGTGGCTGCGACGAGGAAGGGGTCGGGGAGGAGACGGGGGGTTCCGTCGACGGTGACCTGACGCTCCTCCATTGCCTCCAGGAGGGAGGACTGGGTCTTGGGAGGCGTTCGGTTGATCTCGTCGGCGAGCAGCAGGTTGGTGAAGACCGGTCCCGGCTGGAAGGAGAACTCGGCGGTGCGGGCGTCGTAGACGAGGGACCCGGTGATATCGCTGGGCATCAGGTCGGGGGTGAACTGGACGCGTTTGGTGTCGAGTTCGAGGGACGCCGCGAGGGCCCGGACCAGGAGCGTCTTGGCCACGCCCGGGACGCCTTCGAGCAGGACGTGACCTCGGCAGAGCAGTGCGACGACAAGTCCGGTGACCGCCGGGTCCTGTCCGACCACGGCCTTGGCGATCTCGGAGCGCAGCGCTTCCAGGGAGGCGCGGGCCGCGTCGTCGTTCCTGATGGTCTCGGCTGTCCCGGCGGGAACTGGGGGCGAGGCGGTCATGAGGTACGAACCTCCCTTTCGAGGGAGTCGAGTTGGTCTGCCAGAAGGACGAGCGCGGCGTCGTCGGAAGGAGCCGAGCCGAAGAGCAGTTCTTGGAGGCCGCTGCCGGTCGTGCCGAGGCGCGTGGAGACGGCGGGCAGGAGTGCGACGGCGGAGTGGGCGTCCCGCGGGGAGACGCCGACGAGGGGGGCGATTCGGGTGCGAGACGCGTGGCGCAGTGAGGCGGCGGCCCGGTCGCGGGCGTTGGTCTTGCGGTGGAGGCGGGCGCGGCCCTCGGTGGACTCGGAGGCGCGAATGGCCACGGGCAGCCGTTCGGCGATCACGGGGCCCAGGCGGCGCGCTCGCCAGACGGCGGCAAGTACGGCGGCGAGTGCGAGTTGCAGGGTGCCCCACAGCCAGCCCGAGGGGATCAGGTCGATGAAGCTGCTCTCGCCGCTCGCGCTCCCGTCCCCCGCATCGCCGTCATCACCTCCGTCGGTGCTTGCGGCGGAGCTGTCGGAAAGCGAGGGGAGGTACCAGACCAGATGCGAGTGGGAACCGAGGAGTTGAAGGGCCAGCGAGGCGTTGCCCTGATGGTCCAGACGGTCGTTGTACAGGATGTCCGGAGAACCGAGAAGGACGGTGTCACCCGCGGCCGGCTGCCGGAGGAGCAGCAGAGAGGGGAGGCCGTCGGCCGGGTAGCAGGCGAGAGTGTCGAGGCTGTCCGAGGTGTAGCGGAAGCCACCCGTCTCGACGTCGCCGGCCTGCCGGGCCGCGTCCGAGGAGCAACGGGGGGCACGGGTGGTCACCGGTGCGGAGGACTCTGCTCGGACACCGGGGGCCAGTGTGCCCACGGAGGGGGGACCCGCGGCGAGGAGCACGGTCCGGCCGGCGGTGTCGGCGGTTGCCGTGCGGAGGGTGTTCTGCTGGCCCGGCGTCAGCAGGTTGGGCGCGGCGACGAGCAGCGTCGTGTCGGGGCCGACGGCGGATGTGGCGTCCTGGAGTGTGGTGACGACACGGACGGAGACGCCACGGTCCTTGAGGAGTTCGGCGACGGCCCGGCTGCCGTAGCGGTCCGCGGAGCGGGGGTCGAGACGTCCGTGCCGATCGCCGGAGTGGGTGGCCGCCAGGGCGACTCCGGCGGCCACGAGCACGAGGACGGCGAGGAGCAGTCCTCGTATGCGGATCCAGACCTGACGAGGGGTCGGGGAGGCCGAGGAGGAAGAGGTGGTGACCGCGGTCATCCGGCGGCTCCCTGGAGGGTGCCGGTCAGTTCGGGCCTGGTGGTCCCGAGCTCCAGGTCCAGGGCGAGCACGGTCAGGTACGCCTTCTGGTCGGCGGTGCGGCCACCGTATGTGACGTCGTCGAACTGCCGGGCCGCCGCGAGCAGTCGCGTGGCGTGTGCGGGGAGCGGGCGGCCGGCTTCCGCGGCGGCTTCATCGGCGGTGCGGCCGGGGCGCGGGTCCAGCAGGGCGCGTTCCTCGAGGGAGCGGACGATGGCCCGCATCCGTTCCTGGACCGCCTGGTTCCAGCGGCCGGCGGCGGCGTGGGCCTCGGCGGCCGTGCGGTGCTCCGCGGCACTGCGGGGGCCGCTCTCGAAAAGGGCGTCCGCCGGTCCGAGACCACGTTGCGGGGTGCCCAGCCGCCACCAGAGTGCGGCGATCAGGGCGAGGACGATCAGTGCCAGTACGACCAGCCCGGCCGGACCGCCGGGGGCGACGCCGGAGGCGGACGAGAGGAGATCGCCGATCCACTTCCACAGGTGGTCGAGGGCGCGCTGGAGGAGGTTCGGGTCGTTCTCGTGGTACATCGGTTTGGACAGTTCGTGCCGTGCCGCCTCGCGGGCGGGCACCCGCGGGGTGTCCACGGGTATGTCGCCGCTCGCCCGGACCAGCAGTTGCGCTGCCGCCGTGCCACCCACCCCCCACACCGCGTCAGCTCCTGTTGTCGTAACCCGGCAGGCCGGCCGCCCTGGCGAGTTCGAGGTCGAGTGCCTCGCGCCGGATGCGCTGGTCCACGTAGAGCAGCGCCATGACACCCGCGAAGAGCGGGTAGGTGATCATTGCGATGACCACGTCGCCGATGCCGGAGACGATCAGGAACGACCAGCCGAAACTGTTGGCGCCCTCGGTGACGAGTGCGTCCAGACCGCCGCCGTCCGCGACCATCGCGATGACGCCGAACGGGATCCCGATCACCAGGGTCACGATGAGAGTCAGCAGCCAGGTGAGCGCCAGGATGCCGAAGGTCCGCCACCAGGCGCCCCGGATCAGCTTGGCGGAGCGTCGCATCGAGACGATGATCGACTGCCGCTCCAGCATCAGCGCGGGGGAGGCGAGGCAGAAGCGGACCCACAGCCAGACCAGCACGACACACGCGGCGAGAAGCCCGAGGAAGGCGAGTCCGACACCGGCCGTGCCGCCGAGGAGGAAGCCGGGCAGGAACCCGACGGCCATGATGCCCGAGGCCATGACGGCCAGCAGCAGGGTCAGGCCCAGCAGCGGGAGCAGCCGGGGCCGGGCCTCGGCCCACGCGTCGGAGAGGGTGACGGGGCGGCCGATCACGGAGCGGCTGATCACCACGCTCAGTACCGCTGTGGTGAAGATCGTGGCGAGCATCGTGATGAGCAGAGGCGGGCCGGTGTTGAGCATTTTGGTCTGGAACGAGTCGGCTGCCTGGCGCAGGGCTTCCGAGCCCGTGGCGTTCGCGTCGACGGACGGGGGATCGGGCAGCAGATAGCGCCCCACGAAGATGATCGCGGTCTGGGTGATCACGGCGACGGTGAGCGTGATGCCGAGGACCGTGCGCCAGTGGGCGCGCATGGTGGATACGGCGCCGTCCAGGATCTCGCCGACGCCCAGTGGACGGAGTGGAATGACGCCGGGCCGCGCCGCGTCCGGATGGCCCCAGCCGGGACCCTGGGGCCGTCCGCCCCAGCCGGGGGCGGGTGGCGGCGCGCCGGGACCGGCGCCGGAACTGCTCGGCGGGGACCACTGCCCTGCGGGCGGCTGCGTGGGAGACCGGTTCCCCGCAGGTCCGCTGCCGTCGACAGGCTCGGAAGGCCGGGGGATACCCGCCTCCTGGCCGTCGGAGGGGGCAGATCCGGGCGAGGCCCAGCCCGGAGTGTCGTTCATTCTCGCTCCTTAACGGTCCTGTCCGCTCATCGGGGCGTCAGGTTGGCAGCCATCGTGCCACGCGTTGCACCGGTCCGGGCCTGGCGCTCTGTCTCCTTCGTCCCTTCATTTGTGGGCGGCTCACCGGGCAGACTGGGCGGATGGCTGATCAGGACGCGCAACCGCCGGTGGGCACCGCCCCCTCGGCGCTTCCCGTACTTCGCTGGGACGAGCCTCCGCAAGGCCCTGTGCTGGTGCTTCTCGACCAGACGCGGTTGCCCGCGGAAGAGGCCGAGCTGGTGTGTGCCGATGTGCCCGCGCTGGTGGAGGCGATCCGGACGCTGGCGGTGCGGGGAGCGCCGCTGCTGGGTATCGCGGGGGCCTACGGTGTGGCTCTCGCCGCGGTGCGGGGCCAGGACGTGGAGGTGGCCGCGGGGCTGCTGGAGCAGGCGCGGCCCACCGCGGTGAACCTCGGCTACGGCGTGCGGCGGGCCGCCGGGGCGTACCGGGCGGCGGTCGAGAAGGGGGCGGGTCCGGAGCGGGCGGCGGCGGAGGCGCTGGCAGAGGCCAGGGCCCTGCACCGGGAGGACGCCGTGGCCAGTGGCCGCATGGCGCGGTTCGGGCTCGCCCTCCTGGACGAGCTGCTGCCCGACGGCGGGCAGCAGCTGCTGACCCATTGCAATACCGGCGCGCTCGTCTCGGGAGGCGAGGGCACCGCCTTCGCGGTGGCGCTCGGTGCGCACCGGGCGGGCCGGCTGAGGCGGCTGTGGGTGGACGAGACTCGTCCGCTGCTCCAGGGCGCCAGGCTGACCGCGTACGAGGCCGCTCGCAGTGGCATGCCGTACAGCCTGCTCACGGACAGCGCCGCGGGGTCGCTGTTCGCCGCCGGGGAGGTGGATGCCGTGCTCATCGGGGCGGACCGCATCGCCGCGGACGGATCCGTGGCGAACAAGGTGGGGAGTTATCCGCTGGCGGTGCTTGCGAAGTATCACCACGTACCGTTCATCGTGGTGGCCCCGACCACGACCGTGGATCTGGACACCGCGGACGGGGCGGCGATCACCGTGGAGCAGAGACCCGGACGGGAAGTGACGGAGGTCACATTTGCCCGGGTCGGGGTGACGGGCCGGGAAACGGGTGGCTTGATCGTGGCGCCGCCGGGATCCCAGGCGTACAACCCCGCCTTCGACATCACACCGCCGGAGCTGGTCACGGCGATCGTCACGGAGGAGGGCGTAATCTCCCCGGTCACAGGGGTCGGACTGGCAGAGCTGTGTGCCAGGTCATCGCAGATAACGATTAGCTAATGGGATGATGTCGATTATGAAGGGACGCGTCCTTGTCGTCGACGACGACACCGCACTGGCCGAGATGCTCGGCATTGTGCTGCGTGGTGAGGGGTTCGAGCCGTCGTTCGTAGCGGACGGCGACAAGGCACTTGCTGCATTTCGTGAGGCAAAGCCGGACCTGGTTCTGCTGGATCTCATGCTGCCCGGTAGGGACGGCATCGAGGTCTGCAGGCTGATCAGGGCCGAGTCAGGCGTGCCGATCGTCATGCTCACTGCCAAGAGCGACACGGTTGACGTGGTGGTGGGCCTGGAGTCCGGGGCCGACGACTACATCGTCAAGCCGTTCAAACCTAAGGAGTTGGTTGCCCGGATCAGGGCACGTTTGCGGAGGTCCGAGGAGCCGGCGCCGGAGCAGCTGACCATCGGCGATCTGGTCATAGATGTGGCCGGGCACTCGGTGAAGCGGGACGGGCAGTCCATTGCCCTGACCCCGCTGGAGTTCGACCTGCTGGTCGCGCTCGCCCGTAAGCCGTGGCAGGTCTTCACCCGTGAGGTACTGCTCGAGCAGGTGTGGGGATATCGTCATGCCGCCGACACCCGGCTGGTGAACGTGCATGTTCAGCGCCTCCGCTCCAAGGTCGAGAAGGACCCGGAGCGGCCGGAGATCGTGGTGACCGTCCGAGGCGTCGGTTACAAGGCCGGACCGAGCTGACATGTCCCTGGGTAGCGCTGCTCCGAAGCCCGGGGAGCCGGGAGTCCGTGCGGAGCGGGCTGCCGGTTCAGGGCCTGCGTCGTCGCCTGTCGGGCGGATCCTGCGGGGCGGCCGGTTGTTCCAGGACCGGGCGCCCGGCGGGCCGGTGCCGAGGCTGCTGATGCGCTGGGTGCGGCGTCCGCTGCTGCCCGCGGTGCGGCTGTGGCGGCGCAACCTTCAGCTGCGGGTCGTCGCCGGCACGCTGCTGATGTCGCTCGGTGTGGTTCTGCTGCTCGGCCTGGTCGTGATCGGGCAGGTGCGCAACGGCCTGCTCGACGCGAAGGGCAAGGCCGCCCAGACACAGGCCGCGGGCGGATTCGCGGCGGCCCAGGAGAAGGCGAACGCACCACTCACCCCCACGACCGGGCAGGGCGGCGACGCCGCGGACGGCACGACCGCCAACAACTCCTGGCGGACCGAGCTCGTCGACCAGCTCGCCAGTGGTGGCAAGAACGCCTTCAACGTGGTGGCGCTCAGCGCCGACGAGGGCTCCCGTGCGCCCCGCGGCTCGGGCAGCGTCGAGGCCGCGAGCATTCCGCAGAGCCTCCGCGAGTCCGTGAACAAGGGCCCGGGAGCATTCCAGACGTACTCCCTGATCCGCTACGCGAACGGGCAGGAGTCGCAGCCCGGTCTCGTCGTGGGCAAGCGGCTCTACGACATCGACCGCAACCCCTACCAGCTGTACTACGTCTTCCCGCTGACGCAGGAGGAGAAGTCCCTGACCCTGGTCAAGGGCACACTGGCCACCGCGGGTCTGTTCGTGGTCGTGCTGCTAGGGGCCATCGCCTGGTTCGTGGTGCGCCAGGTCGTCACACCCGTCCGCATGGCGGCCGGGATCGCCGAACGGCTCTCCGCCGGCCGGCTCCAGGAACGGATGAAGGTCACCGGCGAGGACGACATCGCCCGGCTCGGTGAGGCCTTCAACAAGATGGCGCAGAACCTTCAGCTGAAGATCCAGCAGCTGGAGGAGCTCTCGCGGATGCAGCGCAGGTTCGTCTCGGACGTCTCGCACGAGCTGCGGACGCCCCTGACGACGGTACGGATGGCCGCCGACGTCATCCATGAGGCACGCGTGGACTTCGACCCCGTCACGGCACGCTCCGCGGAGCTGCTCGGTGACCAGCTCGACAGGTTCGAGTCGCTGCTCTCCGATCTGCTGGAGATCAGCCGGTTCGACGCGGGAGCCGCGGCGCTGGAGGCCGAGCCGATAGACCTGCGGCAGGTCGTGCGACGGGTGATCGGCGGCGCCGAGCCGCTGGCCGAGCGCAAGGGCACCCGGATCCGGGTGGTCGGTGACGAGCAGCCGGTGATAGCGGAGGCCGATGCGCGACGGGTCGAGAGGGTCCTGCGCAACCTGGTCGTCAACGCCGTCGAGCACGGTGAGGGCCGCGATGTCGTGGTGCGGATGGAAGTGGCCGGCGGAGCGGTCGCGGTGGCCGTCCGGGACTACGGAGTGGGGCTGAAGCCCGGCGAGGCGACCCGGGTGTTCAACCGCTTCTGGCGGGCCGACCCGGCCCGCGCCCGGACGACCGGCGGCACCGGTCTGGGACTGTCGATCGCCGTCGAGGACGCCCGGCTGCACGGCGGCTGGCTCCAGGCCTGGGGCGAGCCCGGTGGCGGCTCGCAGTTCCGGCTGACACTGCCGCGCACGGCGGACGAGCCGCTGCGCGGTTCGCCGATACCGCTGGAGCCCGAGGACTCACGGCGCAACCGGGAGAACCGGGAGCGGGCCGCGGCCGCCCCCGCACAGGCCACGGGAAGTGAGCACCGGCTGATGGCGGTGCCCTCCCAGCCGCCGGGTACGGACCGCTCACCGCTGCCGGTACCGGCTCGCGCCCCCGCAGCCGCCCGGACCGCGCCCGTCTCGGTGCACCCGGCGGCACTGCCGGGCAGCGGCGCACGGGTGGTGCCGCGGCCCTCCGAGGAGCGGCCCGGCGACAACGACTCCCCGAGGCAGGATCCGGGGCGGGAGGACACGACGCGTGGGCGCTGACCGTGATCAGGGTGGCCGCGGACGTGCGGCGGGGCTGACCGTGCTGCTGGGATGCGGCGCCCTGCTGCTCACCGCGTGCGGCTCGATGCCCGTCACCGGTGATGTCAAGGCTGTGGACGCCTCGCAGCCCGGCGAGTCCCAGGTGCAGGTCTACGCGGTCGCGCCGCGCGACGGTGCCACGCCGAACGAGGTGGTCGACGGTTTCCTGGAGTCGATGACCAGCGACGACTCCGATTTCCGGACGACGCGCAAGTACCTCACGCAGCAGACGTCGAAGGCCTGGAAGCCGAGTGCGCTCACCACCGTGCTGGCCAAGGCGCCGAACCGGAGCGACCGGCCGGACCACGGGAGCGGCAGCAGCACCACCGAGGTCAGCTACACGCTGTCCGGCGAGAAGGTGGCGACGGTCGACGAGCAGAACGCGTACCAGCCGCTCGCTCCGACGGACTACACCAGCACCCTCCATCTGGTGCGGCAGAAAGGGCCGGACGGCAAGGAGTGGCGCATCGACCGAGTGCCGGACGGCCTGGTGCTCGGGCAGTCGGACTTCAAGCGGCTCTACCGTTCCGTCAACAAGTTCTACTTCGCGACCGGGCGCTCCGAGGCGCAGTCCACGCTGGTCGCCGACCCGGTCTACATCCGTAACCGGACGGACCCCGCCACCGGGATGGACACCGTGACACAGGCGGTCCGCAGTCTCCTGAGGGGCCCGACCGAGTGGCTGCGGCCGGTGGTCGAATCAGGCTTCCCCGCGGGGACGGGCCTGCGCAAGGACGTCATCTCGCTGACGCCCGACGACCGCAACGTACTGAAGGTCCCGCTCAACAAGAAGGCCGACGGGGTCGGGCAGCGCTCCTGCCGGATGATGGCCTCGCAGGTGCTCTTCACCCTCCGGGACCTGACATCGGCGCGGGTCGAGCAGGTGGAGCTGCAGCGCTCGGACGGTTCGCCGTTGTGCGTGCTCGGGTCGGATCAGGCCGAGGAGTACGCCCCCGACCGTTCGTCGGGCGGGCCCGACAGCCAGTACTTCGTCGATGCCAAGGGGCATGTGCAGCGCATTCCGGGGAGCACCAGGGGCAGCGGGGAGCCGGAGCCGGTGGCCGGGCCGTTCGGTGCCGGTCAGGTGCGGGTGAGCGAGGTCGGCGTGGCCCGGGACGAGCAGTTGGCCGCGGCGCTCTCGCAGCACCGCGACGCGCTCTACGTGGCCTCCATCGCCGCGGACGGCCAGCTGCCGCCCCCGGCGGTGACGAGTAAGGCCGGCCGTTCCGAGGACCGTCTGACGGCGCCCAGCTGGGACGGCAGGGGCGACCTCTGGGTCGCCGACCGGGACCCGGACAATCCCAGGCTCCTGCGGCTGGCCGGTGGTGCGGGCAAGCCGCAGGAGGTCACGGTGCCGAGTCTGAACGGCAGCCGGATCAAGGGACTGCGGCTGTCCTCGGACGGGGTGCGCATCGCCCTGCTGCTGTCGAGCGACGGCCGTACGACGCTGAGGATCGGCCGGATCGAGCGTCAGGGACCGCAGGACAAGCAGCAGGTCTCCGTGGTCGACCTGCGACAGGCCGCGCCGCAGCTGGCGGATGTGACCGCGATGTCGTGGTCGGGCGGGAGCCGTCTCGTGGTGGTCGGCAAGGAGCAGGGCGGCGTGCAGCAGGTCCGCTACGTGCAGGCGGACGGCTCGACACCTTCGTCGGGCGTGCTGCCCGGAGTGAACCAGGTGCTGGCGATCGCCGCTGCGGACGACGAGCAGTTGCCGCTGATGGCGGACACCCAGGGCGACGGAATAGTGAAGCTGCTGCCCGGGGACAACTGGCAGACGGTCCTCAAGGAGGGTTCGGCGCTGGTCTACCCGGGCTGACGCCCGCGCCCGCCCGGACCGCCGCGCCCCGTGCTCCCGTACCGCCTGTGCCGGCCCATGCCCTCCTGGATCCGGGCGGTTGTCCACAGGGGTGGTCCGGCGGCTCGGGCGGGGGCACAGTGGAGTCATGAGCGGGTGGTGGCGGGAGATCACCGGACTGGTCCTGCCGGTTGCCTGTGGGGGCTGCGGCAGACCGCGGACCGAGCTGTGCGCGGAGTGCGGCGCGCAGCTGCACGGCGGGGCGCCCCGCCGGGTGAGACCCGATCCGGAGCCGGCCGGTCTGCCCCCGGTGCATGCCGCCGCCGGATACGAGAACGCGGTACGGGCGCTGCTGCTGGCCCACAAGGAGCGGGGTGCGCTAGGCCTGGCAGGGGCCCTCGGCAAGGCTCTGGCGGGTGCCGTGCGGGCCGGGGCGGGGCCGCCGTCGGGTCGGGGACCACTGCTGCTCGTGCCCGTGCCGTCGTCGCGCCGGGCCGTGGCGGCACGAGGACATGATCCGACGCGCCGGATCGCGCTGGCGGCCGCGGCGGAACTGCGGCGTGCGGGCACCCCGGCGAGGGTGGCCGCGGTGCTGCGCCAGCGGCGTGCGGTGGCCGACCAGTCGGGGCTCGGGGCCGGGGAGCGCCGGGCGAATCTGGCGGGTGCGCTGGAGATGGCGGCGGGAGGCGGGCGGCTGCTGGCAGCCGGACGGGTGGTGCTGGTCGACGACCTGCTCACGACGGGTGCCTCGCTGGCCGAGGCGGCGCGGGCGATCGACGGGTCCGACGGGCCGGACGGCACTGGTTCCGGGGTGCGGCAGGCGGCCGTTGTCGCAGTGTCTCCGTCCGCCTTCGAAATAAACCGGAACCGGAAGTGAACCTGCATCGTTGCAGGTAGTGAGTGGGTAAAAAGACCTGAACGGAGGTACGTGCGAGTAGCGGGTGCCGACAGGCCGCCTAGCAGGCTATGTTCGGTTGTGAGGAATGGTGAATGCCAGACCTCGGCGAATGCACCACCAGGTTTCGGGCAGGTGACCCACCAGCAGTTCAGAATCCGGAAATTCGGTGGGGTGGAGACCTCGCCGCCGGGGGAGGAGGAGGTGGAAGCCACCGAGTCCGCGGCTCCGGTTACCACCGGGGCCTGGTGCAAAAGGGAGATGCTCCGCCACTGAGCGGAGCGATCCGGGAACGGAGTTCTGCGTGGACATCGTCGTCAAGGGCCGCAAGACCGAGGTGCCCGAGCGGTTCCGCAAGCACGTGGCCGAGAAGCTGAAGCTGGACAAGATCCAGAAGTTCGACGGCAAGGTGATCAGCCTCGACGTGGAGGTGTCCAAGGAGCCGAATCCCCGCCAGGCCGACCGTTCCGACCGGGTGGAGATCACGCTCCGCTCGCGTGGGCCGGTCATCAGGGCGGAAGCGGCCGCAGGCGACCCGTACGCAGCGCTGGACCTGGCCACCGGCAAGCTGGAGGCCAGGCTGCGCAAGCAGCACGACAAGCGGTTCAGCCGCCGTGGCTCGGGCCGCATCTCAGCTGCCGAGGTCGCCGAAGTCGTACCGGAAGCAGCTTCGTTCAACGGCGACGGCGTGCTGATCGCCGACGAGCCGGCGAAGCCCGTGCCCACCACCAGGATCGGCTCGCTCGAGGTACAGGGCGAAGGCCCGCTGGTGATGCGCGAGAAGACGCACGTGGCGGCACCCATGTCGCTCGACCAGGCGCTCTACGAGATGGAGCTGGTAGGACACGACTTCTACCTGTTCGTCGACTCCGAGACGAAGGAGCCGAGTGTCGTCTACCGGCGGCACGCCTACGACTACGGTGTCATCCACCTGAGGACCGACCCGCTGGCCGCCGATGAGGCGGGCGGCGCGGGTGGTGCGCTCGGCGGCTGACGCCCCCTCTGTGGTGCCCCTGGTGCGCCTTGTGCGCCTTGTGCGCCCCCGGGGCACCCGCGTGCGACCACTGGATCACCGCTCGGACGTCCAGGCGTGAAATCATGGCGGCCCAAGCCAATCGGTGCTCTGTGAACTGCCGTTGGCGGACAGTTTGTGAACTTCAGGCCGTGGCCTTCAGGGGGAGGAACGATGGCGGACACCTTCGGGCCCGTACGCGACGCGAATGATGCCGAGGATGCTTCCGGTGCCCGCACCGGAGCGGACGAGGACGGTGGTTCCCGTAAGGAACCGATCCGGGTCCTCGTGGTCGATGACCACGCCCTCTTCCGCAGAGGACTGGAGATCGTCCTCGCGCACGAGGAGGACATCCAGGTCGTCGGCGAGGCCGGGGACGGGGCGGAGGCGGTCGACAAGGCGGCCGATCTGCTGCCGGACATCGTGCTGATGGATGTACGGATGCCCAAACGGGGCGGTATCGAGGCCTGTACCTCCATCAAGGAGGTGGCCCCCAGCGCGAAGATCATCATGCTGACGATCAGCGACGAGGAGGCCGACCTCTACGACGCCATCAAGGCGGGCGCCACCGGATATCTCCTCAAGGAGATCTCCACGGACGAGGTCGCCACCGCGATCCGTGCGGTCGCCGACGGGCAGTCCCAGATCAGTCCGTCCATGGCGTCGAAACTGCTCACCGAGTTCAAATCGATGATCCAGCGGACCGACGAGCGCCGGCTGGTGCCGGCGCCCCGGCTCACCGAGCGTGAGCTCGAAGTCCTCAAACTGGTTGCCACAGGCATGAACAATCGCGATATCGCGAAGGAACTCTTCATTTCCGAGAACACCGTGAAGAACCACGTCCGCAACATTCTGGAGAAGCTCCAGCTGCACTCCCGGATGGAAGCCGTGGTCTACGCCATGCGGGAGAAGATCCTCGAGATCAGGTGACGCGGCCGGGTAAAGCCCCGGGAATGTGCGGTCACGCCAGGACGCGGGCGATTTCCCGCGTGAGCGGCCCGCGCAGTTCCGGCGCCTCCACCCGTTCCAGCCGGACCTCGGTGCAGCCGACCCACGACGCCGCCTCGACCAGAGCCTCCGCCATCGGCGGCACGGCCTTCGGGCCCGCCAGGGACACCTGCCGGGCGACCAGCGTCGTGCCCTCGCGCGCCGGGTCGACCCGGCCCTGCAGTCTGCCGCCCGCCAGCAGGGGCATCGCGAAGTAGCCGTGGATCCGCCTGGGCTTGGGGACGTAGGCCTCCAGCCGGTGGGTGAACGCGAAGATCCGCTCGGTGCGCGCCCGCTCCCAGACCAGCGAGTCGAACGGAGACAGCAGCGTCGTACGGTGCCGGCCGCGTGGCTCCGAGGCCAGCGCCGCCGGATCCGCCCAGGCGGGCTTCGACCAGCCCTGCACCGTCACCGGCACCAGGCCGGAGTCCGCGACCACCGCGTCGAACTGCTCGGCCTTGAGCCGGTGGTAGTCGGCGATGTCCGCGCGGGTGCCCACGCCCAGTGACTGCCCGGCGAGCGCCACCAGCCGGCGCACGCACTCCGCGTCGTCCAGGTCGTCGTGGAGCACCGCGGCGGGCAGGGCGCGTTCCGCCAGGTCGTAGACCCGCTTCCAGCCGCGCCGCTCGGTGCACACCACCTCGCCGTACATCAGGGCCCGCTCGACGGCGACCTTCGACGCCGACCAGTCCCACCACTCCCCGCCGTTCTTCGCGCCGCCCAGCTCCGTGGCCGTCAGCGGGCCCTCGGTGCGCAACTGCTTGATGACCGTGTCGTACGCGCCGTCGGGCAGGTCGTGGTGCCACTGCGGGCGTGAGCGGTAGGCGCGGCGGCGGAAGGCGAAGTGCGGCCACTCCTCGACCGGCAGGACGCACGCCGCGTGCGACCAGTACTCGAAGGCGCGGCCACCCGACCAGTACGCCTCCTCGACAGGGCGCCGGCCGACCGCGCCGAGGCGCGCGTAAGGAATCAGCTCGTGCGACCGCGCGAGCACGGAGATCGTGTCGAGCTGGACGGCCCCGAGATGCCGCAGCACCCCGGGTACCCCGGCCCGGCGGTCCGGGGCGCCCAGGAATCCCTGGGCGCGCAGGGCGATCCTGCGGGCCTGATCGGCGGAGAGTTCGGCTGCGGGAGGCTGCACAGGCGTCATGCCTCGAACCCTAGAGGGCGGCACTGACAGTCCGGCCGGGACTTCCGCGGTCCTCACGAGCGGGTGGGGCCCACCGCCGGAAGATAGGCGCAGGTCCCCGGCAGCCCGAGGTCCGACGGGAGCAGCGCACCGGCCCACGTATCGCGTCGCACCCCCTTGTTGAGCAGTCCGGAGCGCTGGTCGCCCTCCATCAGGAAGCCGGCCCGCAGCGCCACGGCCCGCGAGGGCACATTGCCGATCTCGGCCCGCCACTCCAGCCGGTCCCCGCCGAGCGAGGTGAAGGTCCAGTGGGCGGCGCGGCGGACCGCTTCCGTCATGTAGCCGCGGCCGCGGTGCTCCCCGGCGGTCCAGAACCCCACCTCGTACGTGCCCGGCTGATTGCGGCGGTTGATGCCGAGCGCACCGGTCAGGGCCCCGCCGTCACGCAGCACGACGGCGAAGTTGTACATGGAGTCGTCCTGCCAGCCGCCGGGCGAGAACTGCCGGGTGAAGAGCTCCGCGTCGGTGCGGCTGTACGGCGAGGGGACGACCGTCCAGCGCTGGATGTCCGGGTCCTGGCAGGCGGCGTGCACCGCGTCCGCGTCGCCCGGGGCGAAGGGGCGCAGCAACAGGCGGTCGGTGGTGAGAGTGATCGGTTCCATGTACGGATTCTGGTGACCTGCCGGGGTGCGGAGCGAGCACTTTTCGGACTTCCCGGCACCTTCGGTGCCCTTCGTCCGTTGATCGGGAAGGGCACTGCGAGCTCAACGCAGTGGCAGCCCTCCCGGCGCGGCGGGGTCCTCGCTTACGATGGCCGTTGCGGTGGGGCCCACCTGCCGTGCCCGCGCCAGAGTCCATAACACGACCCAGTGCCAGGCCCGACCGGCAAGGAGACCAGCCTCAGTGTCCGTCTTCAACAAGCTCATGCGTGCAGGCGAAGGCAAGATCCTGCGCAAACTGCACCGCATCGCGGACCAGGTCAGCTCCATCGAAGAGGACTTCGTCAACCTCTCCGACGCCGAGCTGCGGGCGCTCACCGACGAGTACAAGGAACGGTACGCGGACGGCGAGAGCCTGGACGACCTGCTTCCCGAAGCATTCGCGACCGTCCGTGAGGCCGCCAAGCGGGTCCTCGGACAGCGCCATTACGACGTTCAGATGATGGGCGGCGCAGCCCTGCACCTCGGCTATGTGGCCGAGATGAAGACCGGCGAGGGCAAGACCCTGGTCGGCACGCTGCCCGCGTATCTCAACGCGCTCTCCGGCAAGGGCGTGCACCTGATCACGGTCAACGACTATCTGGCCGAGCGTGACTCGGAGATGATGGGCCGGGTCCACAAGTTCCTCGGACTGGACGTCGGCTGCATCATCGCCAACATGACGCCGGCCCAGCGCCGTGAGCAGTACGGCCGCGACATCACGTACGGCACGAACAACGAGTTCGGCTTCGACTACCTCCGCGACAACATGGCGTGGTCGCAGGACGAGCTCGTCCAGCGCGGTCACAACTTCGCGATCGTCGACGAGGTCGACTCGATCCTGGTCGACGAGGCCCGTACCCCGTTGATCATCTCCGGCCCCGCCGACCAGGCCACCAAGTGGTACGGCGACTTCGCCAAGCTGGTCACCCGGCTGACCAAGGGTGAGGCGGGCAACCAGCTCAAGGGCATCGAGGAGACCGGCGACTACGAGGTCGACGAGAAGAAGCGGACCGTCGCGATCCACGAGCCCGGTGTGGCGAAGGTGGAGGACTGGCTCGGCATCGAGAACCTCTACGAGTCGGTGAACACCCCCCTCGTCGGGTACCTCAACAACGCGATCAAGGCCAAGGAACTCTTCAAGAAGGACAAGGACTACGTCGTCATCGACGGCGAAGTCATGATCGTCGACGAGCACACCGGCCGTATCCTCGCCGGCCGCCGTTACAACGAGGGCATGCACCAGGCGATCGAGGCGAAGGAAGGGGTGGACATCAAGGACGAGAACCAGACCCTCGCCACGATCACCCTGCAGAACTTCTTCCGCCTCTACGGCAAGCTCTCCGGCATGACCGGTACGGCGATGACCGAGGCCGCAGAGTTCCACACGATCTACAAGCTCGGTGTCGTGCCGATCCCGACCAACCGGCCGATGGTCCGGGCCGACCAGTCGGACCTGATCTACCGCACCGAGGTCGCCAAGTTCGCCGCTGTCGTCGACGACATCGCGGAGAAGCACGAGAAGGGCCAGCCGATCCTGGTCGGCACCACCTCGGTCGAGAAGTCCGAGTACCTCTCGCAGCAGCTGTCGAAGCGCGGTGTGCAGCACGAGGTCCTCAACGCCAAGCAGCACGACCGGGAGGCGCCGATCATCGCGCAGGCCGGCCGCAAGGGTGCCGTCACGGTCGCGACGAACATGGCGGGCCGCGGTACGGACATCAAGCTGGGCGGCAACCCCGACGACCTGGCCGAGGCGGATCTGCGCCAGCGCGGACTCGACCCGGTCGAGCACGTCGAGGAGTGGGCGGCCGCGCTGCCGGCGGCGCTGGAGAAGGCCGAGCAGGCGGTGAAGGCGGAGCACGACGAGGTCAAGGATCTCGGCGGGCTCTACGTCCTGGGCACCGAGCGGCACGAGTCGCGCCGCATCGACAACCAGCTGCGCGGTCGTTCCGGCCGTCAGGGCGACCCGGGCGAGTCCCGCTTCTACCTGTCGCTGGGCGACGACCTCATGCGTCTGTTCAAGGCGCAGATGGTCGAGCGCGTGATGTCGATGGCCAACGTGCCGGACGATGTGCCGATCGAGAACAAGATGGTGACGCGGGCGATCGCGTCGGCCCAGTCGCAGGTCGAGCAGCAGAACTTCGAGACGCGTAAGAACGTCCTGAAGTACGACGAGGTGCTCAACCGGCAGCGTGAGGTCATCTACGGCGAGCGGCGCCGGGTGCTTGAGGGCGAGGACCTCCAGGACCAGATCCGTCACTTCATGGACGACACGATCGACGACTACATCCGCCAGGAGACGGCGGAGGGGTTCGCCGAGGAGTGGGACCTGGACCGGCTGTGGGGTGCGTTCAAGCAGCTCTACCCGGTGAAGGTCACGGTCGCCGAGCTGGAGGAGGCCGCCGGGGATCTCGCCGGGGTCACCGCCGATTTCATCGCCGAGTCGGTCAAGGACGACATCCACGATCAGTACGAGGAGCGTGAGAAGACGCTCGGCTCCGACATCATGCGTGAGCTCGAACGGCGCGTGGTGCTGTCCGTGCTGGACCGCAAGTGGCGTGAGCACCTGTACGAGATGGACTACCTCCAGGAAGGCATCGGCCTGCGGGCCATGGCGCAGAAGGACCCGCTGGTCGAGTACCAGCGCGAGGGCTTCGACATGTTCAACGCCATGATGGAGGGCATCAAGGAGGAGTCCGTCGGCTACCTGTTCAACCTGGAGGTCCAGGTCGAGCAGCAGGTCGAGGAGGTGCCGGTGCAGGACGCGGGGACCTCGCTGTCCAAGGAGGACGCCGTGCCGGCGGCGCGTCCGGAGATCCGGGCGAAGGGGCTCGACGCTCCGCAGCGTCCCGACCGGCTGCACTTCTCCGCTCCCACGGTGGACGGGGAGGGCGGGGTCGTCGAGGGCGACTTCTCCAACGTGGACAGTGACGGGGCCGGTGCCGAGTCCGACGGGCTCACCCGGGCTGAGCGGCGCAAGGCGCAGAAGAGTGGTGGGGGTGGGCGGCGCCGCAAGAAGTAGCGTGCGCTGACTGCTGGATCGCGGCCGGGGCCGGGCACCGTTGGTGTCCGGCCCCGGCCGTTGTGCGTGTGGGGGCGCGGGGGTGGGGTGGTTCGGCTCGGGGTGGGGTGCGGTGGTGCGTGGGTCGGTGGGGTGGGGTGGGTGGGGGGTGGGTGGGTGCGCCTGCGGCGGGCCTTGTCCCCTCCCCGCCCCTTCCCGTAACCGGGGGGGGGCGCCCCCCCCCCCCCCCCAAAACCGGGTTGGGGTGAAATTGAAGGGCGACCCGGTGGGGGGGGGGGGGGGGGTGGTATAGGGGGGGGGGCGGGGGGGGTGTGGGT
>NZ_JBFAJY010000053.1:19561-38528 GCF_040655445.1 Streptomyces sp. NPDC050423
GCCGGCGGCGCCGGCGGCGGGCCTGGTCCCCTCCCCGCCCCTTCCCGTACCGGGGGCTCCGCCCCGGACCCCGCTCCTCAAACGCCGGAGGGGCTGGAAAGGCTGGAGGGGCTGGAGGGGACGGCCCTGGAGGGGGTGGCCTGCGTGAGGAGAGGCCAGGGGCTGGGCGGGTCGGGGAGGCGCTGGGGAGGGTTGGGGCGGGAGGGGGCTGTGTGGGCCTGTGCGGGCTTGTGCGGGTCGGCTGGGTGAATGGGCGGCCGAGGGGCTGGAAGGGCTGGAGTCGGGCCTGTGCGGGCTCGTGCGGGCCTGGGTGGGCCTGTGCGGGTGTGGTTGGGCCTTGGGTGGGTCGGCTCGGTCGGCTCGGGTTGCTCGGGCCGCGGGGGGCGGTGGTTGGGGCTGGGGTGCGGTCCAGTGGGGACCGGCCCCAACCGGTGGTGGCCCGGGGTGGTAGCCCGGGTGTGGGGACCGGTCCCCCGGGGTGGCGGGCCGGGGTGGCCCGCCAGGGTCGTAGGTGCCGGCCCCCAGGGTGGTGGCCGGTCCGTTGGGTTGGGCTTTGTGGGGTCAGGGGTGTCGGGCCGGGGTGCTGCCCAGTTCTACTGCGGCGCAGCGCCAGCGGAGGTCGGGGCCCTGTTCCAGGCGGAAGGCCATGGCTCGGACCTGCTCGCCCGCCGCGATGCTCGCGCAGGCCTCCACCACGCCGGGGGCCGGCTGGGCGCCGCGGCACATGCGGATCACCGGACGGGCGCCGCGGCTCCTGAGCGGTGTGGCGGGGGCCAGTTCGGCGAGTTGGTCGTAGGCCTCGCCGATGGTGTGGCCGAGCATCCAGTGGACGGGGCGCTGGCCGCTGAGGACGGCCAGGAGGCGTTCCGCGAACCACTGGTGGGGGCGGACGCGCCGGGGCGTCCGGAGGCGTTGCGGGGGGACGGTCTCGGGCCTGCGTGCGTCGTGCCGTCCGGCGGGCCGGGTCCTGTTCATGGTCACTGCTCATCGCCCCCGTGCTTCAGAGGCCCGGCATTTACCGGGCGGTAACTTCTGCTGTGGATCTTCTACGGGGGTGGTGGACGCCGCCGCAAGCGTCCGAGGAGCCGGCGGAGCGGGCCCGGAATTCACCTATCCGGGTGGCGGACCCGGTTCGGGGAGGGGAACGGGGCCGGGGTGGACAGGGTGAGCGGCGGTTGCCGGGTGGACGGGGCGGGGCTCGTACAGGTAACCCCAAAGGGGGACGCCGCACGTATCCTGAGGGCGTCTCCGACTACGAAAGCGGCCAAGCCATGCGCGTGTACGTCCCCCTGACCCTCTCCGGTCTCGCAGCGGCGCACAGGGCGGGCGAGCTGGCCCCCGGTCCGCTCACCGCGTACGCGGTGACTCCCGGACTGCGTGAGTGGTACGTCTCCGACGACATCGAGGAGCTGGAGTACGCGGCGCTCAACCGGGCCGCTTCCGCGTCGCTGCGGATGATCGCGGGGGACCCCGGTGCCGCCCGCCGTCGCGTCGTCGTCGCGCTCGATGTGCCGGACGGGGCGGCGGTCGCCGACCCGGACCACATCCTGGACGCCTCGTCGCTCGGCGAGGTCACGATCGCCTCCGCGGTGGCGCTGGCGAAGGCGGCCGCGGTGCACGTCGACTCGGACGAGGCGGACAAGGACGTCACGGCGGCCGCGGCCGCGCTGGGGGCGGCGGACCTCGGTGACGACGACGCGCAGTTCACCGTGGACGGTGCGGAGGACCACGAGCTGCTGTGGTTCGGCATCCAGGAGATTCCGAACCTGATCGGCTGAACCCGATCGGCCGACGGCGCGGCGGTGCGGCCCGAGCGGCGCCCGGCGCACCCGTTTGTCAGTGGCGGCGGGTATTTTTCTTGGCATGGGGACGCAGGAGAAGTACCGCACGCATCTGGTCTGGGACTGGAACGGCACGCTGCTCGACGACAACATCGCGGTCGTCGGCGCGACGAACGCCGCGTTCGGCGAGGTCGGCGTGGCGCCGATCAGCCTGGACCAGTACCGGGAGATGTACTGCATCCCGATACCCCGTTTCTACGAACGGCTGATGGGCCGGCTGCCCACCGAGGCCGAGTGGGACGTGATGGACCTGGCCTTCCACCGTCACTACACCGAGCAGCGCGAGGGCTGCGGGCTGACGGAGGGGGCCGCGGAGCTGCTGGCGCAGTGGCAGCAGGCCGGCCGGAGCCAGTCCCTGCTGAGCATGTACGGGCACGACGAGCTGGTCCCCGTGGTGCGGGGATACGGCATCGAGCCCCGCTTCGTGCGCGTCGACGGCCGCACCGGGCGCTCCGGCGGCAGCAAGGCGCAGCACATGGAGCGGCATTTCGCGGCGCTGGACGGGATATCCCCGGAACACGCGGTGATCATCGGCGACGCCGTGGACGACGCGGTGGCCGCGGCCCACGTCGGCGCGAGGGCGGTGCTCTACACGGGCGGTTCGCACAGCCGGGCCAGCCTGGCGGCGGCCGGGGTGCCCGTCGTGGACACCCTGGCCGAAGCGGCGGCGCTCGCCGAGCAGCTGGGCCGGTAGGGCGAGCAGCTGAACCGGTGGAGACGGAGAGCGGGCAGCCGGTAGCCGGCCGGTAGCGGTCGCCCCGCGACGTCCGGCTACCGGTCGGTGGTCAGGTGACCGGGGCCTTGGTGCGCAGGACGGTAGGCGGTCGCCCCGCCCACGTCCGGCTACCGGTCGGTGGTCAGGTGACCGGGGCCTTGGTGCGCAGGACGGTAGGCGGTCGCCCCGCCCACGCCCGGCTGCCCGCCGGTGCTCAGGTGACCGGCGCCTTGGTGCGGAGCACGGTCAGGAATTCACGCATCCAGGCCGAGTGGTCGGGCCAGGCGCGGGACGAGACCAGGGTGCCGTCCACCACGACCTCGGTGTCCTGGAAGGCGGCCCCGGCCGCCTCCATGTCCGGTTCCAGCGCGGGATAGGCCGTGACGCGGCGGTTCTTCAGCGCGCCGGCCGCGGCCGTCATCAGCGGGCCGTGGCAGATCTGGGCCACCGGGCGGTCCGTGTCGAAGAACGCGGTGAGGATCTTGCGCAGGTCGGCGTCGTTGCGGAGGTACTCGGGGGCGCGGCCGCCCGGGACGACCAGGGCCACGTAGTCGTCCGGGTCGACCTCGTTGAAGGCCAGGTCGGCGGGCCAGGTGTAGCCGGGCTTCTCCGTGTACGTGTCGAAGCCGGGCTCGAAGTCGTGGACCACGAAGCGGAGCTTCTTGCGGGAGGGGGCGGCGATGTGGACGTCGTAACCCTCCTCGCGCAGCCGCTGGTACGGATAGAGGACTTCCAGGGACTCGGCGGCGTCGCCGGTGACGATCAGGATCTTCGGTGCCATGGCGGGGCTCCCCACGGTTCGTCGGCCTGTTCCGGTTACCAGAGTGCGACAGCACGGCGCGATGCGCTGTCCAGAGTGTCAAAGTTCGGGGCTGTCTTTGTACACAAACGGCTCGTGACGGTTACCGGGGCGGGCGGGATAGCCTGGACCCCGTGATCAGCGCGATATGCCTCGGGGGCAGCGAAGCCCCCGGCCTGCGCCCGGAGTGCCACAGCACCCGGGCCCTGACTGATCCCCTCAGCCCGGCCAGACTGCCAAAAATGGCTAATAAGGTCCCGGGCGTCTCTCATAGCGGCATAGCGTCGACTCAGACCGGAAACCCCGTGTCGTGGCGGTACGTCGTCTTTTTCACCTACGTCACGCAACGGCGCGCGACAGGAGCCAGAGGACATGCAGACCAAGCTGGACGAAGCCAAGGCCGAGCTGCTCGCACGGGCCGCCAAGGTAGCTGACAACAGCCCGGGCGGTGGTGTCGGTGGCCCGGGGGGCAGCCCCCGGGTGCACGTTGCGGCCATCGGGGCGGACAACGGCAACGGGGCCGGGCAGGAGCGTCCTGGCCAGGACGTGCTGCTCGCCTATCTCCAGCGCTACTACCTCCACACCGCTCCGGAGGACATCGGCCGCCGCGACCCGGTCGACGTCTTCGGCGCCGCCTCCTCGCACTACCGGCTGGCGGAGAACCGCCCGCAGGGCACGGCGAACGTCCGGGTGCACACCCCGACCGTCGAGGAGAACGGCTGGACCTGCAGTCACACCGTCGTCGAGGTCGTCACGGACGACATGCCGTTCCTGGTCGACTCCGTCACCAATGAGCTGTCCCGCCAGGGGCGCGGCATCCATGTCGTGATCCACCCGCAGGTCATCGTCCGGCGTGATGTGGCCGGCAAGCTGATCGAGGTCCTCACCGACGGCTCGGGCGTCTCGACCGGTGCGCAGAACGGGCGCAAGAACGCCAAGGGGGCGAAGGACGCCAAGGCCGAGCTCCCGCACGACGCGCTCGTCGAGTCCTGGATCCACGTCGAGATCGACCGCGAGTCCGACCGCGCCGACCTCCAGCAGATCCAGGCCGACCTGCTGCGTGTGCTGTCCGACGTACGGGAGACCGTCGAGGACTGGGAGAAGATGCGGGACGCCGCGCTGCGCATCGCCGACGACCTGCCCGGCGAGCCGCTCGACGACCTCGCCGACGACGAGGTGAACGAGGCCAGGGAGCTGCTGCGCTGGCTCGCCGCCGACCACTTCACCTTCCTGGGCTACCGCGAGTACGAGCTGAGGGACTCCGACGCGCTGGCCGCCGTACCCGGCACCGGCCTCGGCATCCTGCGCTCCGACCCGCGCCACACCGAGGACGAGACCCACCCGGTCAGCCCCTCCTTCGACCGGCTGCCCGCCGACGCCCGTGCCAAGGCCCGGGAACACAAGCTCCTCATCCTCACCAAGGCCAACAGCCGGGCGACCGTGCACCGTCCCAGCTACCTCGACTACGTCGGCGTGAAGAAGTTCGACGCCGAGGGCAACGTCATCGGTGAGCGCCGCTTCCTCGGGCTGTTCTCGTCCGCCGCCTACACCGAGTCCGTGCGCCGGGTGCCCGTCGTCCGCCGCAAGGTCGCCGAGGTGCTGGAGGGCGCGGGCTTCACGTACAACAGCCACGACGGCCGCGACCTGCTCCAGATCCTGGAGACGTACCCGCGCGACGAGCTGTTCCAGACGCCGCCCGACCAGCTGCGCTCCATCGTCACCTCGGTGCTCTACCTCCAGGAGCGGCGCCGGCTCCGGCTCTACCTGCGCCAGGACGAGTACGGGCGCTACTACTCCGCGATCGTCTACCTGCCGCGCGACCGCTACACCACCGGCGTGCGCCTCCGGCTGATCGACATCCTCAAGGAGGAGCTGAACGGCACCAGCGTCGACTTCACGGCCTGGAACACCGAGTCGATCCTGTCCAGGCTGCACTTCGTCGTCCGGGTCGCCCCCGGCAGCGAGCTGACCGCCCTCACCGACGCCGAGGCCGACCGCATCGAGGCCCGGCTCGTCGAGGCCGCCCGCTCCTGGGCCGACGGATTCCACGAAGCGCTGAACGCCGAGTGCGGCGAGGAGCATGCCGCCGAGCTGCTGCGCAACTACGGGCACTCGTTCCCCGAGGGATACAAGGCCGACCACTCGGCGCGTGCCGCCGTGGCCGACCTGGTCCACCTCGAAGCCCTCAAGGAGCACGAGCGGAACTTCGCCCTCAGCCTGTACGAGCCGGTCGGCGCCGCCCCAGGCGAGCGCCGCTTCAAGATCTACCGGACCGGTGAGCAGGTCTCCCTCTCCGCCGTCCTCCCGGTGCTCCAGCGCCTCGGTGTCGAGGTCGTCGACGAGCGTCCGTACGAGCTGCGCTGTGCGGACCGTACACACGCCTGGATCTACGACTTCGGGCTGCGGATGCCGCATGCCACGGGCAACGGCAGCTACCTGGCCGACGACGCCCGCGAGCGGTTCCAGGAGGCCTTCGCCGCCGTGTGGACCGGCGAGGCCGAGAACGACGGCTTCAACGCGCTGGTGCTGAGCGCCGGTCTGAACTGGCGGCAGGCGATGGTGCTGCGCGCCTACGCGAAGTACCTGCGCCAGGCCGGTTCGACGTTCAGCCAGGACTACATGGAGAGCACTCTCCAGAACAACGTCCACACCACCCGGCTACTGGTCTCGCTCTTCGAGGCCCGGATGTCGCCGGAGCGCCAGAGCGCGGGCACCGAGCTCACCGACGGGCTCCTCGAAGAGCTCGACGGGGCCCTGGACCAGGTCGCCTCGCTCGACGAGGACCGGATCCTGCGGTCCTTCCTCACCGTCATCAAGGCCACCCTGCGCACCAACTTCTTCCAGAGCGCGAGCGAGGGAAGCGACAAGGGGGGCAAGCACGCGGACAGCGGCCTGCCGCACAACTACGTGTCGATGAAGTTCGACCCACAGTCCATCCCGGACCTCCCGGCGCCTCGCCCGGCGTTCGAGATCTGGGTCTACTCGCCCCGGGTCGAGGGCGTCCACCTGCGGTTCGGCAAGGTCGCCCGCGGTGGTCTGCGCTGGTCCGACCGGCGTGAGGACTTCCGTACCGAGATCCTCGGCCTGGTCAAGGCGCAGATGGTGAAGAACACCGTCATCGTGCCGGTCGGCGCCAAGGGCGGCTTCGTCGCCAAGCAGCTCCCCGACCCGGCCGTCGACCGCGACGCCTGGCTGGCCGAGGGCATCGCCTCGTACCGCACCTTCATCTCGGCGCTGCTCGACATCACCGACAACATGGTGACCGGCGAGGTCGTGCACCCCAAGGACGTCGTCCGGCACGACGAGGACGACACCTATCTCGTCGTCGCCGCCGACAAGGGCACCGCGAAGTTCTCCGACATCGCCAACGAGGTCGCCGTCGACTACGGATTCTGGCTGGGCGACGCGTTCGCCTCGGGCGGCTCCGCCGGCTACGACCACAAGGGCATGGGCATCACCGCCCGGGGCGCCTGGGAGTCCGTCAAGCGGCACTTCCGCGAGCTCGGCCACGACACCCAGAGCGAGGACTTCACCGTCGCCGGCGTCGGCGACATGTCGGGTGACGTGTTCGGCAACGGGATGCTGCTCTCCGAGCACATCCGGCTCGTCGCGGCCTTCGACCACCGGCACATCTTCATCGACCCGAAGCCGGACGCCGCGATCTCGTACGCCGAGCGGCGCCGCCTCTTCGACCTGCCGCGCAGCTCCTGGGCCGACTACAAGAAGGAGCTGATCTCCGCGGGCGGCGGCATTCACCCGCGCACCGCCAAGTCGATCCCGGTCAACGCGCACGTCCGCGAGGCGCTCGGCATCGAGTCGGGGGTCACCAAGATGACGCCCGCCGACCTGATGCAGGCGATCCTCAGGGCCCGCGTCGATCTGCTGTGGAACGGCGGCATCGGCACGTACATCAAGTCCTCCGCCGAGTCGAACGCGGACGTCGGCGACAAGGCCAACGACGCGATCCGCGTCAACGGCGAGGACCTGCGGGCCAGGGTCGTCGGCGAGGGCGGCAACCTCGGCGCCACCCAGCTCGGCCGGATCGAGTTCGCCCGCACCGGCGGCCGGATCAACACCGACGCGATCGACAACAGCGCCGGTGTGGACACCTCCGACCACGAGGTGAACATCAAGATCCTGCTCAACGGTCTGGTGCGGGACGGCGACATGACCGTCAAGCAGCGCAACAAGCTGCTGGCCGAGATGACCGAGGAGATCGGTCATCTGGTGCTGCGCAACAACTACGCGCAGAACACGGCACTCGCCAACGCGAGCGCGCAGGCGCCCTCACTGCTCCACGCCCACCAGCGCTTCATGCGCCGGCTGGGCCGCGACGGCTATCTCGACCGGGGGCTGGAGTTCCTGCCCACCGACCGGCAGATCCGCGAGCTGCTGAGCGCCGGCAAGGGGCTCAGCCAGCCCGAGCTGGCCGTGCTGCTCGCCTACACGAAGATCACGGCGGCGCAGGAGCTGATCGGGACGAGCCTGCCGGACGACGCCTACCTGCAGAAGCTGCTGCACGCCTACTTCCCGCGGCAACTGCGCGAGCAGTTCCCCGAGGCGGTCGACGCGCACGCGCTGCGGCGCGAGATCATCACCACGGTGCTGGTCAACGACACGGTGAACAGCGGCGGTTCGACCTTCCTGCACCGGCTCCGGGAAGAGACCGGCGCCTCGATGGAGGAGGTCGTGCGGGCGCAGGTCGCGGCCCGTGAGATCTTCGGGCTCGGCAGGGTGTGGGACGCCGTGGAGGCGCTCGACAACCGGGTGTCCGCCGATGTGCAGACGCGGATCAGGCTGCACTCGCGGCGGCTCGTCGAGCGCGGTTCGCGCTGGCTGCTCGGCAACCGGCCGCAGCCGCTGGAGATCGCCGGGACGATCGACTTCTTCCGGGCCGGTGTCGAGCAGGTCTGGGCCGAGCTGCCCAAGATGCTGATGGGCGCCGACCAGGAGTGGTACCAGTCGATCCTGGACGAGCTCACCGAGGCGGGTGTCCCGGACGAGCTGGCGCAACGCGTCGCCGGATTCTCGTCCGCCTTCCCGGTGCTCGACATCGTGGCGATCGCAGACCGTACGGGGAAGGACCCGCTGTCCGTCGCCGAGGTGTACTACGACCTCGGCGACCGGCTGTCCATCACCCAGCTGATGGACCGGATCATCGAGCTGCCGCGGGCCGACCGCTGGCAGTCGATGGCCCGTGCCTCCATCCGCGAGGACCTGTACGCCGCGCACGCGGCGCTCACGGGTGACGTGCTGAGTGCGGGCAGCGAGGGGGCCACGCCGCAGGAGCGGTTCGAGGCGTGGGAGGAGAAGAACGCGGCGATCCTGACGCGGTCGCGCTCCACGCTGGAGGAGATCCAGGGGTCGGACGCGTTCGACCTGGCGAATCTGTCGGTGGCGATGCGGACGATGCGGACGTTGCTGCGTACGCACGTGTAGCGGTGCGCGGTTGAGGGGCGGGGCGGCTGCCGGGTGTGTGTCCGGTGGCCGCCCCGCCCTCGATCGTCATCAGGCCTGAGATCCAGTCGGGTCCGGGATACCGCCCCCGCCCCCGGGACGGCTATTTCTTGCCCGTGAACTTCTCGTAGGCGGCGACCACTTCCTTCGCCGGGCCGTCCATGCGCAGCGTTCCCGACTCCAGCCAGATCGCCCGGTCACAGGTCTCGGTGATCGACTTGTTGTGGTGGCTGACCAGGAAGACCGTGCCGGCCTGCCGGCGCAGTTCGATGATCCGGTCCTTGCTGCGGCGCTGGAACCTGGCGTCGCCGGTGGACAGGGCCTCGTCGATCAGCAGCACGTCGTGGTTCTTGGCAGCGGCGATCGAGAAGCGCAGCCGGGCGCCCATGCCGGAGGAGTACGTGCGCATCGGCAGGGTGATGAAGTCGCCCTTCTCGTTGATGCCGGAGAAGTCGACGATCTCCTCGTAGCGCTCGCGGATCTCGCCGCGGCTCATGCCCATCGCGAGTCCGCCGAGGACCACGTTGCGCTCGCCGGTCAGATCGCTCATCAGCGCCGCGTTCACCCCGAGCAGCGAGGGCTGGCCCTGGGTGTGGACGCGGCCCTTCGTGGCGGGCAGCAGCCCGGCGATGGCCTTCAGCAGCGTCGACTTCCCCGAGCCGTTGGAGCCGATCAGACCGATCGCCTCCCCCCTGTACGCGGCGAAGCTGACCCCCTTCACGGCGTGCACCTCGCGCACCCCGGGGGACTGCCGGCGCGAGGTGAGCCGGCTGAGGGCAGAGGTGGCGCTGCCCTTGCCGGTGCGGGCGCCGTTGACCTTGTACGTGATGTGGACGTCGTCGACGACGACCGTCGGTACTCCGGGCGAAGTGCTGTCAGCCACGTCCGTAACTCTCCTCGGCCTGCCAGAAGTAGATGAACCCGCCCACGCCGCACACCAGGGCCCAGCCCGCGGCGACGGCCCACACATGCGGGGGGAGCTGTCCGCCGTCGAAGCTGTCGATGAGCGCGAACCGCATCAGGTTGATGAAGACGGCGGCCGGATTGACCTCCAGCGCCAGCTTCACCAGGTACGGGACCCGGTTGCCCTGGAGCATCGTGCCGACGCTCCACATGACGCCCGACGCGTACATCCAGGTGCGCAGGACGAACGGAGTCAGCTGCGCGATGTCCGGGGTCCGCGCGGCGAGGCGCGCCATGACCATCGAGATGCCGGTGTTGAAGACGGCCTGGAGCGTCAGGGCCGGCACCGCCAGCAGCCAGGAGGGCTGCGGGTACTGGCCGAACACCAGCAGGATCAGCACCAGCGCGCCCAGCGAGAAGAGGAGCTGCTGGAGCTGCTGCAGGGCCAGCGCGATCGGCAGTGAGGCGCGCGGGAAGTGCAGGGCCCGGACGAGCCCGATGTTGCCGCTGATCGCGCGGGTGCCCACGGTGATCGAGCTGCTGGTGAAGGTCCAGATGAAGACGCCGGTGACCAGGAACGGGACGTAGTCCGGGACGCCGTGCTTCGTCTTCATCAGGACGCCGAAGATGAAGTAGTAGACCGTCGCGTTGAGCAGCGGGGTCATGATCTGCCAGATCTGGCCGAGTTTCGCCTGGCTGTACTGGGCGGTGAGCTTGGCGGTGGCGAACGCCGTGATGAAGTGCCGCCGTCCCCACAGCTCCCGGACGTACGCGGGAAGGGACGGCCTCGCCCCGCTCACGGTCAGCCCGTGCCGGGCGGCGAGGGCGGCGAGTTCTCCCGGTCCGTGCAGGGGCGGGAGCGGGGGCGGCGGGGTGTCCACCGGGGCCGCCGGGGCTGTTGTCTGGCTCACCACGATCGCTTTCGTCGGGGGGCAGGAACACACATGGGCGACGGGACGGAACCGTATCGTCGCAACGCCGAGGGTAGGACGCGGTGACGTCGCAACGCAACCGTTTCGTCGTCGCGGACTATGATTCGGGCCATGACCACCGACCCGGGAAGCCGCCGCCGTGTCCCCGCCGGAGCCGCCGTGCTGCGCGAGGACGTGACCGATGCGATCCGCAGCGCGGTCTTCGAGGAACTGGCCGCGGTCGGCTTCGCCCGGATGTCGATCGAGGGCATCGCCCGGCGCGCGGGCGTCGGCAAGACCGCTGTCTACCGCCGCTGGAAGTCCAAACTGCACCTGGTCCTCGACCTGGTCTCCGCCGTCGCGGTGCAGGGCATGCCCGCCCCGGCCACCGGTTCGCTGTACGGGGACGTCCGCGCCGTGCTCGAACTGGCCGCCTACGCCCTGCGCCACCCGCTGGCCTCCCAGGTCATCCCGGACCTGCTCGTCGAGGCGGCCCGGAACCCGGAGATCTCCGCCACCATCAAGGCCGCCCTGCTCGACCCGCAGCTGGGCATCGCCGCCGTGGTCGTACGGGACGCCGTGGCGCGCGGGGAACTGCCGGAGGGCAGTGACCCCGACCGCGCCCTCGACCTGATCGTCGGCCCGCTCTACTGGCGCCTCGCGGTGGTCCGGGGCGAGCTGCCCGCCGGGTATCTCGACGACCTGGCGGCCTCGGCCGTGGCCGCGCTCACCCGCTGACCGGGGGAAGGAACCGGCCTCGCGCGCTCCGCGTCTCCACTGGTGGCAGGCCCGGTGGTCCCGAGTGTGTCCGTCCCCGGTTGCGCTTCGGGCCGGGGTGTGAGTGTGCTTTCAGGAGCTGCCGGTCCATCGGATAGTCTGGTGGACGGGCCGCCCACCGGGCCTCCCGGAGCATGAGCCACACCGTGTTCCCGGGCCGTCCGGGCGAAGCCCCGGGCACTGCCGTCGCCGCCGAGGACGAACCCCTGGACCGGAACGGCTTTGCCCACGGGGTGAGCACGGGGCAGGCGTAGTCACTCGTTCGGGACCGTAACCGGTGACCCCCGACCGTTCACACGGTTGAGCCATACGGACAGCCAGGCCCCCGATGAACGGACGTGCTCAACATGCCGCCACGGCTCAGTGTCGTTGTCCCCGTCTATAACGTGGAACTCTTCCTGACGGACTGCCTGAAGTCCCTCGCGGAGCAGACCATGACCGACCTCGAGGTGGTGATGGTCGACGACGGGTCCACCGACGGCAGTGCAGCTCTGGCCGCCGAGTTCGCCGCGCAGGACGACCGCTTCCGGCTGGTGAGCCAGAAGAACGGCGGACTGGGGCACGCCCGTAACACCGGTGTCCGCAACTGCGACCCGGAGAGCCGCTACCTGGCCTTCGTCGACAGTGACGACATCATCCCGCCGAACGCCTACGAGCTGCTCGTCGGGGCGCTGGAGGAGACCGGCTCGGACCTCGCGTCCGGCAACGTGCTGCGACTGCGCGCCGGCGGCAAGCTCCAGCAGTCCCCGATGTTCCGCAAGCCCATGGCCACGACCCGGCTGCGCACCCACGTCTCCCGCGACCTGGATCTCCTCGGCGACCGGATCGCCTGCAACAAGGTCTTCCGCCGCTCCTTCTGGGACAAGCACGAGTTCGCCTTCCCGGTCGGCGCGCTGTACGAGGACATTCCCGTCGTGCTGCCGGCCCACTTCCTGGCCGGCTCGGTCGACATCGTGAAGGACCCCGTCTACCACTGGCGGGACCGCCCCGGCTCGATCACCACCAGCCGGGCCGTCGTCCGCGGCGTCCGCGACCGGGTGGCGCACGTGCAGGGCGTCTCCACCTTTCTGGCGGAGAACCGCCCGGCCGCCGACAAGAACCACTACGAGGCCCACGCCCTCGCCAACGACCTCTGGTACTTCATGGAGGTCCTGCCGGACGGTGACGCGGAGTACCGCGAGGCCTTCCTCACGCACTGCAACGCCTTCATCGACCAGGTCGACCCGACGGTTCTCGACGGACTCCCGCTGCGGCTGCGCCTGATGTGGTACCTGGTGCGCGAGCACCGCATGGAGGAGCTGCTGGCGCTGCTCGCCTACGACAAGCGCGAGCCCGGGGCCTTCGCCGTACGCGGCGTGCGCCGCCGGCAGGCCGAGTACCCGGTGCTGAAGCAGCCGGTCCCGGCCCAAGTGCTGCGCGTCGCCGACCGCGACCTCCCGCTCGCCGCCCGGCTGCGGGACGCCCAGTGGCGCGACGGCAAGCTGCACCTCAAGGGGTACGCCTACATCCGCAACCTGCCCGTCGCCTCGGGCCCCAGCGAGTTCCGGATCGGCTGGCTGCGGGCCGGCCGGCGCAACGTGGTGCCGCTGCGGCTGCGCAGGACCGACGAGCCGGAGGCCACCGCGCGCTCCCGCCAGAGCCTGCACGACTACGACTGGGCGGGCTTCGAGGCCGTCATCGACCCGGCCAAGCTCCGCATCGCCGCCGATGGCAGCCCCAAGCAGCTCACCTGGCGCCTGGAGGCCGGCATCGCCAGGAACGGCCTGCTGCGCCGCTCCTTCCCCTCCGTCCGCGAGGCCTCCGTCGCCCCGCCCGTGTACCGGCCGGACGGTGACCACCGGATCGTCCCGGCCTTCGAGGGCGACAAGCTGGTGCTGCACGCGGAGCGGATCGACGCCCGGTTCGAGACCCACCGCGCGGGCGACACGGCCGGCACCGTCGTGGTGTCCGGCATGGTCCGCGACCGCCTCGCCGGCGGCGACCTGCGGCTCGGCCTCACGCACAAGGCCACCGACACCGCGTACGACGTCCCCGTCACGGTGGGCGAGGGCACCGAGTCCTCGGCCGCCGGCTGGCGCCGCTTCACCGCGGAGCTCCCGCTCGCGGCCGTCACCGAGGCCCGCCCCACGGCGGACGACGCACCGAAGAGCCTCGGCTACAGCGTCCACCTGGTCGGCCCCAAGGACCAGAAGACGCCGATCGACGTGCCCGGCCCCGTGCTGCCCGGCCGCTACCCGCTCGGCGACGGCGCGGACGGCGAACGCCGCGAGCTCGCCTTCGTCACGAGTTCCCGCGGGAACCTGCTGATCAGTGACCGCACCGTGCAGCCCTGCGTCGAGCTGGCGAGCTGGACCGATGACGGGCTGCTGTTCCTGGAGGGCAGCTTCCCCGAGGACCCGGAACACCCCGTCGAACTGGTGGTCCAGAACAGCGCCCACCGCGAGGAGGCGACGTTCCCGGTCGAGTTCTCCGGCGACGACGACGCGCGGCGCTTCCGGGCCGAACTGCGGCCCGACGCCGTCGAGGGACCCGGCGGCCCGCTCCCGCTGGGTGAGGGCAACTGGTACTTCTTCTTCCGCGAGAGGGGCGCGGGCGACGAGAGCGGCGACATCGCGCTGCGCATCCCGGCCGCGGCCTTCCGTACCCTGCCCGCCACCCGCACCCTCTCCGGCCGCGACTACACCATCGAGCGGCGCTTCGGCGACCAGCTCCTGGTCGTCTCCGCCCCGGTGCTCTCCGCCTCGGAGCGCGGCCCGCGTGCCAAGAAGCTGCTGAGCGACACCTACGCCGCTCAGCGCACCGAGCCGCTGCGCGAGGCCGCCCTCTACAGCAGCTTCGACGGCCGCCAGGTCTCCGACTCGCCGCGTGCGGTGTACGAGGAACTGGTGCTCAGGGGAACCGAGTTGGAGCACCTGTGGGTGGTGCGCGACCAGCAGGCCATCGTCCCCGCGGGCACCACCGCCGTGGAGCACGGCTCGGCCGCCTGGCACGAGGCGCTGGCCCGCAGCCGGCACATCGTCACCAACACGCAGCTGCCCGAGTGGTTCGTGCGGCGCGAGGACCAGACCGTCGTCCAGACCTGGCACGGCACCCCGCTCAAGCGCATCGGCCTGGAGCTCGCGGGCACGATCCAGTCGAACGCCGCCTACATCGGCACGCTCAAGCAGCGCGCCGCGCAGTGGAGCTTCCTGGTCTCCCCGAACACCTTCTCCACCCCCGTCCTGCGCCGTTCGTTCGGCTTCGAGGGCGAGGTCCTGGAGTGCGGCTATCCCCGCAACGACCTCTTCCACGCCCCCGACCGGAGGAAGGTCGCCCAGGCGGTACGGGAGAGGCTCGGGATTCCCGAGGGCAAGCGGGTCGTGCTGTACGCGCCGACCTGGCGCGAGGACCAGCAACTGGGCGGCGGGCGTTACTCGCTGGGCCTCCAGCTCGACCTGGCCGCGGCCGAACGCGAACTGGGCGCGGACACCGTCCTGCTGGTGCGCCGTCACTACATGGTCACCGACCGGCTCCCGGACAGCGGCACCGGATTCGTCCGCGACGTCTCGCGCTACCCGGACGTCGGTGAGCTGATGCTGATCAGCGACGCGCTGGTCACCGACTACTCCTCGCTGATGTTCGACTTCGCCCAGACCGGCCGTCCGATGCTCTTCCACACCTACGACCTGGAGCACTACCGCGACACGCTGCGCGGATTCAGCTTCGACTTCGAGGCGCGTGCTCCCGGCCCGCTGATCCCGGGCTCCGACGACCTGATCGACGCCCTGCGTGACCCGGTCCGGGCCATCGCGGGACACGCGGAAGCGTACGAGGCGTTTCGGCGGGACTTCTGCGACCTCGACGACGGCCGGGCGACGGCCCGGGTGGTCGACCGGATGCTGTAGTCCGCGTCCCGCGCGAAACTCCGCCCCCCCGCAGGGGCACACGTGCCCGGCCGGTATCCGTACCGGCCGGGCACCGGCGTGTGGTGAACCGCGCGGCGGCACCGCGGTGAACGGAAATTGACGTACGAACTGTGCGAACTGGGTGAACCGTTCGAGTGATTCGGCATTCCCGGTGTTTGTGCAGACCCGCAGGGCACCCGAGCCGTGAGCCCCATAAGTATGTTGATCGGTGCGTCGCATAGCGTCGCCGGGTTGCTACGTTCTGTTTTCATGGGTATCCGAATGCGGTGCGAATCCTGGGACGTGCGACGCGCGAGAGCCGTTGTGCTCGTCGCCGCGGCCGTCGGCCTCCTGACTCGCATGGTCATCGCGGCGAATACGCCGGGCCCGACCGATGTACGCATCTTCGCGGGGTTCGCCAAGGCGGTCGCCGCGTACGGCCCCGTTCGGATCTACGAACACCCGCTGCCCGGACTGCCCGTCTACAACCACCCGCCGCTCGCCGGCTGGATGCTGCTCGGCCTGAACGGTCTCTCCGAACTCGGAATGTCGTTCGCCACGCTCATCAGGTCACCCGCGTCGATCGCGGACTTCTGCTGCGCGGTGCTCGTGTTCGAGATCGTCCGGCGGCGTGCCGCCCAGGGGACGGCGGTGCTGTGCGGCATCGGAGTCGCCGTCAGCCCGGTGCTGATCGCCACCTCCGGCTACCACGGCAACACCGACGCCGTCGCCATCGCGTTCGCCCTGGCCGCCGCCCATCTGCTGGCCGACCGGAAGTCGCCGCTGGCCGCGGGGGTGGCCGCGGCGCTCTCGATCAGCGTCAAGTTCATTCCGGTGGTGGTGGTCCCGGCGCTGTTCGTCGCCGCGCTGCGCGGCGGCCGGCCGGCGCTGGTCCGCTTCGCCGCCGGGTTCGGCGCACTGTTCGCCCTGGTGTGGGGGCCGGCCCTGGTGACCGTGCCGCAGCACCTCAAGGAGAACGTCCTGGAGTACGGGGGCGGTACCTACCGCCTCTGGGGGCTCGTCCGGTTCGCCGACGTCCTCGGACTGCCGGAGTCCGTCATCACCTTCATCCAGGGCGGCGGCCACTTCCTCTTCGTGCTGGCCTGCGTGGCCGCCGGGGTCTGGCTGGCGTGGCTGCGGCCCGCGCAGCTGCCCGGGGTCGTCGCCGTCACGCTGGGCCTGCTGCTGCTCCTGTCCACCGCCTCCGGTCTGCAGTACCTGACCTGGGCGGCCGCCGGAACGTTCGTTCTCGGGTTCTGGGAAGGGCTCGCGTACAGCTGTGTGCTGGGGCTGACGGCCGTCCTCGGCTACGGCGGACGCTCCGCCGTGCGCTGGAGCGAGCCGGTGCTTGAGCTGGGCGCCGCCGGCTGGATCGTCCTGGCGGCCGCCCTCGCAGCCGGCATCCGCCGCATCCTCGCGAGCCGCCCCGGCACCTCCCCGAAGACCCCCGCCGAGCGCACGCCGCTCGCCTCTCCCCGTACCTCGCAGCCCTCCGGTTCCGCCGTCAACTGACCACGCGCACCGGCGCCGCATCCCCCCACAGACCCGTTCCCGAACTCAGCACCGAGCACCGAGCGCAACTGGAGAACGCCCCGTGAAGGAAAGCCCGAGTCCCAGGATCGGCATCCTGGTGGTCGCGTACAACGCGGAGACAACGCTGGAGAAGACGCTCGACCGGATTCCGGAGGACTTCCGGTCCCGGATCGACGAGATCCTCATTCTCGACGACGCGAGTCATGACGCCACCTTCACCGCCGGCTGCCGATGGTCCCAGGCGGAGGGAATGCCGCGGACCGTGGTGATGCGGCACACCAAGAACCTCGGATACGGCGGAAACCAGAAGGCCGGATACGCCCTGGCCGCCGCACACGGACTGGATATCGTCGTGCTGCTGCACGGCGACGGACAGTACGCCCCGGAACTCCTCCCCGACATGGTCGCCCCGATCGAACGCGGCGAATGCGAAGCGGTGTTCGGATCGCGGATGATGAAGTCCGGCAACGCCCTCAAGGGCGGTATGCCGATGTACAAATGGCTGGGCAACCGCATTCTCACCCGGCTGGAGAACAGCCTCCTCGGTTCGCAGCTGACCGAGTTCCACTCCGGGTACCGCGCCTACAGCGTCGAGGCGCTGAAGAAGCTGCCGATCGACCGGAACACCGACGCCTTCGACTTCGACACCCAGATCATCGTCCAGCTGCTCGACGCGGGAATGCGGATCAAGGAGATCCCCGTGCCCACGTACTACGGCGACGAGATCTGCTACGTCAACGGCATGAAGTACGCGAAGGACGTCGTCAAGGACGTCCTCGAATACCGCCTGGCGGTCAAGGGGTTCGGCACCTGCGCCTGGATCCCGAAGCCCGTCGAGTACGCCTTCAAGGAGGGCGACGGCTCCTCGCACGCGGTCATCCTGGAGAAGATGCGGAAGCTGCCGCCCGGCCGGGTCCTGGACCTCGGCTGTTCCGGCGGCCTGTTCGCGGAGCGGCTGGAGGCACTCGGCCACGAGGTGACCGGTGTGGACTTCGTCGAGGTGCCCGGAGTGCGCGAGAAGTGCACGTACTTCCACCTCGCCAACCTGGAGGAGGGCCTGCCGCCCGAGGTCGGCGTCGACTTCGACTACGTCGTCGCCGGGGACGTCATCGAGCACCTCTCCCGCCCCGAGCGAGTGCTCACCGAGGTCGCCACCGTGCTGCGGCCCGGCGGCCAGGTGCTGCTGTCCGTCCCGAACTTCAGCCACTGGTACTCACGGATGCGGGTCGCGATCGGAGCCTTCGACTACGACCGCCGGGGCATCCTCGACGAAACGCATCTGCGCTTCTTCACCCGGGCCAGCCTGCGCCGCACGGTGCGCGACGCGGGCTACGACGTCCTGGACATCGCCTCGACGGGGGCGCCGTTCTGGTCGCTGCTCGGGCGCGGTCCGCTCGCCGCGGTACTCGGCGGTCTTTCGAGGCTGCTGACCCGGATCCGGCCGACGCTGTTCGGCTATCAGCACGTCGCACTGCTCACCCCGCATGCGGCCGAGACGATCATCGCTGGAGAGCACGTCGATGTACAGGACATCCTCAACCGACAGTACGTCCCCGCCGACCGGGTCGGCGTCTGAGGCGACCGTTCCCCCACCCACCGCCGCCCACGCGTCCGAGAACCCGGCCGCCGCCCTCAGGAGCAAGGTCTTGACCCTCCCCAGTCTGATGCTGCTGCTGTTCGCCGTGTTCTCGTCCGCGGGCGGCCAGATCATGCTCAAACACGGGATGAAGGGCGCCGCGGCCGCCGCCGGGGAGCACGGCGGCTCCGTCGCCCTGCGGGCCGCCACCAGCCCCTGGGTGGTGGTCGGGCTGGTGATCTTCGGGGTCTCCGCGCTCGCCTGGATGTCCACCCTGGCCAAGGTGCCGCTCTCCATCGCGTACCCGTTCAACGCGCTCGGCTACCTGCTGATCGTGCTGGCCGGGGCGACCGTGCTGCACGAGCGGACCTCCATGTGGACCTGGGGCGGCTCGCTGCTCGTGGTCGTCGGCCTGGCCACGGTCATGGCGGGCCAGCAACGCTGAGCCCGTGCGGAGACCGTCATGCCGAGGGGCCCGTCACCGGTCGCCAAGCAGCGGCGGCGCCGCGAGACCCTGCCGCCCGCCGCGAAGCTCTGGGGCTACCTCCAGGACAAGCTCATCGAGCGCTAC
>NZ_JBFAJY010000054.1:0-5017 GCF_040655445.1 Streptomyces sp. NPDC050423
CCGGCGGTGTCTGGCACGCACGCTCGCCGCGTTGTCGGGATCGCCCCGATACAACCAGTATCGGGGCGACCCTCCGCCTTGCGATCGCACGCACCAGACACCGCCGGGCCCGCCCGTCGGGCGGACGGCGCTACTTTCGAAACACGCCCTAGCGGCCGCACCCGCGACGGGGCCCGGACGGCGAACCGTCCGGGCCCCGTCGGGTGGCTGCCGTCAGTTTCCGGAGACGGTGACCTTCTCGTCGTTGTTGAGCTGCTCGACCAGCTGCTTGACCTTGGCCTTGTCCCAGACCAGGTTGCCGCCGGTGGAGCCGGAGATCGGCATGTTCATCGACGTGCCGTCGCCGCCCGTGACGCCCTTCATGGCGAAGAACATCTTGCCCAGCGACCAGAGCGACATGTCCTTGTCGACGACGAGGGTGTCCAGGCCGGCGCCCATCGTCGGGTACAGCTTGAACGGGTTGAGGATCGTCGACGGCGTCGCCGTCTGGCTCGCCAGCGCCGCGAGGAACTTCTGCTGGTTCTTCGTACGGTCCAGGTCGCTGCCCGCGAAGGCGTACCGGGTCCGGACGAAGGCGAGGGACTGCTCGCCGTTCAGCGTCTGCTTGCCCGCCTTGAAGTCCGCGCCGGAGTTCTTGTCCTTGAACGCCTTGGGGATGTCGAGCTCCACCCCGCCGATCGCGTCCACGATCTTGGCGAAGCCGCCGAAGCCGATCTCGACGTAGTGGTCGATATGCAGGCCGGTGTTGAACTCGACGGTACGGACGAGGAGTTCGGGGCCGTCCTCGGCGTACGCGGCGTTCAGCTTGGTGAAGCGGCCGCGAGCCGGGTAGAGCTTGCCCGAGTCCGATCCCTTGTACGACGGGATCTCGACGTTCGAGTCACGCGGCAGCGAGACCAGCGTCGGGCCGTTGCCGCCGTCGTGCAGGATCATCATCGAGTCGGTCCGCTTGCCCTCGGCGGAACCGGTGTGAAGCTTCTTCTTGTCCTCGGCGGTCATGCCCTCGCGGCTGTCCGACCCGACGATCAGGTAGTTCGTGCCGTCGCCGCCCTTGGGCCGCTCGATGACCTTGGAGAGGTCGACGTCGCGCTTCAGCTTGGAGTCGGCCCAGAAGTACGTGCCGATGGAGACGGCGAGCACCACCACCACCAGGGCCAGTGCGCCGATCTTGATCCGGCGGCGCCAGTCCGGTGCGGCCGACGGGCGGCCCTGGACGTATCCGCCGTCACCCGGTCCGCCGCCCTGGCCCCCACCGCGCCCGCCGCCGTTGCCGCCGCCGTAGACCTGGCCCGTGTTGTAGCCGCTGTCGTACTGCGAGCCGTCGTCGTAGCCGCCGGACTGCTGCGGCACCTGCCGCTGCCGCGACGGTGCGGGGCGCCGCTGCGACGGGGCGGGCTGCTGGGACGGGACGGGGCGCTGGACGTGCGGCATCGCGCGGGCGCTCTCGGGCCGGTCGCTCGCGCTTCCCTGCCCGTAGCGGTTGCCGCGGCGGTTGTCGTCGTTCCGGCCCTCGGGCCAATCGTTCATGCGATCCAGTGTGCAGGCCCGGCCCACTGCTATTACAGGGTGTAAGTGAAATCGGACCAGGGCTGTTGCGAAGCTGATGCATTGCGACGGGCCCGAAGCCCCCGCATAAGGTGGAGGGCATGACAGATCAGGCTCCGCGCCCGGAGGGCGACATTCCGGGCAAGCCGACCGCGGCCTCCCGGACCACCCTCAGCCACATCATGACCGGCAGCGACACCAATCTGCTGGGCACGGTGCACGGTGGCGTGATCATGAAGCTGGTCGACGACGCGGCGGGCGCGGTGGCCGGCCGGCACTCCGGCGGTCCCGCGGTCACGGCCTCGATGGACGAGATGGTCTTCCTGGAGCCGGTCCGCGTGGGTGACCTTGTTCACGTCCGCGCCCAGGTGAACTGGACCGGCCGCTCCTCGATGGAGGTCGGCGTCCGGGTCATGGCCGAGCGGTGGAACGAGTCGACCCCGGCCCAGCAGGTGGGCAGCGCCTACCTCGTGTTCGCCGCGGTCGACGCGGACGGCCGCCCGCGCGCCGTACCCCCGGTGATCCCGGAGACCGAACGCGACAACCGGCGCTACCAGGAGGCGCAGATCCGCCGTACGCACCGGCTGGCCCGGCGCCGCGCGATCAGGGAACTGCGCGAGAAGCGCGTCGCCGACGGCATCGAGGACTGAGAAACCGGGGGCCGGTGCTGCTGCGCCCCGGCCCTGTCGCCTACGGGCAGACCACCTCGTCGCCCGTGACCGCGCCGAACCTCCCCTGCTCGGGCTCCTCGGCCCGGACCCGCTCCACCTTCGCGTAGTCCGCGCCCGCGATCACCTTCATCGTGGCGCCCTGACCCTTCACCGCCCTCAGCTCCGCCCCCGGCAGCGCCGCCGCCAGTGACTTCGCGGACCGGTCCCAGCGCGGGTCGTACGTGACCAGGGTGTGCTTGAGATCGCGCTGCTCCCCGTTGAGCGGGGCCCTGGTGGTGTCGAAGCCGGTGCCGTGCAGCGCGGTGTCGACCGTGCCGCCGAGGCCGTCCTTCGGGGTCCCGTTGTAGACCTGGACCCGGATCTGCTGCGGCGGCACGTCCACCGTCTTCGCGGGCGGCTGCTCGGGCCGCTTCACCGTGAGCGGCTTGTCCTCGCGCAGCGCCTGGAACAGCTCCTTCGACTTCTCCGGGTCCCACTTCACCGTCGAGCCGATGCCCTTGACCCGGTAGGCGACATCGCCCATCGGTACCGAGGCGAATTCGGACGAGGCGGCGGAGAAGCCCCGCATCGCCTGGCCGAGGTCCAGCATCTGCTGTGTACCGAAGCCCTTGTCCGCCCGTACCGACTTCAGCATCGTCGAGGCGACCTCGCGGAACTTCACCGGGTTCAGCAGCACTCCGCTGCTGGTCGTCTGCTTGATCAGCGAGGCGAGGAACTTCTGCTGGCGCTGCATCCGGCCCAGGTCGGCGGCGCCGTCGATGTGCCGGGAGCGTACGTACTGGAGCGCCTGGCCACCGTCCAGCTCGTGGGTGCCCGCCGCGAGGTCCAGGCCGGTGTACGCGTCCTTCATCGGCCGGGTGGTGCAGATCTTCACCCCGCCCAGGGTGTCCACCGTCGTCATGAAGCTGGTGAAGTCGACCTCCAGGTAGTGGTCGACCTTGACGCCCGTCATGTGCTCGACGGTCCGTACGGTCAGACCGGGCCCGCCCTCGGCATAGGCGGCGTTCAGCTTCACCGGGTGGGCCGCGTGCTCCTTGCCGGTGGTCTGGTCCCGGTGCTCGGGGATCTCGGCGTAGCTGTCGCGCGGCAGGCTGACGATGCTGGCGCGCTGCTTGTCCGCCGACAGGTGCACCAGCATGATCGTGTCCGTGCAGTGGCAGGGCTCACCGCCCAGCCGGTACTTCTCCTTCTCCTCCTTGGTGATCTTGTCGCGGCCGTCGGTGCCGACCAGCAGCAGATTCATGCCGTGACCGCCCGCGGGCCGGTTCTTCATGTCCTTGAACGGGTCGATCCGGTCGATCCCGGTCTCCAGGCTGGTGACGACGGCATGACCGATGCCGCCGGCGCCGAGGACCAGTACGGACAGCCCGGTCGCCATCCGCATTCCCCAGCGCGGTCTCTCGTCCGGCTTTCTGGGCCGCCTGGGCTGCGGGGGAGCGGCGCGGGGCCGCGGCGGACGGGGGGAGCGTGGCGGCGTGGGCACGGGGGGACCTCCGCGGTGCAAGGGGGACCTGTCGCACGGTAGGCCCATACGATCTGCATCCCGGTCCGTGAACCGGCGGCGCGCGCCCGGTTCCCCCATTCGCGGTAACGTGGCGGCCGAATGACGCCGCCTGGTGGGGTTCGGACCCCCGGCGCCCCCGAGGACCCCCCGAGGACCACATGTCTGCCGCGCAGCACCCCGCCGTCTCCGTGATCATGCCGGTGCTCAATGAGGAGCGCCATCTCAGGAACTCCGTCCGGCACATCCTGGAGCAGGAGTACTCCGGCGAGATGGAGGTGGTGATCGCGCTCGGCCCGTCCACGGACCGTACCGACGAGATCGCCGCCGAACTGGTCGCGGAGGACCCCCGGGTCCACACCGTGCCGAATCCGACCGGCCGCACCCCCGCCGCGCTCAACGCCGCGATCAAGGCGTCCAGCCACCCGGTCGTGGTGCGCGTCGACGGCCACGGCATGCTCTCGCCGAACTACATCGCGACCGCCGTCCGGCTCCTGGAGGAGACGGGCGCGCAGAACGTCGGCGGCATCATGCAGGCCGAGGGCGAGAACGCCTGGGAGGACGCCGTCGCCGCGGCCATGACGTCGAAGATCGGCGTCGGCAACGCGGCCTTCCACACCGGCGGCCAGGCGGGACCGGCCGAGACCGTGTTCCTGGGCGTCTTCCGCCGGGAGGCCCTGGAGAAGGCCGACGGGTACAACATCGAGTTCATCCGCGCCCAGGACTGGGAGCTGAACTTCCGCATCCGTGAGGCCGGCGGCCTGATCTGGTTCTCGCCCGAGCTGCGGGTGCAGTACCGCCCCCGCCCCTCCGTCCGGGCACTCGCCAAGCAGTACAAGGACTACGGCCGCTGGCGCCACGTCGTCGCCCGCTACCACTCCGGCTCGATCAACCTGCGCTACCTGGCCCCGCCGACCGCCGTCGTCGCGATCGCGGCGGGCATCGTCGTCGGTGCCGCCGTCACCCCGTGGGCCCTGGTCGTCCCGGCCGGGTACGTCGCGGCCATCGTCGCCGGATCGCTCCCGGCCGGCAGGGGACTGCCGCTGAAGGCGCGGGCGCTGATCCCGGTGGCGCTGGCCACCATGCACATGTCGTGGGGGTACGGCTTCCTGACCAGCCCGCGCTCACTGGCGAGGAAGGTCATCGCCAGCCGCCGCCCGCCGGTCAGCGAGGAGCCGGGCACTCCGGTGGCCTGACCGGGAGCTCGTACGCAGTCAACGGGGCTCTACGGGACTATGTAGCGCGCATCAAGCGGCTGGAGGCCGCTGAGAAGCTGGCCGCGCGTGGTGAGCGGGGCGAG
>NZ_JBFAJY010000054.1:5027-37154 GCF_040655445.1 Streptomyces sp. NPDC050423
CGTAGGCGGGTGGGGGGGTGGGCCGGGTGCCCCCGGGCATCCCCCCTCTCCGTCGTGTCTCCGGGGCGCCGCTACATCTGGCGGTACGGCCAGTACACGTCCATGCAGCCCGTCTTGGCGCCGTTGACCGCCTCGGTGCCCTCCAGCGGGTCGCTGTCGTCCGCCGCCGCCTTCGGGAACGTGGACCCCGTGCGCCAGTCCGAGCCGACCGTGAGCGTCAGCTGGTCCCCGTCCGGCACCTCCTTGACGACGCTGGTCGGCATCGACATCGCCTTGGCGATCGAGAGCGCGTCCGACCTGCCCTGGGCGCCGGAGCTCTTCGGGTAGGTCACCTCGGTCGTCAGCGCCGATCCGGGAGCGGTCGAGGTGGCCGCCTCGGTGAAGCCCTTGGCCCGCAGCAGGTCCCGGACACCCCCGGCACGGTTGCTGGTGGGCGCCTGGCCGTCGCCCGCCGTCCCGTTGACGACGCTCACGCCGATCGAGGCGGGAGCGCCGGCGGCCGGACCGGTCTCCTTCTTCTTCTTGTTCTTGGCCCGGTCCTTCGGGTCGAGCGGCTCGTCGTCGCGGAGCAGCGCCCAGAGCTTGTCCGCGGCGCCCGGCTTCGCCAGTACGTGGTTGTCGTCCTGGGGGTCGGGAATCCTCGGCATCGTCAGCATGTTCATCTTGTCCATCGGCACGCCCTTGAGCTGCATGCCGAGGTCGAACAGCTTCTTCACCGAACCGATCTCCTCGGAGACCTGGAGCGACTTGGTCGCGGTCTCGGCGAGGCCCATCAGCCGTCCCGTGTCCGAGAACGCGTCCTGGTCCTTCAGTTCACGGATGACGGAGTTCATGTACATGTGCTGGGCCTTGGAGCGGCCGAAGTCGCTCTCGAAGGCGTGCCGGGTGCGCAGCCACTGCAGGGCCTGCTTTCCCTTGACCTTGTGCGTGCCGGCCGTCAGCCTCAGGCCGGAGCCACCGGGCACGTTGGGTTTGGGCACGTCGTTGACGTTCTGCTTCACGCACACGTCCGCGCCGCCCACCGCGTCCGCCATGTCCACCACTCCGGCGAAGTCGACCATCATCCAGTGGTCGATGTAGACCCCGGTGAGCTTCTCCCAGGTGTCCAGCGTGCAGCCGGGACCACCGCGGCCGAGCGTCTCGTTGATGAGGGTGTTGGTGGCGGGGTACTTCTTGCCGTTGTCGGGGTCCTCGCAGGCCGGGATGTCCACCCGGGTGTCGCGCGGGATGCTGACGACGGAGGCGTTCTTCCGGTCGGCCGACACATGGAGCAGCATCTGCACGTCGGCGAGCGGGATCCCGCCGACGCTCGACTTCGAGCCGCCGAGCTTGAGGTTCTCCGCGGTGTTCCGGCTGTCGGACCCGATGAGCAGGATGTTCAGCGGGGTCTGGCCCGCCGAGTTCGGCGCGGTCTTCTTCGCCGCGCTGTTGCCCGCACTGCGGTGGCCCTTGCGGAGGTTGCCGTTGAGGTGCTCGTACCAGAGATAGCCGGCCGCGCCGGTGCCGAGTATCAGCACCGCGAGCGAGAGGGCTGTCCAGCGCAGTATTCGGTGCTTCTTCCGCTTCGCGGCCCGGCGGGGACGGCCGCGCCGCCCGCCGCCGTGGCCCGCGCCGCGGCGGGCGGCGTCCCCGTCCCCGCTCCCGTCCGGCGTCGGGGCGCCGGCCTTGTCGCCCTCGTAGAGGCCGTCGTCCCAGCCGAGTTGACCGGCATGCCGGACCCGTGGTCGCGTTCCCTCCCCTGGCGTACTGCTCCGTCCCACCGGACCCCCCCTGCTGCTCAGACTCGCGGTACGGCGCAGTGACCCGGTGTCACTTCGCGCACTCTGCCTTGTCGGCACTGGCCTTCGGAATATCGATCTTGGCCGGACCGGTGATCGGGGTGCCCGCACCCTCGAAGTCCGCCCCGAGCGTCAGCACCATCGCCTGCAGGCCCTCGGCGTCGGTGGTGCCCTTCTTGAGCGCCGATCCGGGGAGCCCCATCATCTCGGCGAGGGCACGGGCCTGGTCCGCCTGGTTCGGCGCGTACTCCAGCGTCGTCCTGGCGGCCTTCGCCGGGGCGTTGGCCTTGTTCGTGGACTTGAGGACGCCCTTGGTGTTCTGCAGCCAGGTGACGGTCTGCTGAGCCCCGCCGGCGATCTTGCCACCGTTGTAGACATCGACGCGTACGTCGGCTGGGGCGGCCTTGGTGCCCTTGAGGAGAGCGTCCTGCTTGCTCTTCGCCGCCTTCTTCTGCGCGGCCACCTCGGTCAGTGAGGTGTCGTGCTGCATCATCGAGAACAGCTGGGGCGCCTTCACCGGGTCGACCACCACCGTGATCGGTTTCGGCTCGGCCGGGTTGTCGATGACCGGAAGGGTGACGAACGAGATGTTCTTCGTGTCGATCTTGGTGAGTTCCTTGGCGAGCGTGGTCAGCTTCGGCACCGAGCCGATCGCCTTGTCGACCGTCAGGGCCCTCGTCGCCGCGTCCGCCAGCTTGAACAGCTTCGTCGGGCTGGTCAGCGTGTCGTCCGACTTCATCTGCCGGATCATCGAGCCGATGAACTGCTGCTGGACCTTGATCCGGTCCAGGTCGCTCCCGTTGGCGAAGCTGTGCCGGGTCCGGACGAACGCCAGCGCGTCCTCGCCCTGGATCTTGTGCTTGCCCGCCGGCAGGTCCAGATGGGAGTCCGCGTCCTTGACGGGCTTCGCGAGGCAGATCTCCACGCCACCGACCGCCGTGGACAGCTCCTTGACCGCGTTGAAGTCGACCATCATGAAGTGGTCGACCTTCAGACCGGTGATCTCCTTGACGGTGTCCATCGTGCAGCTCGGGTCACGGCCCTCCTGGCCGAGGCTGACGTTGAACCGGATGTTCTCCGTGCCCGGGATGGCCTTGTCCGAGCCGTCCGGCTGCCTGGTCTTGCAGTCCGGGATGTCGGTGATGAGGTCGCGGGGGATGCTCAGCGCCGTGGCGTTGGTGCGGTCCTTGGAGACGTGGAACAGGATGTTGGTGTCGGCGTGGCCGGTACTGCCCTTGTCGCCGTAGCCCTCGTTGCCCTTGCCGGTGCGCTTGTCCGTACCGATGACCAATATGTTCAGGGGCGCGTTGGCCGTGGCCACGTCCTTGTTGCCGGCGTCGCCGATGTCCACGGTGTTCAGATTGCCGTTGAAGTGCTGGTACAGCAGGTAACCGCCGACCGAGACACCGACGAGCAGGAACGCCATCACGCCGCCCGTCCAGATCAGCGCCTTCTTCCGGCGGGCCTTCGGGGCCTTGCGCTTGCGGCGGCCGGCGCCGCTCTCGTTCGGGGACGAGCGCGTGGAGGAACGCGTCGAAGAGCCCGAACCCGGACCCTCCTGGCCACGGGCCGAACGGCGACCGCCCTGTCTGGGCACCTCACGGCCGGGTCCGGCACCACGTCCGGCACCGTCGCGCGGGGAGCCCTGTCGCCGCCCGCCGTCCTCATGCACGGCGTCTCTGCGCCGGGAGCCGCGCGGGGCCGAATTGCTCGGGCCGCCACCCGAATCCCCTCCGGATTGGTTCAGTCGCAGTTCGTAGTCGCCGGTGTCCGGGTTGAGGACCCATTGGTCTGCGGGATCGATATCTTCCGCCCGCCCACGGCCTTGTGCATCCACGGTTGCTTGAGTCCTCCGTCGGTGCCACGCGAGGCGCCTCCCCCGATAAGGCGCTCAATTTTTCACTCCGGAAGTGTTCGGCCCGAGGGCCGGAAGTAACCGGATCGCGTCACACTATCCGTCCGGTTCGGCGCCGAGCGATGAGCGTGACACATTCCACGACCCTTACAACCGGGCATTCTTCCCATTGCACGCCGAACGTTGATGTCCGCTTGGTAATTGCTTTACTGCTTGCACAGGTCGGTCGCCGCGTTGTTACCCGAATAGGTGGGTGTGGGGCTGGGGCCCGGAGCGCCTGTGGCACCCGATTCCCCGTCCGTGGACCCCCCGCCGGACCGGCTGTCGCTGTCTGCATCCTGTGAATGTTCCGAACCCTCCCCGTGTCCGGTGTTCTTGCCGTCGTCGCCGTTGAGCTGATCTGCTGGAACCACCGCGAGCGGCTTGTCGTCGCGCAGTTGCTTGAAGAGCTCGTCCGCGTCGGGTTGTACGAGTTCGTCCCGGTTCCGGTTCGCGGCGTAGGGCTGCCGGGGAACGGTCAGGAACTGAACCTTGTCGGTCGGTACGTTGCGCATGCCGCGTACGAGTTCGTAGAGGTCCTTCAGGGTGTCCAGCCCCGGGTCCGTGGTGAGCGCCTTCGTCGCCGCGTCCAGCACCGGGTAGAGCCGGGTCGGATTGAGCAGGACGCCGTTGCTCTGCACCTTGTTGACGAGTGCGCCCAGGAACTGCTGCTGGCGGTCCATCCGTTCGGTGTCGCTGCCGTTGCCGATCGACTTGCGGACCCGTACGTACCCCAGCGCCTGCTCACCGTCGAGCTTCTGGCGGCCCGCCGGGAGCTTGAGGTGGGCCGCGGTGTCGTTGATCGGTTCCTTGAGGCAGATCTCCACGCCGTTCACCGCGTCGACCATGTCCTTGAAACCGTTGAAGTCGACGACCATGTAGTGGTCGATGCGCACACCGGTCATCTTCTCGACGGTACGGATGGTGCAGGCTGTTCCACCGAACTCGAAAGCCCAGTTGAACTGGGAGAATTGCGGCTTGCTGGAGGTTTTGTCCGCCTTGTGGCAGGTCGGGATGTTCGCCATCAGGTCGCGCGGGATGGACATCGCGGTGGCGCTTTTCCGGTTCGCGGCCAGGTGCAGCAGGATCGTGGTGTCCGAGCGCTGGCTGCCGCCGTCGTCGCGGCCGTACTTGCCGTTGTCCCCGGCCCGGCTGTCGGAGCCGATGAGGAGGATGTTCTCCGCGTCATGGACGACGGACGCGGGGCGCTCCTTCTCGTACGTCTTGAGTTCGGCGGCCGCGGAGGTGTCCGTCTTGATGTTGCCGTCGAGCTTCTTGTACAGCCACCAGCCGGTGCCCGCGGCGACGAGGACGACGAACGAGGCCCCGAGCGCGGTCCAACGCAGCCAGTGCCGCTTGCGCTTGACGGTGATGTCGAGGGTCGGACCCGGCCCTGAGCCCGGGGGCGGAGCCCCGCCCGAAGATCCGCTGCCGGACTCGCTGCCGGACCCGGTTCCCGACCCGCTGCGCGTCTCGCCGCCCGGGGCGCTCCCGGGCGCGCTCGCAGGGGTGTCCTCCGGGATGTTCTCCGAGGCGTCCTTCGGGGTGTCCTTCGAGGCGGCTTCCGGCGCGGGCTTCTCGCCGCGCTCCGCACCCGGCGACCCGTCCGGCGTCTGGTCCTCGCCCGCGGCCGAGTCGTCGGGGTCGGCCGGAGTGCCGGCGCTTTCGGTCACGTCTGCGTCCATCCTTCACGTTCGGCGGCGCGCTGGGCCGCCGGTTGCAGAAGTAGACGGCTGAACCTCACGCTTGGTTGTGCCTTGAGTGGTCTGTACCGCAGATCATGTACCGGAGTTGACGCATCGCCCGGAGGGCTCGGCCCACGATGGGCCGGACGGGTGGTGCACGGACCTCTTGTCGTACCGCGGCGCCCCGCTGTCGCGCGGAGCGCCGCCGCGCGGGCCGCTGTCACACGGTCAGGGTGACCCGCTCGCTCTCGACGCGCTGCGCCAGCCCGTCCTCGCCCAGCTCCCCGAGGTGCCGGCACAGGACCACCGAACCCCCGGTCGCCAGCGGCGCGAAGAGCCCGGCGCTGAGGCCGTCCCAGGTGTCGTACGTACGCCCCGAGAGCAGTCGCGATCCGGTACCCAGGCCCAGCGCGGCACCGTCCTCGCGGGCCCGCGCGACCAGCTGCGCCGAGCTGAGGGCGATATCGCCCACGGTCAGCGCCGGGGCGTCCGGGTCCACCGGGGCGAACGGGGCGAACCGGTCGCCCTGGCCCGGCACCTCCACCGCGTAGTCCGCGAAGCCCTCGGGCGGCTGCGGGAACCTGCCGCCCATCGGGCGCAGCGCCAGCGCGATCCGCTCACCGCGGCAGGTCCGCGCGGCCTCCAGCGTGTCCGGTCCGGTGACGACGAGGTCGGCGGCCGCCGGGTCACCCCGCACCTCGGCGACGACGCCGACCGAGGAGCAGGCGAGCAGCCAGACCGCGGACTGCCAGTGCGCGGGGAGCAGCAGCGCGAGCCGGTCGCCGGGCTCCGCGGCGAGATCGCCCTGCAGCAGGTTGGCGGTCTTGGCCACCCAATTGGCGAAGGTGGCCACCGACAGTTCGACGCGTTCTCCGGTGGCGTCGTCGTAGAAAGTGACCATGGGGCGGGCCGGGTCCGCGGCAAGCGCGGAACGCAGCAGGTCGGCAGGGGTGCGGTCGCTGGCGTTCATCCGCGCAAGGGTACGTGGGGGTGGCGGGCCGGACCGGGCGTGGCGGGTGCCTCGTACACCGGTTCGGCAGACGGGCCGTCAAATACCGGACGAAACACCGGTCGCCGGAGTCGTCTGATTGTGTGAAGGATCATCTGTATGCGTGCCTTCATTGCATCCGCCATTGGTGTCACCTGCGCGGCAGCTCTCCTGCTGCCGCTCGCCGCGCCCGCGGGCGCCGCCCCCGACACCCCCGCCCACTCGACTGCCGCGGGCTCCGTGCCCGCCGAGGCGTCCGAACCCGCCGCGCTGCCCGGTTCGACGCAGTCGCTGGCCCTGTCCCCCCTGTCCGACGCCGCCGCGCGGGCCACCGGTGAACCCGCCCCGGCAGTCGCGGGACAAGGGCTGACCGAGCGCGAGGTCCACCCGTTCTCCATGGTCGGCGTCGTCTGGGACGACGTGAACACCGAACTCCACGGCACCGCCCAGGTCCGTACCCGCTCCACCGATACCGGCCGCTGGTCCGGCTGGCAGGACCTGGAGACGCACAACGCAGAGCACTCCGCCGACCCGGGCACCCCCGAGCGCGAGTCGGGCGCCGTCCGCGGCTCCACCGCCCCGCTCTGGGCCGGCGCGTCCGACGGAGTCGAGGTCCGGGTGAACCCGGAGGCCCCCGCCACCCGGGACGCCTCCGCCACCCCCGTACCGCTGCCCGCCGGGCTGCACCTCGAACTCGTCGACCCCGGCAAGGACCCGCGGGAGCTGCCCGCCGCCGGTGCCGCCGGCGCCGGCCGCGCCGCACCGCAGGGCGCCACCGCGCTCCCCGCCCTGAGCAGGTCCGCGACCGACGCGGCCGCCGGGTACGCGCCGGACGCCAAGCCGTACATCGGGCCCCGCCCGCGCATCATCACCCGCAAGGGCTGGGGCGCCGACGAGAAGATCCGCGAACGCGCCTTCGCGTACACCAGGACCGTCAAGGCGGCCTTCGTCCACCACAGCGCCACCGGCAACAACTACACCTGCTCCCAGGCGCCCTCGGTGCTGCGCGGCATCTACCGGTACCACGTCAAGAGCAACGGCTGGCGCGACATCGGCTACAACTTCGCCGTCGACAAGTGCGGAAACATCTACGAGGGCCGGGCCGGCGGCGTGACGAAGGCCGTCATGGGCGCGCACACCCTCGGCTTCAACACCAACACCATGGGCGTCGTGGTGCTCGGGACCTTCAGCAGCTCCAACCCGCCCTCGGCGGCGGTCAACGCCGTCGCGAAGCTCACCGCCTGGAAGCTCGGCCTCTTCAAGGCCAACCCGAAGGGCAAGGTGACCCTGGTCTCCGGCGGGAGCAACAAGTACAAGAAGGGAAAGAAGGTCAAACTCAACGTCATTTCCGGCCACCGGGACGGTTTCGCAACCGAATGCCCCGGAGCACGTCTCTACAAGAAGCTCGGCACGACCCGGACCAGCTCGGCCCGGCTCCAGGGCCGCTGACACGAAGGGCGCCGAGGGCGCCCGGGGCCTGCTGCGGGCTGCTGACCAAGGACGCCCCGTCCGGTCTGCATACACTGGCCAGCCGATACCAGGCCCGGCCCCAGCAGGAAGCAGAGACAGTGCTGTGACAGAGGCAAAAGAAGCGATTCTCCTGGTCGGCGGCAAGGGAACCCGGCTGCGCCCGCTCACGGTGCACACCCCGAAACCCATGGTTCCGGCAGCAGGCGTCCCCTTCCTCACGCACCAGCTGGCGCGTGCACGGGCCGCCGGGGTCGAGCACATCGTCCTCGCGACGTCGTACCTGGCGGAGGTCTTCGAGCCGCACTTCGGTGACGGTTCGGAACTCGGCCTCCACATCGAGTACGTCACCGAACGCGAACCGCTCGGCACCGGCGGCGCCATCCGCAACGTCGCCGCACGGCTCGACTCCGGCCCGGACGAACCGGTCCTCATCTTCAACGGAGACATCCTCACCGGCCTCGACATCCGGGCGCTGGTCACCTCGCACGCGGACTCCGGAGCCGATGTCTCGCTCCACCTCACCCGGGTCGACGACCCGCGCGCCTTCGGCCTCGTGCCGACGGACGACACCGGCCGGGTCACCGCGTTCCTGGAGAAGCCGCAGACCCCCGAGGAGATCGTCACCGACCAGGTGAACGCGGGGGCGTACATCTTCCGCCGGTCGGTCATCGACACCATTCCGGCCGGCCGCCCGGTCTCCGTGGAGCGCGAGACCTTCCCCGGACTGCTCGCCTCCGGCGCACATCTCCAGGGCATGGTCGACTCCACGTACTGGCTGGATCTCGGCACCCCGCAGGCCTTCATACGCGGCTCCGCCGACCTCGTGCTGGGCCGTGCCCCCTCGCCGGCCGTCCCCGGCCGGTGCGGCGACCGGCTCGTGCTGCCGACCGCCTCCGTCGCCCCCGACGCCAAACTCACCGGCGGTACGGTCATCGGCGCCGACGCGGTCATCGGCGCGGGCGCCAGGATCGAGGGCTCCACCGTGCTGGCGGGCGCGATCGTCGAACCCGGAGCGGTGATCACGGACTCCCTGGTCGGAGCGGGCGCCAGGATCGGCAGCCGTACGGTGCTGGCCGGCGCGGTCATCGGCGACGGGGCCAAGGTCGGCGCCGACAACGAACTGCGCGACGGCATCCGGATCTGGTGCGGGGCACACCTGCCCGCCGCGTCGGTGCGCTTCTCCTCGGACGAATGACCGGGGCGAGCCACTCCTCCCGGACGCCCCCACTGGCCGGAAACAGCCGTACCCTCGACAGGCAACCCCGACTACCGAGGACCTCACCCGTGGCAGGACGATTCGCTCCCCGCAGCGCCCCGCACGCGGCTGTCCCGCGCCAGGTGACGACGCCCGAACCGACGGCGCTGACCCGCGACTGGACCCCGCCGGGCCCGTTCGACCTGCGGCTCGTCCTCGGCCCGCTGCGACGGGGCCCCGCCGACCCCACTTTCCGGATGTCCGCGGACGGCTCCGTCCGCCGGGCCAGCCGCACCCCCGCCGGTCCCGGCACCCTCCACGTCGTCGCCCGCGACGGCCGGATCGAGGCGGCCGCCTGGGGGCCCGGCGCGTCCTGGCTGCTGGACCAGCTGCCGACGCTGCTGGGCGCGGCGGACGAGCCGGAGGCCTTCACCCCGCGCCACCGGCTCCTCGCGGTGACCCACCACCGCCGGCCGGGACTGCGGCTGCTGCGCACCGGCCTGGTGATGGAGTCCCTGATCCCGTCGGTCCTGGAACAGAAGGTCACCACGGACGAGGCGTACCGCGCCTGGCGCCTCCTGGTCCGCAAGTACGGGGAGCCGGCGCCGGGCCCGCAGGAGTACGGCCTGTACGTCATGCCGGACGCCCGGACCTGGTCGCTGATCCCGTCCTGGGAGTGGCACCGCGCGGGCGTCGACAGCAAGCGCTCGGCGACGATCCTGCGCGCGGTCCGGGTGGCCCGCCGGATGGAGGAGGCCGCGGCCATGGAGCTGGCCGGGGCGATGGCCCGGCTCCAGGCGATCCCGGGCATCGGCCCCTGGACCGCCGCCGAGACCCTGCAGCGGGCGAACGGCGCTCCGGACGCGGTGACGGTCGGCGACCTCCACCTGCCCGGCATCGTCGGCCACGCGCTGGCCGGCAACCGGAACGCCGACGACGAGGAGATGCTGACCCTGCTGTCCCCCTACGAGGGCCAACGCCACCGGGCCACCCGCCTGATCATGCTCTCCGGCAACACCCCGCCCCGCCACGCCCCGAGAATGACGCCACGCAACATCGCCCAGCTGTAAAGGCAGGCCGAACTCAAGCCCACCGTCCCGCACGTTTCCACCGGGCCCGGCGCTGATTCAAGCCTGTCCGGCGATTGAGGGCCGGGGTCCGGGGCAGAGCCCCGAAACCCACCCCAGCCCCCTCACCGCACCGCGACAAACGACTCCGCGTCACGAACCCCCCGCGCCGGAGGCGCCCCCGCGGCCCGCCCCACGGCAACCGCCCCCAACGGATCCCACGACGCCGGCAGCGACAGCACCTCCCGCACCACATCGCGGCAGAACATCGTCGAGGACACCCACGCAGAGCCCAGCCGCTCACCGGCCAGCGCGACCAGGAAGTTCTGGATTCCGGCACCCGCGGCGACCACGAACATCTCGCGCTCCGCCGCGTCCCGCCGCTCGTCCCCGTACGTGTGGGAGCCGTCCATCACCAGGCACGGCACCACCAGATACGGCGCCCGGCGCAGCACATCGCCCCGCCGCACCCGCTTGGCGACCGACTCCTCGCTCTTCCCGTCACGCCGCAGATCCGCGATCCACGCGTCCCGCATCGCGTCCAGCAGCCGGGTCCGCGCGTCCTCGGACTCCAGCAGCACGAACCGCCACGGCGTCGTGTGATGCGGCGCGGGCGCCGTCACGGCCGCGGCCACGGCCCGCCGCACCGCACCCGGGTCCACCGGATCGTCGGTGAACTCGCGCACCGTGCGCCGCTGGGTCATCGCCTCCCGTACCGCCTCGGACGTGCCCAGCCGGAACATGTCATCGGCCGCGACCCGCACCATCGCCCGCGCGCCCTCGGCGGACGCCGGGTCCACCAGGTGGCCGAGCCCGCGCACCACCGCCACCGGCAGCCCGTTCGCCTTGCCCTTGACCAGGTCCCCGGCCGAGGCCAGCTCGTCGGCGGTGGCGACGACGGTCGCGCTCAGCGGGTTGCCGTGCGCGTCGGTCCCGCCCCGCAGGTCGTCCAGCACCCGCACCCCGGCCGCGCCGATCGCGACATCGGTCAGCCCGTTGCGCCACGGGCGTCCGAAGGTGTCCGTGACGATGACGCCGACGTCGACGCCGAGCGTGTCCCGCAGCCCTTCCCGGACGGCCCGCGCCGACGCGTCGGCGTCCTCGGGCAGCAGCAGGACCGTTCCGGCGGGGGTGTTGGAGGCGTCGACCCCGGCCGCGGCCATGACCAGGCCCTGCCGGTTCTCGACGATCCGCAGCGCGCCGCGCCGCGCCACCACCCGTACCGTCTCGGCGTCGATCGCCGCCTCCCGGTCGGTGGCCTCGACGATCCGGCCCTCCGCCTTGGAGACGATCTTCGAGGTGACGAGGAGTACGTCACCGTCGACGAGACCGGGCCCGGTGGCGGCGATCAGCTTCGCGAGATCGTCCCCGGCCCTGACCTCGGGCATCCCGGGCAGCGCCCACACCCGGAACGAGGGCGCGGCGGCCGGGGCCGCGCTCATGCCCGTACCTCTTCGGCGAGGACCAGCGCCTGCCGCGCCATCTCGGCCGTGGTGGCGACATCGGTCATCATCAGCGGTACGGAACGGCAGCGGATGCCCGCGGACTCCACCTCGTCCACCGCGCCCGCGTCCACGGTGTCGACGAGCCAGCCGTCGAGCAGCCCGGAGCCGTAGTGCTGGGCGACCGCCGCGGCCGTCGACTCGACGCCCACCGCGGCGAGCACCTTGTCCGCCATCCCGCGCACCGGTGCGTCTCCGACGATGGGGGAGAGGCCGACGACCGGCACTCCGGCCTCGGCGATGGCTTCCCGGATGCCGGGCACGGCGAGGATGGTCCCGATGGACACGACGGGGTTCGACGGCGGGAAGAGGATGATGTCGGCCGAGCCGATCGCCTCCAGGACGCCCGGGGCCGGCTTGGCCTGCTCGGCACCGACGGGCACGATCGCCCGTGCCGGGACGGAGGCGCGCAGCTTCACCCAGTACTCCTGGAAGTGGATGGCTCTGCTCTCGCCGTCGACATCGACCGCCACATGCGTCTCGATCCGGTCGTCGGACATCGGCAGCAGCCGGACCCCCGGCTTCCAGCGCGCACAGAGCGCCTCCGTGACGGCGCTCAGCGGATAGCCCGCGCCGAGCATCTGCGTACGGACGATGTGGGTCGCGAAGTCACGGTCGCCGAGCCCGAACCACCCGGGCCCCACGCCGTAGGCCGCGAGTTCCTCCTTGACGTGGAAGCTCTCGTCGGTCCGCCCCCAGCCCTGGTCCTCGTTGATGCCACCGCCGAGGGTGTACATCACGGTGTCGAGGTCGGGGCAGACCTTGAGCCCGAACAGATGGATGTCGTCACCGGTATTGCCGATCACCGTGATGTCCGCGTCGGGCGCGGCCTCCTTGAGGCCACGCAGAAAACGAGCACCACCGATACCGCCGGCCAGAACCACAATGCGCATGCGAAACAGTCTGTCAGGCGAAGCCTGATCGTTGTGGGGGTGGTGGCGGGAGACGGGTGGGGCTGTCAGGCGAAGCCTGATCGTTGTCGGGGTGGTGGCGGGCGACGGGCGGGCCGTCAGACGGTGGCGGCGGCCGGGGCGCACTGGGTGGAGTGCATCGGCATGTCGGTCAGGCCCGGGTAGTAGACGTGCAGGCTGACGGCCGGTTCGAGGGAGTCGTTGACCACCTCGTGGACGTAGCCGGGGGCGAAGACGCGCTGGGTACCGGAGCCCAGCGTCCGCTTCCCGCGGTCCGTACGTTCTGTCAGTTCGCCGTCCAGCACGGTCAGTACGCCGGAGGACAGGCCGTGGTCGTGCAGCCCGCTGCCCTGGCCCGGGATCCAGCTGAGCAGCCAGACGTCGTATCCGGGGTGGCTGAGCAGCCGGTGGTACCAGCGGGTGGTGGCGTCGTACCGGACGAGCGGGGCCCATCGGGAGCGGTCGCCGGCGATGGAGCGGGCGAGCCCGACGAACTCCGACACCGTGGCGGGGTGCTCACGGGCGGGGCGCAGGAGGTGCTGGACCTCAAGGAGGTCGCCGGCGATCTGGAGGTCGCTGTCGCTGTTCATGGGTGCGGTGGTTCCTCGGCAGGAGTGCACGGGAGTGCGGGTGGGGATGCAGGGGTGTCGCGGGGACCGCGGGACCGGGTGACCATGGGCCGTGAGGGCCGCAGGGGAGGGTCCGGGGGGGCCGGGATGAGCTGTGTCGGACTGGAGCGCGAGGGCTTCAACAGCTGAGACAGCTGGAACAGCAACAGCGAGCCTGGACAGCGCTACGGAACCCACGGATGTGGGTCACGCGCATCGCTGAGGTCACTGGCATGACATCAAGGAGAACCGGAGAGCTTCCGAGTGTCAACCCAATGCCCGATTTAGGGCTAATGTTTCACCTCATCCGGTTACTCCGGACGGAGAAAGGTTTGTGCAGTGTGCGCGACGGAGATGTGGCGCAGCAGACGCACCCGCAAACGTGGTCGCGGCCCCGTGACCCGACTGTGATCTTGATCGCTTCGGTGATCGAATCGCAACGTGTCCGTCCTCCGGGGAGTTCTTCCCTGTGGCGGGTGCGTGTGGAATGAAGCCCATGGCATATGTCAGGTTTTTGGTGATTTGAACACTTTCCGCATACGCTTGGTGCCGCAGAGTGAATACCGAACCCAATAGCAGATCTGCGCTTGACTGGCACTGAGCTACACACTTGTAATTTCACTCGTGTCGTTCGGCCGATTCGATAACGGCCGCATCACGGGGACGCAAGAGACAGACGAGGGGCGCACATGACCGAGCTGTTCCAGCAACTGCTGGTCGAGGACGCGGACGAGGAACTCGGCTGGCAGGAGCGCGCACTGTGCGCCCAGACCGACCCCGAGTCCTTTTTTCCCGAGAAGGGCGGATCCACCCGCGAGGCGAAGAAGGTCTGCCTCGCCTGTGAAGTCCGGTCCGAATGCCTTGAGTACGCCCTTTCCAAAGACGAGCGGTTCGGCATCTGGGGCGGTCTTTCCGAGCGCGAGCGACGCCGTCTGAAGAAGGCCGCGATCTGACGCGCGCCTGGGCATCCCGGCCTGCGGGTGCCTGACCCGGCGAACCCGAGCCGGCGAACCCGAGCCGACAGACCTGTCGCGACAGAACCGGACGCGACGGACCTGACGCGACGAACCCGATCCGAAGATGCCGGACTCCGAGGCGCGGCCCGCTCCCCGGCCCCGGTCGCCCATGGCCCGCCGCCTGCACCCTGCCCGCAGGCGGCGGGCCATCGCCGTGTCCGCCGCCCGCGCGTGGCCACCGCCGCCCCGGGGCCCCGGCTCCGCGCCCCGGCCCCGTCCGGCCCGCCGCCCGCCGCCCTCCGACGCTGTGCCGTTGCCCTCGTTCAACCGGTCCGCGCCATCCCGGTTATCCGTACCGTTAGTGTGGGGCCCCGTCCGAGACGCGCCAACGACCCGACAGAGCGCGCGTGTACACCGATGCAGCCCCCGGGGGGAATGTCCCCCGGATCCGGCCGGAGGGCCCGTACCTCGATGTCCGTGCACAGCCATTCGACGGCGCCGTACGCGGCTGCCGCCGCCCCAGAGTTCCCCCGGCACGTCGTCACCGCCGTGCTCGTCTCCCACGACGGCGCACGCTGGCTGCCCGACGTGCTCGCCGGGCTGCTCGGGCAGGAACGCCCCGTGCAGAGCGTCGTCGCCGCCGACACCGGCAGCGCCGACGACTCCGCGCGGCTGGTCACCGAGGCGCTCGGCGCCGACCGCGTCCTGCACCTCGCGCGACGTACGGGCTTCGGCACCGCCGTCGACGAGGCGAGCCGCACGTCCGGGGTCCTCACCCCGGACGACCTGCCGTACCTGAAGCGACCCAGCGGCTGGGACCCGGTCACCAGGTCCTGGCGCGACGACGCCTACGACCTGCCCGAACTGCCGCACGGCGAACCGGTGCAGTGGCTCTGGCTGCTCCACGACGACTGCGCGCCCGAGCCCGACGCACTCACCGAGATGCTCCGCGTCGTCGACAACGACCCGCACGCCGCGATCGTCGGCCCCAAGCTCCGCGGCTGGTACGACCGCAGGCAGCTCCTCGAAGTCGGGGTCTCCATCGCCAACAGCGGGCGCCGCTGGACCGGACTCGACCGGCGGGAGCAGGACCAGGGCCAGCACGACCAGGTCCGTACCGTCCTGTCCGTCTCCACCGCGGGCATGCTGATCCGCCGTGACGTGTGGGAGGAGCTCGGCGGGTTCGACCGCAGGCTCCCCCTGATGCGTGACGACGTCGACCTGTGCTGGCGCGCCCACATGGCCGGGCACCGGGTGCTGATCGCCCCCGACGCCGTCCTGCGGCACGCCGAGGCGTCCGCCCGCGAACGCCGTCCCATCGACTGCGCCGGGCGTTCCGTCTCCAGCCCGCACCGGGTCGACAAGGCCGGCGCCGTCTACACGATGCTCGTCAACGCCCGCGGCAAGCTGCTGCTCTGGGCGCTGCTCCGGCTGGTGCTCGGCACCCTGCTGCGTACGCTCGCCTACCTCGTCGGCAAGGCGCCCGGCCAGGCGCTCGACGAGGTCGCCGGACTCCTCGGCACCCTGCTGCGGCCCGGACGGATCCTCGCGGCCCGCCGTCAACGCGGCAAGGGCGTCATCGACCCGGCCGAGCTGCGCGGGCTCTTCCCGGCTCCCGGCGCGACCGTCCGCGCCACCGTGGAACAGGTGGCCGGGAACTTCGGCGGCTCCACGGAGGCCGAGTCCGGCGGCTCGCGGCACGGTGCCGTCGAGTCCGGACCGGGCGGCGACGACGCCGACTTCCTGGAGATCGACCAGTTCGCGAAGTTGAAGCGGGTCGGGCGCAAGCCGGGACCGGTGCTCTTCGCCGTCCTGCTCCTGGTCTCCCTCGTCGCCTGCCGCAGCCTCATCGGCGGCGGCGCGCTGGCCGGCGGCGCCCTGCTGCCCGCACCCGGCGACGTCTCCGAGCTGTGGGGCCGGTACGCGGACGGCTGGCACACCGTGGGCACCGGCGGCACCCAGACCGCACCGCCCTACCTGGGCATGATCTCCGCGCTGTCCGCGCTGTTCCTCGGCTCCACCGGATTCGCGCTCACCCTGCTGCTGGTCTGCTCGGTCCCGCTCGCCGGACTCACCGCGTACTTCGTCTCGCGCCCGCTGATCCCCTCGCGGCTGCTGCGGGCCTGGGCGAGTGTCGCGTACGCCTTCCTGCCCGCCGCGACCGGCGCCCTGGCGACCGGCCGCCTCGGCACCGCCGTGCTGCTCGTCCTGCTGCCCCTGATCGCCCGCGCGGCGGTCTCCGCACACGGGATGCGCGGCAGCGGTGACAGCCGCGGCAGCTGGCGCGCGACCTGGGCGTACACCCTGCTCCTCACCCTCACGACGGCGTTCACCCCCATCGTGTGGCCGCTCGCCGTGGTGCTCGGCGTCGGGGTCCTGGCGTTGCGCCGCAACGACATCACGGCCTACGGGCTCCGCTTCCTGGCCGCCGTCGGCACCCCGATGCTCGTCCTGGCGCCCTGGTCGCTCTCGCTCCTGACCAGCCCCTCGTCCTTCCTGAAGGAAGCGGGCCTGGAGACCGGTACGGGATCGGCCTCCGCCCTCGACCTGCTCGGGATCAGCCCCGGCGGGCCCAAGGCGGCGGGCGGCGTCCTGCTGCTCGGCATCGTGCTCGCGGCGCTGGCCGCGCTGCTGCGCGGGGAGCGGCAGTTCGCGGTCCGGACCGCCTGGGCCGTGGCCCTGGTGGGCCTGGCCTTCGCCGGGCTCGCCAACGGCTCGGGCTGGGCGGGACCGGCCACCCTCGTCTACGGCGCCGCGCTCATCGCCGCCGCGCTGGTCGGCGCCGACGGTGCCCGGGTACGCGTCGCGGAGCTCAGCTTCGGCTGGCGCCAGCCGGTCGCCGTCCTGATCGCGCTCGCCGCGGGGATCGCCCCCGTGCTGGCCGCCGCCGGCTGGATGATCGGCGGCGCGGCGGGCCCGCTGGAGCGGCGCGACCCGGTGCAGGTGCCCGCGTTCGTCGCGGAGGAGAGCAGCACCCGCGACCAGCCGCGCACCCTGGTCCTCGGCGGCACGTCGCCCTCCTCCGTCGCGTACACCCTGGTCCGCGGCTCCGGCGCCCGCCTCGGTGATGCCGAACTGGCCGCGGCCGGCGGCGGCAACAGCCACCTCGACAAGGTCGTCGCCAACCTGGTCGCGGGCTCCGGCGCCGACCAGGGCAGCCAGCTCAGCGGCTTCGCGATCCGTTACGTCCTCGTGCGGGACGGGGCGCCGAAGCAGATGAGCCGGGTGCTCGACGCGACGCCCGGCCTCAGCCGGCTCAGCCAGCTCGACGGCAGCGCGCTCTGGCGGGTCGACCGTCAGGTCGCCCGGATCATGATCGTCCCGTCCGCCGCCGGAGCCGAGCGGCTGCCGGTCGGCTCCGGCCGGGTCGAGGCACACACCAAGATCCCGCCGGGCGGCGCGGGCCGGGTGCTGCGGATCGCCGACGCGGCCGACCCCGGCTGGCAGGCCACGCTCGACGGGCGGGCACTGACCCGCAAGACCGTCGACGGCTGGGCCCAGGGCTTCGAGCTCCCCACCGAGGGCGGCTCGCTGGACCTCACGTACGAGACGTCCTTCACGCACTCCGCGTGGATCTGGGCCCAGGCCGCGTTCGTCGTGGTCCTGCTGGTCCTGGCCCTTCCGGGCCGCCGCCGGGAGATCGACGACGACCTGCCGGAGGAGACCGCGCCGGTCCCCGCCGAGCCGGTCGCGGGCGAGGGCCGCCGGGCGCGCAGGCTGCGCGCGGCCGCCCAGGCGGACGGGGAGGAGGACGGCGAGGACGTCGACACGGGCGAGGAGCGGGCGGAGTACGCCCCGGCCCACCAGCCGGCCGAACCGGAACAGCCGGCCACCGACGACCAGGAAGCCTTCGTCCCCCAGCAGGCCGAGGGCGACACGGGCCAGTACGCGGCGGTGCCGCACCAGGCCGAGGGTGACACCGGTCAGTACGCGGCGGTGCCCCAGCAGGCCGAGGGCGACACGGGTCAGTACGCGGCGGTGCCCCAGCAGGCCGAGGGTGACACCGGTCAGTACGCCGCGGTGCCCCAGCAGCAGTACGGGGAATGGGACGCCCAGCAGTACCAGGGCGCCGACTACCCGCAGTATCCGGAAGGCCAGTACCAGGAGGGCCAGTACCAGGGCGGCCAGTACGGGGACGGGCAGCAGCAGAACCCCGCCGGCGGGTACGACCAGTACGGCTATCCGCAGCAGCAGAGCGGCTACACCGTGTACGGCCAGGGCCAGTACACCAACGCCCCGTACGACGCGGCGAACCCGCAGTACGACCCCAACGCCCAGTACGACCCCAACGCCCAGTACGGGACGGGCGACCAGTACGGCACGGGTGAGCAGTACGGCAACGCCCCGTACGACGCGAACGCGCAGTACGACCCCAACGCCCAGTACGGTGCGGGCCAGTACGGCGACCAGCGGCCGTACGACCCGCAGAACCCCGGCCCCGCCCCCCATCCCGCCAACACCCCCGACGAGAACCCCGCCCCGGGCCAGAACCCGTGGCCGACCGGTAACGCATCGCGAGGCGAGTCCGAGTGAAGTCCACCAGCCTGTCCCTCATCGCGGGGGCCGTGGCCCTCGCCGCCGTCACCGGGTTCGCCGCGCTCACCGTGCCGGGGGACGGGGGTGCGACGGAGGCCGCGGCGGCGTCCCGGCTGCCCGTGGAGCGGTCCAGCCTGCTCTGCCCGGCGCCCGGTCTCTCGGATCTCGCGGAGACGACGTACACGTCCTTCACCCCCGTCGCGAAGAGCGACGGCGAGGCGGGCGCGGCCGAACTGAAGTCACCCACGGCCGCCGAGAAGGACGACAAGGAAAAGACCGCCAAGGACAAGACCGCCAAGGACAAGCCCGCGAAGGACAAGAGCAAGGACGCGGACAAGCCCGTCGTCGCTCTCAAGGAGCCCGGCAAGCCGGCCACCGCCGACGTGTCCGGTGCCGACGCCCTCGCCCTCGTCGGCACCGCCACCGGCCGGCTGGCCCCCGGCTGGACCGCCCAGCAGACCACCACCGTCGAGGCGGGCGACGCCCGAGGCCTGCTCGGGGTCAGCTGCACGGCACCCGACACCGACTTCTGGTTCCCGGCCGCGAGCACCGCGAAGACCCGCGAGGACTACGTCAACCTCACCAACCCGGACGACACCGCCGCGGTCGCCGACATCGAGCTGTACGGTCCGGACGGCACGCTCAAGTCCGATGTGGGCGAGGGCATCACGGTCCCCGCCGGATCCGGCGTCCGGGTCCTGATCTCGACCCTGACCAGCAAGGCGGCCGACGATGTGACCGTCCACGTCACCACCCGCACCGGACGGGTCGGCGCGGTCGTCAGGACCGCGGACAGCAAGACCGGCAGCGACTGGCTCGCCGCCTCCGCCGCCCCGGCGGGCACCCTGGTGCTGCCCGGCATCCCGGCGGACGCGACCTCCGTCCGGCTGGTGGCCTTCGCCCCCGGCGAGGACGACGCGGACCTGAACGTGAAGCTGCTGGGCAAGACGGGTGCGTTCGCCCCGGTGGGCAACGAGGATCTCCACGTCAAGTCGCGGATGACGGCCGGGGTCGACCTGAAGAACATCACCCGGGGCGAGGCGGGCTCCCTGCTGCTGACCCCGGTCCAGAAGAACAGGGCCACCCCGGTGGTGGCCGCGCTGCGAGTGGTCCGGGGCAAGGGCGACAAGCAGGAGGTCGGGTACATCCCGGCGACCGGCCCGGTGGGCGCGCAGGCGACCGCGGCCGACAACCGGGCGAAGGGCTCGGTCCTCTCGCTCACCGCCCCCGGCGCCGCCGGCACCGTGAAGGTCACGGCGTCCGCGGGCAGCAAGGGCGGCACCCCGGTCAGCAAGACGTACAAGGTCGCCGCGGGCACGACGGCCGCGGTCACCCCGCCGGTCCCGGCGGGTCTCAAGGGCACGTACGCGCTGACGGTCGAGACGCTGTCGGGCGGCCCGGTCCACGCCGCCCGCACACTCACCCTTCCGCAGGACGGCATCCCGATGTTCACGGTGCAGACGCTGCCGGACGACGGCGGAACGGTCGAGGTGCCGACGGCCGAACAGGACCTGTCGGTCCTGGACGACTGAACGCGGGCGGGGGCCGGGGCGGGGGCCGGCGAACGAGGCGCCCGCTCCCGCCCGCTACTCCTGCCCGTACCGGGGGTCGACCGACTCCGGGGCGAGCCCGAGCAGGTCCGCGACCTGCTCCACCACGACCTCGTGCACCAGCAGCGCACGCTCGTCGCGGTTCTTGGTGCGGATCTCGACGGGACGCCGGTAGACGACGATCTGCGCCGGCCGTTCCTTCTCGGCGGACAACGCGTTCCCGAGCGGAACGGTCTCCTCCCCGGTGCTCGGCACATCGAGGACCACGAAGTCGACCTCGGCCAGCTGCGGCCAGCGCCGCTCCAGCCGCTCCACGGAGTCCTGCACGAGATCACGGAAGCTGTCCGCACGGCTGGCCGAGAGCGGCACCTGGGGCGGGGCGACGGGCCCACGCATGCCTCGGCCGTGTCGGTCTCGGCGCCGCGGTCGCGGCTCGGACGGGTGGGGCGGTACGGGACTGTCCATCACCGACGCAGCGTAACGCTCCGCGGGGCGGGCGGACGGCGGCTGCCCGGGGACGAACCGGCCTGTCCGCGGGCTGTCCGTGGCTTGTCCGCTCTTGAGCGTTCCGGCCACGAGGGAGCCTGTTTCCGGCCCCGCTCATGACCGTTCACCTTCTGCCTTATGACCGTTTTCAAGGCGAATGGTGACCGGAATCCTTGCCGTCGCGACACCGTCACGACCTGCGACCTTCTGATGCCGTGCAGGTCAGCGGGAGTTCCCCGGAGGCGGCCGTACCCGGGGTCACAGGGCGACACGGTGGGGTGAGCTGAGGGACAGTCGTCGCAGCCCGCTCAAGAGTGCGGTAGCGTCCAACATCGTGAGCCCTGTACGTCGCTGTTCGCGCACCGCGTGCGGCCGCCCTGCCGTCGCGACACTGACGTACGTCTATGCCGACTCGACTGCGGTCCTCGGCCCGCTCGCCACCTACGCCGAGCCCCACTGCTACGACCTCTGTGCCGAGCACAGTGAGCGGCTGACCGCGCCACGCGGCTGGGAGGTCGTCCGGCTCTCCGACCCCTCCGCGCCCGTCCGTCCCAGCGGTGACGACCTCGAAGCGCTCGCCAACGCCGTACGGGAAGCCGCCCGTCCGCACGACCGCGGCGACGGGCCCAGGGGCGGCGGTCCGCGTACCGCGGATCCGGCGGAGGTCGCCCGCAGGGGCCACCTCCGCGTGCTGCGCTCGCCCGACTCCTGAGCCGGCGGCCGTCTCCCGCGCGTGAGTCGTGGCGCTCCGCGTCCCCGGAGCGCGAGGTGACCCGGGCCGCCGGGTAGTTTGGCGGTCCGAAGAAACCCTCAGGAGGACCGTCCCGTGACTGCAGACCTGTCGCAGCTCGTGAAGGCGTACGACGTTCGCGGAGTCGTGCCCGACCAGTGGGACGAAGCCCTGGCCGAGCAGTTCGGAGCGGCGTTCGTCGAGGTGACGGCCGCACCCGCGATCGTGATCGGCTACGACATGCGCCCCACGTCCCCCACCCTCTCGGGAGCCTTCGCCCGGGGCGCGGCGGCCCGCGGCGCGGACGTCACGATGATCGGTCTGTGCTCGACGGACCAGCTTTACTACGCGTCGGGGTCGCTGGACCTGCCCGGCGCGATGTTCACGGCCTCGCACAACCCGGCGCAGTACAACGGCATCAAGATGTGCCGCGCGGGCGCCGCACCGGTGGGCCAGGACACCGGCCTCGCCGAGATCCGCACCCTGGTCGAGCAGTGGTCCGTGACCGGCACCCCGCAGCCGGCCGCCACCCCCGGCACGGTCACCGCACGGGACACACTCACCGACTACGCCGCGTACCTGCTGTCGCTGGTGGACCTGACCGCCATCCGGCCGCTGAAGGTGGTCGTGGACGCGGGCAACGGCATGGGCGGCCACACGGTCCCCACGGTCTTCGCGGACCTGCCCGTCGACCTCGTCCCGCTGTACTTCGAGCTGGACGGCACGTTCCCCAACCACGAGGCCAACCCCCTGGACCCCAGGAACATCGTCGACCTCCAGGCCCGGGTGGTGGCCGAGGGCGCCGATCTGGGCCTGGCCTTCGACGGAGACGCGGACCGCTGCTTCGTCGTGGACGAACGGGGTGAGGGGGTCTCCCCGTCGGCGATCACCGCCCTGGTCGCGGCCCGCGAACTGGCGCGCAACGGCGGCCGGGGCACGGTCATCCACAACCTGATCACGTCCCATTCGGTCCCGGAGGTCGTACGCGAGAACGGCGGCACCCCGGTCCGGACCCGGGTGGGCCACTCCTTCATCAAGGCGGAGATGGCCGCACACGGGGCGATCTTCGGCGGCGAGCACTCGGCGCACTACTACTTCCGCGACTTCTGGAACGCGGATACGGGCATGCTCGCCGCCCTCCACGTCCTGGCCGCCCTGGGCGGCCGGCCGGAACCCCTCTCCGCCCTGGTCGCCCAGTACGACCGCTACACCGGCTCCGGCGAGATCAACTCCACGGTCGACGACCAGCCGGCCCGCACGGCCCAGGTGCGGGCGGCGTTCGCCGACCGCGAGGGCGTGAGCACCGACGACCTGGACGGCCTGACGGTCACGGCCCCGGACTGGTGGTTCAACCTCCGGGCCTCCAACACCGAACCGCTGCTGCGCCTGAACGTCGAGGCCCGCGAGGAAGAGACGATGAAGGCCGTACGGGACGAAGCCCTGTCCTTGATCCGGAGGCCAGAAACCACTGCCCCCGACTCAAGCCCCTCCTGAGCTTTGTTCCAGCCCCTCCCTTTCCAGCCCCTCCGGCGTTTGAGGAGCGGGGTCCGGGGCGGAGCCCCGGTTACGGGAAGGGGCGGGGCGGGGACAGGGCCCGCCTCAGGCACACCCAGCCGTACCCACCCCCACCACACCCCTCCACAAGAGCCCCCCGGCCAGGCCGCGCCCCCGCCACCCCAGCGGTAGGCTGACGTCGCCCGATCCAAGAACAAGCAGCAAGAACCAGCAGCAAGCAAGCAGCAAGAACAAGAACACGCACTCGCGCCCGCCCGAAGGGACCCACCCCATGCCGCTCGAAGCCGGCCTCCTGGAGATCCTGGCCTGCCCGGCCTGCCATTCCCCCCTCGACGACCGGTCGGCGGCCGACAGCCCCGAACTGGTCTGCACGGGCAAGGACTGCGGCCTGGCCTACCCGGTACGGGACGGTATTCCCGTCCTCCTCGTCGACGAGGCCCGCCGCCCCGCGTAACCGGGCCCCACACCTCGCACGGTGATCAGCGCGTGATCGGAGGACCGTCCCCATGCTCGACGAGTCGTTGCTCGACGCCCCGGAAGCCCTGGCCCGAGCCGACCGCCGCGGTCTGCTGCGCGGCGCCGCCGAGGCCGGGGCGAGGGTCCGTACCGCCGCCCGGCACGCGACGGAGGCCGGCATCGCCGCGCTGAACCCGGAGGGCCGTCCGCGCGCCGTCCTGGTCGCGGGCTCCGGCACCGCCGCATCCGGTGTCGCCGACCTGATCGCCGCCCTCGCCGGGGCCTCCGCGCCGGTCACGCGCATCCACCCCACCGGCGTCGCCCCCGCCGCGGGCGCGATGCGCTGGACGCTGCCCGGCTGGGCCGGCTCCCTCGACCTGCTGCTCATCGCCACGGCGGACGGCTCCGAACCCGGCCTGGCCCTCGTCGCCGAGCAGGCCTACCGCCGCGGCTGCACCGTCGTGGCCGTCGCACCCCGGCAGTCGCCGCTGCGCGAGGCGGTCGACGGCGGGCACGGCCTCGTCGTACCGATGGCCTCCGCCCCGCACGGCGAGTACGACGCCGAGACGTCGGCCGCGGGACCGGGCACCCTCTGGGCCCTGTTCACCCCGCTGCTCGCGCTGCTCGACCGAGTCGGCCTGGTCACCGCGCCCCCGGAGACGCTGCAAAGCGTCGCCGACCGTCTGGACCGCACGGCGGAACGCTGTGGGCCGGCCATCGCCACGTACAGCAATCCGGCCAAGACCCTGGCCGCCGAACTCGCGGACAGCCTCCCCCTCGTCTGGACGGAGGGCGAGGCCGCGGCCCCGGTCGGACGGCGGTTCGCCGCGGTCCTGGCCGAGCTCTCGGGCCGCCCCGCCCTCGCGGCCGAACTCCCCGAGGCGCTCCCCGCTCACGGGGGTCTGCTGGCCGGGGCCTTCGCCGCGGGAGCGAACCCCGACGAGTTCTTCCGTGACCGGGTCGACGAGCCGGAGGCCCTGCACGCCCGGGTCGTCCTGCTCCGGGACCGGCCCACCGGCGGCCTGAGCGCGGCCCCCGCGGCCCGCGAACTCGCCCTGGGCCACGAGACACCGATCAGCGAACTCGAACCGGAGGAGGGCAGCCGGCTCGAAGCCCTCGCCGAACTCCTCGCGGTCACCGACTTCGCGGCCGTCTACCTGTCCCTCGCCTCGGAAGTCCGCGCCTGAACCACCGACGCGGAGTGCGGCGCAGCAGGAGACCAGCCCTCACGCCCGCCGCAGGACCCACGCACCCAGAGCTCCCAGCCCCGTATCGCATCCCCAAGAACCACGCACCCCCAAGAACCACGCATCCCACAAAGCACGAGGACGAACTCCATGGACCGGCTCTCCAACACCGTGCGCCCGTACGCCTGGGGCTCCACCACCGCCATCCCCGCCCTGCTGGGTGTCGCCCCCACCGGCGAGCCCCAGGCCGAGATGTGGATGGGGGCGCATCCTGGAGCCCCCTCCCGGATAACCCGCACCGGCCCCGGCGCGGCCCCCGGCACCCCGCAGCCCCCCACCGAGCAGCCCCTCACCGACGTCATCGCCGCCGACCCCGTCGGTGAGCTCGGCACGGCCACCGTGGACAGGTTCGGCCCCCGTCTCCCCTTCCTCCTCAAGCTGCTCGCCGCCGGAGCCCCGCTCTCCCTCCAGGTCCACCCCGACCTCGCCCAGGCACAGCAGGGTTACGCGGACGAGGAGCGCAGGTCTGTCGCGGTCGACGCACCCCACCGCACGTACAAGGACGCCAACCACAAGCCCGAGCTGATCTGCGCGCTCACCCCCTTCGACGGCCTGTGCGGCTTCCGCAAGCCCATCGAGGCGGCCGAGGCGATGGAGGCGCTGGGCGTCGACTCGCTCAAGCCGTACGCCGATCTGCTCCGCGCCCACCCCGAGGAGGCCGCGCTGCGCGAGGTCCTCACGGCGATCCTGACGGCGGACCCGGCGCAGATGGCGGAGACGGTGACCGCCGCGGCAGCCGCAGCGGAACGGCTCGGCGGCGCGTTCGCCCCGTACGCGCGCATCGCCCACCACTTCCCGGGCGACGCGGGCGTCATCGCGGCCATGCTGCTGAACTACGTACAACTCCAGCCCGGCGAGGCGCTGTTCCTCGGCGCCGGGGTCCCGCACGCCTACCTCGACGGCCTCGGCGTCGAAATCATGGCGAACTCGGACAACGTGCTGCGCTGCGGACTGACGCCCAAGCACATCGACGTACCCGAACTCCTGCGCATCGTCCGCTTCGAGGCGACCGATCCCGGGGTCCTGCGGCCCGAGGCGTCCCCGTCCGGCGAGGAGCTCTACGAGACGCCGGCCGACGAGTTCCGGCTCTCCCGCTTCGACCTCTCACCGGGCGCCGACCCCGTCGACCTGACCGCGGCCACACCGCAGATCCTGCTCTGCACGGCGGGCGCCCCCCGGACCGGCGACCTCGGTCTCGTACCCGGCGACTCGGTCTTCGTACCGGCCGGGGAGAAGGCCGAAGTGTCCGGTGCGGGCACGCTGTTCCGTGCCACTGTGGTGGCCTGACGTACCGTCCGCACCATGGACTGCAAGAATGTCCGGCCGTACCGCGGCCGCCGGAGCCGCAGCACCGAACGAAGGGACACCAGGCACCCATGAGTGCGTCAGGCGGTACCAAGGCGATCGTGGCGGCGCTCGGCGCCAACCTCGCGATCGCAGTGGCCAAATTCGTGGCGTTCCTGTTCAGTGGCTCGTCGTCGATGCTCGCGGAGAGCGTCCACTCGCTCGCCGACTCGGGCAATCAGGGACTGCTGCTGCTCGGCGGCAAGAAGGCCAAGCGCGAGGCCACCCCCCAGCACCCCTTCGGGTACGGGCGCGAGCGCTACGTCTACGCCTTCCTCGTCTCCATCGTGCTGTTCTCGGTCGGCGGCATGTTCGCGGTGTACGAGGGCTACGAGAAGATCAAGAATCCGCACCAGATCGAGGCCTGGTACTGGCCGGTCGGGGTCCTGGTCTTCGCGGTCATCGCCGAGGGCTTCTCCTTCCGTACGGCCATCAAGGAGTCCAACCAGACCCGCGGCGCCCTGTCCTGGACCGAGTTCATCCGCCGCGCGAAGGCCCCCGAACTCCCCGTCGTGCTGCTGGAGGACTTCGGCGCGCTCATCGGCCTGGTGCTCGCACTCGCCGGCGTGGGCCTGGCCGTCGGCACCGGTGACGGGGTGTGGGACGGCATCGGCACCCTCTGCATCGGCATCCTGCTGATCGTGATCGCGATCGTCCTGGCCGCCGAGACCAAGTCCCTGCTGCTCGGCGAGGCCGCCGGCACCGACCAGGTCGAGAAGATCAAGGCCGCGGTCGTGGACGGCGACACCGTCACCGGCATCATCCACATGCGTACGCTCCACCTCGGCCCGGAAGAACTGCTGGTCGCCGCCAAGATCGCGGTCCAGCACGACGACACGGCCACCGAGGTCGCCAACGCCATCAACGCCGCCGAGTCCCGCATCCGTGAGGCGGTCCCGATCGCGCGGGTCATCTACCTGGAACCGGACATCTACAACGAGGCCGCGGCCCGGTCCGGCACCAACCCGGCCAAGGACCCGGCCAAGGACCCGGCCAAGGACCCGGCCAACGGCTCGGCCAACGGCTCGGGCGGATCAACCGCCGTAGCCACCGACCCCACCGCCACCACACCCACCACACCCACCACGCCCACAGCCACCACGCCCGACGAGGCCCCCGACACCCCGGCCGGCCCGACTGAATCCGGCCATTGAACGCACCCGACGCGCCTTCGAGGCCGCTTTCGGACCCGGTGGGCTGGGAGCGGCTGGGCCGTTCGGTGTAGATTCGAGTGCAGTGCCAGACGTCGCTGCTGATGGCGGTCGATCGGTCCGTATCCCGGACCGGCCGAGGGAGAGAGGGCCTCCGACGGACTGCGCTGCGAGCCGCTCGGGCATTCGTGTGCCCGGCGCCGCAGAGCCGCCCACCCACCCTCGACCCATCACGAGGAGCAGCCCGTTATGACGACGGTCGCCAATCGCCAGGACTTCAAGGTCGCCGACCTCTCCCTCGCAGCCTTCGGCCGCAAGGAGATCAACCTCGCCGAGCACGAGATGCCCGGCCTGATGTCGATCCGCAAGGAGTACGCCGCCACGCAGCCGCTGGCCGGTGCCCGCATCACCGGTTCGCTGCACATGACCGTGCAGACCGCCGTGCTGATCGAGACCCTGGTCGCCCTCGGCGCCGAGGTCCGCTGGGCCTCCTGCAATATCTTCTCGACCCAGGACCACGCGGCCGCGGCCATCGCGGTCGGTCCGAACGGCACCCCGGACGCCCCGGCCGGCCTCCCGGTCTTCGCCTGGAAGGGCGAGTCGCTCGAAGAGTACTGGTGGTGCACGGAGCAGGCCCTGACCTGGCCGAACACCCCGACCGGCGGCCCGAACATGATCCTCGACGACGGTGGCGACGCCACCCTCCTCGTCCACAAGGGCGTGGAGTTCGAGAAGGCCGGGGCGGCCCCGGACCCGTCGACCGCGGACAGCGACGAGTACGCCAACGTCCTCACCGTGCTGAACCGCACCCTCGGCGAGGCCCCGCAGAAGTGGACCCAGCTGGCGTCCGAGATCCGCGGTGTCACCGAGGAGACCACCACCGGTGTGCACCGGCTGTACGAGATGCACCGTGACGGCACCCTCCTGTTCCCGGCGATCAACGTCAACGACGCGGTCACCAAGTCGAAGTTCGACAACAAGTACGGCTGCCGCCACTCGCTGATCGACGGCATCAACCGCGCCACCGACGTCCTGATCGGCGGCAAGACCGCCGTCGTCTGCGGCTACGGCGACGTGGGCAAGGGCTGCGCGGAGTCCCTGCGCGGCCAGGGCGCCCGGGTGATCATCACGGAGATCGACCCGATCTGCGCCCTTCAGGCGGCGATGGACGGCTACCAGGTGGCCACCCTCGACGACGTCGTGGAGCAGGGCGACATCTTCGTCACCACGACGGGCAACAAGGACATCATCATGGCCGCCGACATGGCCCGGATGAAGCACCAGGCCATCGTCGGGAACATCGGCCACTTCGACAACGAGATCGACATGGCGGGCCTCGCCGCCATTGACGGCATCGTCAAGGACGAGGTCAAGCCGCAGGTCCACACCTGGACGTTCTCCGACGGCAAGGTCCTCATCGTGCTGTCCGAGGGCCGTCTGCTGAACCTGGGCAACGCCACGGGCCACCCCTCGTTCGTCATGTCCAACTCGTTCGCGGACCAGACCCTGGCCCAGATCGAGCTGTTCACCAAGCCCGAGGAGTACCCGACCGACGTCTACGTGCTGCCCAAGCACCTCGACGAGAAGGTCGCCCGCCTCCACCTCGCCGCGCTCGGAGTGAGGCTCACGACGCTCAGCCCCGAGCAGGCCGCCTACATCGGCGTCGAGGTCGACGGCCCGTACAAGTCCGACCACTACCGCTACTGATCCCGTGGCCGCGACGGCCCGCAGGTGACCGACCACCGGCGGGCCCCGCGGCCCCGGACCCCGAGCGTGCGGACGCGACAGCGTCAGCAGGCCCGGTGACTCAGCAGCACAGCGCAGCAGCTACGAACGCAGGCCCCCGCACCCCCGTGTCGGGGGCCTGCGTCGTTACCGCACCCGCACAGCCCGAGGAACCCGAAGGACCCCATGCCCCGCGGCAGTTATTCGCTCCACGATCTTCACGACCACACCCCCCTCGGTGAAGAGCACTTCCACTGCGCCCCCGGCCCTTCCGGCTGGCGCTATGTCTCCCAGACGACCGCCCCGTCCGGCGACCACCTCGGATCCATCGATCTCACCCTGGACGAACTCGGCCGCCCGATCCGTCTCGAACTCCACGCCGCGAGCTGGCAGGTCCGCGGCGCCGCCCTCGAAGGCGTCACCTGGGTCCGCTCCGATCCGACCGGCACTCACGCCGACGAAGGCAATGTCCGCGCCCACACCTTCACCGGCACTTCCCCCGCCTTTCTCATCGCGACCGCACGCCTGTTGCGCCTCACCCCCGATTCCCCCGCGACCCGCCTCCGCGTCGTCGCCTTCACGGATCCGGTCCTCGCACCCCGTACCGTCGACCAGTCCTGGGCCCTGGTGAACAGTGAAACGCACGCCACTGACAACGGACCGCTGACCGTGGACGAATACCAGGTCAACGCCTTGGACACCGGCGATCAGCACACCATCCACATCGCCGGCGACGTGGTCCTCTCGGCCCCTGGCATCGAGCTCGAAGAGCTGGAATCCCCGCCCTCGACCCGCTAGGCCGTGTCCGCGAAGTCCCGTCCGGCGCGCGACGCCTGACACCACGCTCGCGGCGTTGAGCACTCCCTAGGCGGGCGGTGCGAACCCGGTCGCAGGCGGCCGCGCCCGATCCGCCCCGGGAGCCGCCACATCCCCGGCCCCCGCAGGCACCGTCGGAGGCGCTGAACCCGCGCCGGGAGATTGACGCAGCCCGCCCGTACCGCCGGAGCCGTCAGCGGAGGCACGGGCAGCGGCGGACATCCGCTGCGCATCCCGAGCCTGCCGTTCGTTCACCACGGCCGCCAGGTACGCGGCGGCGGGCACGCCCACCGGAGCCGGAACCCCGGTCCACCCGGCGAGCTCTCCGGCCAGCCGGGCCGCCATGGCCTGGCCCACGTCGGCGTCCAGCTGGTGCATCCGCGTCAGGTACTGCCGTACCGCCAGCCACAGTCCGTCCGGAACCGCCGACAGATCCAGCCCGGCGAAGCGTCCCACCAGCCAGGGAGGCGGAGGGGGAACAGCGGCGGCCCGGCCCGCCGGCAGCCGCTCCCGAACGACGAGCGTCCCCGCGAAGACGTCCCCGAGCCGCCTCCCACGCGCCGACACCAGCGACGCGACGGAGGCGACCACCCCGAGTGTCATGAGGATCTCCACGACACCCATCGCCCCACGCACCAGCGCGTGCCGGAACCGGATCGGCCCCCCGTCGTCCCGCACCACCCGCAGCCCGCACGCCAGCTTCCCCAACGAACGGCCGTGGCTGAGCGTCTCCACCGCTATCGGCGCTCCCACCAGGACCAACAGGAACGTCGCCACGGAGATGGCGGCGGATGCCGCCCCGTCCAGCGCGGCCGTCGCCATGGTCAGTCCGACCGACACCAGGACGAACACCGTCCCCACCGCCACCAGATCGATGGCCAGAGCCAGCGCACGGCTCGGCAATTTCGCCGGCCGCAGCCCCAGCACGACCGCGTCCCCGGTCACGAGCTCACTCATCGCCGCCCACCCTTCGCCGACCATCCCTGCCCCTCGGGGCCACAGTCTGCCAAGCTGACCCGCAAACGCGCCGCAGCAGTACGGACCCGTACGCACCCATGCCTGGAGCAGCAGCCGACCATGGACCTCGACGTATTCGTCAACGCCCACCGCAGCGAGTGGGACCGCCTGGATCATCTCCTGCACCGCGGGCGCAGGCTCACAGGTGCGGAAGCCGACGAACTCGTCGACCTCTACCAGCAGACGGCAACCCATCTCTCCCTGATCCAGTCCAGTGCCCCCGACCCTCTGCTCATCGCGCGCCTCACACAACTGGTGGCCCGTGCCCGCGCCACGGTGACCGGCACCCGCCGCGCCTCGTGGCGCGACGCCGCGAACTTCCTCGCGGCAGGATTTCCCGCGGCGGTCTACCGTTCCAGGCACTGGTGGATACCCACAGCCGTCCTCTCCACGCTCCTGGCCGCGCTGATCGGCTGGTGGATCGGTACCCACCCGGAAGTCCAGTCGGCCATCGCCGCCCCGGACGACCTCCGCCGCATGACCAGTCCTGGCGGCGAGTACGAGACCTACTACTCCAGCCATCCAGCGGCCTCGTTCGCCGCCCAGGTCTGGACGAACAACGCCCAGGCCGCGGCCATGTGCCTGGTGCTGGGCGCGTTCCTCTGCGTCCCGGTGATCTGGATCGTCTTCCTCAACGTGCTCAACCTCGGGGTAGGCATCGGGCTGATGTCCTCGGCCGGCCGGCTCGACACCTTCCTCGGTCTGATCCTTCCGCACGGACTGCTTGAGCTCACAGCCGTCTTCGTGGCGGCCGGCACCGGCCTGCGTCTGGGCTGGACGGTCATCGACCCTGGTTCCCGCACCCGGCGGACCGCCCTGGCGCAGCAGGGCCGCGCCGCGCTCGGCATGGCCATCGGACTGGCCCTGATCCTGTTCGTCTCGGGTGTCATCGAAGGCTTCGTCACCCCCTCCGGCCTCCCGACCTGGGCCCGTATCGCCATCGGAATCGCCGCCGAGCTGGCCTTTCTGGCCTACGTCTACATCCTGGGCGGCCGCGCAGCCCGAACCGGCGACGCCGGCGACATCGCCGACGCCGAACGCAGCGCCGAACTTCCGGTTGCCGCCTGATGTGCGTACGGCTCTCCTGACCTGCTAGTCTCCTCCTCGCCCCAAAAAACCGTTGACACGGCGGACTGGGGGAGGTAGATTCGAACGGTTGCCTCGAACTGGACAAGTTCGGGCCCAGCAGTTAGCGTCATCTCGCTCTCACCGGAAATTGAATTTCCGCAGAGCCATTGATTCCCACTCTCTGGATCACGAAGCCGATTAGTTCGGCCGAACTGTTTCTGATAAAGTCGAATAAGCCGAAAGGCAAGGCCACTCCAACGGCCACCGGAAATCAAATTCGAACCGGAAACGGAACGAAATTGAGTCTGGTAAGGTTGGAACCGCTGGAAAGGGAAAGCGCGAAAGCGAAGAACTGGAAAGCGGAAATTGCGAGGCCCGCTTCGACCGGGAATCGGACACGAAAGAGTCTGATAGAGTCGGAAACGCAAGACC
>NZ_JBFAJY010000055.1:0-36263 GCF_040655445.1 Streptomyces sp. NPDC050423
AACATTCTCTGAGGCTTTCCTCCGGGCGCTTCCCTTCGGTCTTGCGTTTCCGACTCTATCAGACTCTTTCGTGTCCGATTCCCGGTCGAAGCGGGATTGCTTTCGGGGAATTCGCTTTCGCGCTTTCCCTTTCCAGCGGTTCCAACCTTACCAGACTCAATTTCGTTCCGTTTCCGGTTCGAATTTGATTTCCGGTGGCCGTTGAAGTGGCCTTGCCTTTCGGCGGATCCGACTTTATCAGAACTTCTGAGTCGGAATTTCCATCCTCCGCAGGACGCTCGCTGCGCACGAGTGTGCGCGGCGCTTCCCGGTGAGGCGGAGACGTAAACGTACTGGAGCGGGGCTCCCCGATGCAAATCGGGGGCCCCGCTCCGGAGTTCGCGCCTGTCGGGGTCAGACCTCGACGACGACGGGAAGGATCATCGGACGCCGGCGGTAGGTGTCGGAGACCCACTTGCCCACCGTGCGGCGGACCAGCTGCTGGAGCTGGTGAGGCTCCATCACACCGTCCTGGGCCGACTTGTTGAGTGCGTCCTGGACCTTCGGTACGACCGCGCTGAACGCCGAGTCGTCGATACCGGAGCCCCGGGCCTGGATGTGGGGGCCGCCCACGATCTTGCCGGAGTTGCTGTCGACCACGATGAAGACGGAGATGATCCCCTCGTCGCCGAGGATCCGGCGGTCCTTGAGAGAGGTCTCGGTGACGTCGCCGACCGAGAGGCCGTCCACGTACACATAGCCCGCCTGGACCTTGCCGACGATCTTGGCCTTGCCGTCGATCAGGTCGACGACCACGCCGTCCTCGGCGATGACGATGTGGTCCTTCGGCACGCCGGTGAGGGCGCCCAGTTCGGCGTTGGCCCTGAGGTGGCGCCATTCGCCGTGGACCGGCATCAGGTTCTTCGGCTTGCAGATGTTGTAGAAGTACAGCAGCTCGCCGGCCGAGGCATGGCCCGAGACGTGGACCTTGGCGTTGCCCTTGTGGATGACGTTGGCGCCCCAGCGGGTCAGACCGTTGATCACGCGGTAGACCGCGTTCTCGTTGCCGGGGATCAGCGACGACGCCAGGATGACCGTGTCGCCCTGGACGATACGGATCTGGTGGTCACGGTTGGCCATCCGGGACAGGGCCGCCATCGGCTCGCCCTGCGAACCCGTGCAGACCAGCACGACCTCGTCGTCCGGCAGGTCGTCGAGGGTCTTGACGTCGACGACCAGGCCCGCGGGAACCTTCAGATAACCCAGGTCACGGGCGATACCCATGTTCCGGACCATCGACCGTCCGACGAAGGCGACCCTGCGGCCGTACTCGTGGGCCGCGTCGAGGATCTGCTGGATGCGGTGCACGTGGCTGGCGAAGCTCGCCACGATGATCCGCTTCTGGGCATTGGCGAATACCGTCCGCAGGACGTTCGAGATGTCCCGCTCGGGCGGTACGAAGCCGGGCACCTCCGCGTTGGTCGAGTCGGAGAGCAGCAGGTCGATGCCCTCCTCGCTCAGCCGCGCGAAGGCGTGCAGGTCGGTGAGGCGGCCGTCCAGCGGAAGCTGGTCCATCTTGAAGTCGCCGGTGGCGACGGCCATGCCCGCAGGCGTGCGGATGGCGACCGCGAGGGCGTCCGGGATGGAGTGGTTGACCGCGATGAACTCGCAGTCGAAGACGCCGATGCGCTCGCGCTGGCCCTCCGTGACCTCAAGGGTGTACGGACGGATGCGGTGCTCCTGGAGCTTCGCCTCGATGAGCGCGAGGGTCAGCTTGGAGCCGATCAGCGGGATGTCCGGCTTCAGGCGCAGCAGATACGGGACACCACCGATGTGGTCCTCGTGGCCGTGCGTGAGGACGATGCCCTCGACGTCGTCGAGGCGGTCCCGGATCGTCGTGAAGTCCGGAAGGATCAGGTCGATTCCGGGCTGCTCCTCCTCGGGGAAGAGGACGCCGCAGTCGACGATGAGCAGGCGGCCGCCGTACTCGAAGACCGTCATGTTGCGGCCGATTTCACCGAGGCCGCCGAGCGGGGTGACCCGCAGGCCGCCCTTCGGAAGCTTCGGCGGGGTGCCGAGTTCAGGATGCGGATGACTCAAAAGACTCTCCTTACCACACGCGCCACGTACCGCTTGGGCACGTGGCGCGCATGTCATTCGTGCACTTGCTGTTGTCTTGGGGTGTTGCCCTCTTGCGAGTGTTCTTCGCGTATTCAGTTGTGAAGTCTGTGGTTACAGCTGTACCCCACCGGCGGCGAGATCGATCTTGAGCTGCGCCGTTTCGTGTGCGGAGAGTTCCACCAGGGGGAGCCGCAGCGGGCCGGCGGGCAGACCCTGGAGGGTCAGTGCGGCCTTGGTGGTGATCACGCCCTGGGTGCGGAACATGCCGGTGAAGACGGGCAGCAGCTTCTGGTGGATCTCCGTGGCCTTCTGGACGTCGCCACCGACGAAGGCCTCCAGGAGGGCCCGCAGGTCGGGGGTGACGACATGACCGACGACGGAGACGAGGCCGACCGCGCCGACCGAGAGGAGCGGGAGGTTCAGCATGTCGTCGCCCGAGTACCAGGCCAGGCCCGACTGGGCGATGGCCCAGCTGGCTCGGCCGAGGTCACCCTTGGCGTCCTTGTTGGCCACGATGCGCGGGTGCTCCGCGAGCCTCACGAGCGTCTCTGTGTCGATCGGCACACCGCTGCGGCCGGGAATGTCGTAGAGCATCACCGGCAGACCGGTGGTGTCCGCGATCGCCGTGAAGTGCCGCAGCAGGCCCTCCTGCGGCGGCTTGTTGTAGTACGGCGTCACCGCGAGGAGGCCGTGGGCACCGCTTCGCTCGGCCGTGCGGGCGAGCTCGACGCTGTGGCGGGTGTCGTTGGTCCCGATGCCGGCGACGACGTGCGCCCGGTCTCCCACCGCTTCCAGCACAGCCCTTACGAGCTGGTCTTTCTCCGCGTCGCTGGTGGTCGGGGACTCGCCGGTGGTGCCGTTGATGATCAGGCCGTCGTTGCCTGCGTCCACCAGATGAGTGGCGAGCCGCTGGGCGCCGTCGAGGTCGAGTGCACCGTCCGCCGTGAAGGGCGTGACCATAGCGGTGAGGACCCGCCCGAAGGGGGTCTGCGGAGTGGAGATCGGAGCCATGGGTAACACGCTACTCGTTGCTCGGCGCCGGGTGTCCCCTCGGGGGGACAAGCGATAGGAGCCCGGCACTGCCTGCTCGGGGGTTCAAGCAGTGCCGGGTCCGTTTGATCAGCCTAGATGAACTTCACGAAACGCCGCAATACGGACACCGCCTATGGGGCTACTCGTCCATTTTTGTTGAAGGCTGCATGGGTGAGCGGCATGAGCCCCGCCCAGTGCGCCTCCATCTGCTCGCCGACCATTTCGATCTCGCGCTGCGGGAAGGACGGAACCTTGGCCAGCTCGTGCTGGGTGCGCAGGCCGAGGAAGTGCATCAGCGAGCGGGCGTTGCACGTGGCGTACATCGAGGAGAACAGGCCGACAGGGAGGACCGCGCGGGCCACCTCACGGGCCACCCCCGCGGCGAGCATCTCCTGGTAGGCGTCGTACGCCTGGCGGTACGAGTCCTCCATGACGCGGCCGGTGAGCTCCTGCTGCGCCTCGGTGCCCTCGACGAACTCGTACTTGCCGGGGCGGCCCTGCTGGACGAGCTTGCGGGACTCCCCCGGCACGTAGAAAACCGGTTCCAGCTCCCTGTAGCGGCCCGATTCCTCGTTGTACGACCAGCCGACGCGGTGCCGCATGAACTCGCGGAAGACGAAGATCGGGGCGCTGATGAAGAAGGTCATCGAGTTGTGCTCGAACGGGCTTCCGTGCCGGTCCCGCATCAAGTAGTTGATGAGCCCCTTGGAGCGCTCAGGATCCTTGGTGACCTCCTCCAGGGACTGCTCACCGGCCGTGGAGACACGGGCGGCGAAGAGCACATCGGAGTCGCCTGCGGCATGTTTCACCAGGTCAACGGTGACATCGCTGCGGAAGCTGGGCTTTGCGGGCTCGGGGGTCTCGGTCACCGGCGGGGTCCTTCCAATGGCGTCGCTCGGGCGGCGCCCACTCTACGGGCCGCCACTGACAACGCGGTCGGCACCGGCCTTTCGAGGATTCTTTCGACCAATTCGGCGATTCGGGGCACCGATCGGGCTCGCCATCCGTCTGACTCAGTAGCACCACTCAAAACAGAGTTCAAGGAGAGTTACCTCATGTTCCGCCGGCGTGAAGCCGTCCCGTTCTCGTTCGTGGCCGAGGCCGACCGATTCCGCAGTAACGTCACACCGCCGCCCCGGGAGCGCACCACTGTCTCCCAGCTGGCGGCCCGCAGCCTCGTCGGGTTCGCCGTGATCGCCGGACTCGCCGGATCACTGCTGCTGGGCCTTCCCGCCCTGGCACCCGATCAGTCGCTTTCGCACAGCCAGCAGACCGAGGCAGCACCGGGGCACTGACTCGTACGGGCCCCCTCGGGTGGTACGGGCGGTCACCCCCTCGGTAGCCTCACCGGGCACAGCAATCGAGCGTGCTTGTGAGTGAGGATCAGTCGTGCCCCTGCCCTTCCTGACGGCCGACCGCGCGTTTGACGCGAGCGCTGAGGATGTCGCGCTGCCGTTCGACGACCACGACAGCTGGCGGCGTCCCTACCGCCCCGGACCGTGGCGGGTCGCGGCCGCGGCCACCCTGCTGCTGCTCGCCTCGTTCATCCTGTTCGCGGGGATGATCATCGCGTTCGCCGGGGCCATGCCCGGGGCGGGGGCATGTCTCGCGCTCGCCCTCGCGGTGATCATCTGCGCCCTGCGGATGCTGAGGATCGGCGCCTGGGTGAGCCGGCACGGCGTGCGCCGCGTCGGGTTCTTCCGGACGACGACCGTGCCGTGGAACCGCGCCACCGCGGTCCGTACGGTGCAGCAGCCGGTGAAGTGGCTCGGGTTCCCCCGGACGGTTCAGGGGCAGGCCCTGATCGTCGTACGCAGGGGTGGCGACGCGGTGCCGCCGCTGCTCACGGACTCCAACGCGGACTTCCTGACGCGGAGCGAGGCGTTTGACCGGGCTGCCGACACGATTGAGGCGTGGGGGGACGAGTACCGGCAGCAGTAGGGCCCTGAGGCCTTGCCGTCCGGCGACCGGGGTGTCCCTCAGTCGCCGGGCGGCTGTTTTGTGTCCTCAATCGCCGGACGGCTCAAAGACTGTCCTCAATCGCCGGACGGGCTTGAGGTGCCGGGACCGGATTCAGGTGCCCGGACCGGCTTGAGGTACCGGGACCGGATTCAGGTGCCCGGACGGGGTTCAGGTGCCCGCTGGGTCTCCGGTGCTTGCCTGGCTTGCGGTGCCGGTACGGCGGCTGTGCAGGGCGATCGCCCGTTGCATGGCCTTGCGGGCCCGTGGGGTGTCCCTGGCGTCCTGGTAGGCGACAGCCAGCCGGAACCAGCAGCGCCAATCGTCCGGCGTGTCCTCCGTCTCCGCCTGTCGGCGGACGAACGCCGCGTCGGCGGAGTCGCGGTCGATGCGGCCGCTCGGGGTACGGGCCAGGTCGTCGACCGGCAGCCCGCCCTCCGCGTCGAGTTCGGCGGCCAGGGCGTTGGCCCGCCGGACGAACTGGGTGTTCTTCCAGAGGAACCAGATGCCGATCAGCGGCAGGATCAGCACCGCGATCCCGAAGGTCACCGTGAGCAGCGTGCCGTGCCGGATGAGCAGGACGCCACGGCTGCCGGCCAGGGCGAAGTAGAAGACCAGGACGGCAGCGGTGACGGTGTAGGTGATCTTTGCGCGCATGGCGGTGGGCTCAGTCAGTTCAGGTCGAGGAAGTTTTCCAGGCCGAACGTGAGGCCCGGAGCGGTCGGCACGCGGCGTGCACCGAGCAGGATGCCCGGCATGAAGCTGCTGTGGTGCAGCGAGTCGTGCCGGATGGTGAGGGTCTCGCCCTCGCTCCCGAGCAGCACCTCCTGGTGGGCCAGCAGGCCGCGGAGCCGGACCGAGTGGACCGGGATCCCGTCGACGTCCGCGCCGCGCGCCCCGTCCAGGGCCGTCGTGGTGGCGTCCGGCTGGGGTGCGCTGCCCGCCTCGCGGCGGGCCGCGGCGATGAGCTGGGCGGTGCGGGCGGCGGTGCCGGAGGGCGCGTCGGCCTTGTTCGGGTGGTGGAGCTCGATGACCTCGACCGACTCGAAGTAGCGTGCGGCCTGCTGGGCGAACCTCATGGTGAGGACCGCGCCGATGGAGAAGTTCGGTGCGATGAGCACACCGGTGTCCGGCGAGCCGGAGAGCCAGGTGTTCAGCTGCGCGAGCCGTTCGTCGGTCCAGCCGGTGGTGCCGACCACCGCGTGGATGCCGTGCCGGACGGAGAAGTCGAGGTTCTCCATCACCGAGGCCGGTGTGGTGAGCTCGACGACGACCTGGGCGCCGGTGTCCACGAGGGTCTCCAGCTTGTCGCCGCGGCCGAGTGCGGCCACCAGCTCCAGGTCGTCGGCGGCCTCGACGGCTCGTACCGCCTCGGAGCCGATACGGCCCCCGGCACCGAGAACGGCTACGCGCAGCTTGCTCATGCTTACTTCTTTCGGGTGGGGAGTTGGACGGCAGGCCTCAGGAGACCGACTCGTGCAGACGGTCCGCCTGTTTGTCCTTGAGCGGGCCGATGACCGACAGCGAGGGGCGGTGTCCGAGGACCTCGCCCGCCACCGACCGGACGTCGTCCGGCGTGACCTGCGCGATACGGGCCAGCATGTCGTCGACGGACATCTGCTCGCCCCAGCACAGTTCGCTCTTGCCGATGCGGTTCATCAGCGCGCCGGTGTCCTCCAGCCCGAGGACCGTGGACCCGGCGAGCTGGCCGATGGCGCGGCTGATCTCCTCGTCGTCCAGTCCGTCCGACGCGACACGGTCGAGCTCGTCGCGGCAGATCTTGAGGACGTCGTGGACCTGGCTGGGCCGGCAGCCCGCGTACACGCCGAAGAGTCCGCAGTCCGCGAAGCCCGAGGTGTACGAGTAGACGCTGTAGGCGAGACCTCGCTTCTCCCGCACCTCCTGGAAGAGGCGGGAGCTCATGCCGCCGCCGAGCGCGGTGTTGAGTACGCCCAGCGCCCAGCGGCGCTCGTCCGTGCGGGCCAGTCCCGGCATGCCGAGGACGACGTGGGCCTGCTCGGTCTTGCGGTTCAGGAGCTCGACCCGGCCCGCGGTACGCAGCGTGCGGGAGCCCGCGCGGGGCGCCACCGGGGTGGCGTCGGTGCGGGAGAGCGCTCCGGCCCGCTCGAAGGCCTTGCGGACCTGGCGTACGACCGTGGCGTGGTCGACGTTGCCGGCGGCGGCGACGACGAGGTGCGTGGGGTCGTAGTGCTTCTTGTAGAAGCGGGCGATCTGGCCGCGACTCAGTGCGTTGACCGTGTCGACCGTGCCGAGGACCGGGCGGCCCAGGGGGGTGTCGCCGAGCATCGTGTGCGCGAACAGGTCGTGCACGCAGTCGCCCGGGTCGTCCTCCGTCATCGCGATCTCCTCGAGGATGACGCCGCGTTCGGCGTCGACGTCCTCGGGGGCGATCAGTGAGCCGGTCAGCATGTCGCAGACGACATCGATGGCCAGTGGCAGGTCCGTGTCGAGGACCCGCGCGTAGTAGCAGGTGTACTCCTTCGCCGTGAAGGCGTTCATCTCGCCGCCGACCGCGTCGATGGCGGAGGAGATGTCCAGGGCGCTGCGCTTGTCGGTGCCCTTGAAGAGGAGGTGTTCGAGGTAGTGCGTCGCGCCGTTCAGAGCCGGGGTCTCGTCGCGTGATCCGACGTTGGCCCAGATACCGAAGGTGGCGGAGCGTACGGAGGGCAGGGTCTCGGTGACGATGCGCAGGCCGCCGGGGAGGACCGTGCGGCGGACCGTGCCGATGCCGTTGCTGCCCTTGAGAAGCGTTTGGGTACGGGCGACGGCCCGCGCCTCCGAGGAGGTGCGGGCCGTCGTCACGGAACTACGGGACGTCACTTGGCGGCGTCGTCCTTCGTCTCGTCAGCCTCTTCACCCTCGACGACCGGGATCAGCGAGAGCTTGCCGCGGGAGTCGATCTCGGCGATCTCAACCTGGACCTTGGCACCGACGCCGAGCACGTCCTCGACGTTCTCCACGCGCTTGCCACCGGCGAGCTTGCGGATCTGCGAGATGTGCAGCAGGCCGTCCTTGCCGGGCATCAGGGAGACGAACGCACCGAAGGTGGTGGTCTTGACGACCGTACCCAGGTAGCGCTCGCCGACCTCCGGCATGGTCGGGTTGGCGATCGCGTTGATCGTGGCGCGCGCGGCCTCGGCCTGCGAGCCCTGCTGGGCACCGATGTAGATGGTGCCGTCGTCCTCGATCGTGATGTCGGCGCCGGTGTCCTCCTGGATCTGGTTGATCATCTTGCCCTTGGGGCCGATGACCTCACCGATCTTGTCCACCGGGATCTTGACGGTGATGATCCGCGGGGCGTTGGGGGACATCTCGTCCGGGACGTCGATGGCCTCGTTCATCACATCGAGGATGTGGAGGCGGGCGTCACGGGCCTGCTTCAGCGCGGCGGCCAGGACCGAGGCGGGGATGCCGTCGAGCTTGGTGTCGAGCTGGAGCGCGGTCACGAACTGCTTGGTGCCGGCGACCTTGAAGTCCATGTCACCGAACGCGTCCTCGGCGCCGAGGATGTCGGTGAGGGCGACGTAGTGGGTCTTGCCGTCGATCTCCTGCGAGATCAGGCCCATGGCGATACCGGCGACGGCGGCCTTGAGGGGCACACCGGCGTTCAGCAGCGACATGGTGGAGGCGCAGACCGAGCCCATGGACGTCGAGCCGTTGGAGCCCAGCGCCTCGGAGACCTGGCGGATCGCGTAGGGGAACTCCTCGCGCGACGGCAGCACCGGCACGATGGCGCGCTCGGCGAGCGCACCGTGGCCGATCTCGCGGCGCTTGGGCGAGCCCACGCGGCCGGTCTCACCGACGGAGTACGGCGGGAAGTTGTAGTTGTGCATGTAGCGCTTGCGGGTCACCGGGGAGAGGGTGTCCAGCTGCTGCTCCATGCGGAGCATGTTGAGGGTGGTGACGCCCAGGATCTGGGTCTCGCCACGCTCGAAGAGCGCCGAGCCGTGCACGCGCGGGATGGCCTCGACCTCGGCGGCGAGCGTACGGATGTCCGTGACGCCGCGGCCGTCGATGCGGACCTTGTCCTTGATGACGCGCTCGCGGACCAGCTTCTTGGTCAGCGCGCGGTAGGCACCGGAGATCTCCTTCTCGCGGCCCTCGAAGGCCGGGAGGAGCTTCTCGCCCGCGATCTCCTTGATGCGGTCGAGCTCCGCCTCGCGCTCCTGCTTGCCGGCGATGGTGAGCGCCTTGGCGAGCTCGGTGCTGACGGCCTTGCTGAGCGCCTCCAGGACGTCGTCCTGGTAGTCGAGGAAGACCGGGAACTCACCGGTGGGCTTGGCAGCCTTGGCGGCGAGGTCCGACTGGGCCTTGCAGAGCGCCTTGATGAAGGGCTTCGCGGCTTCGAGACCGGCGGCGACGACCTCTTCGGTCGGGGCCTCGGCACCGTCCTGGACGAGCTGGATGGTCTTCTCGGTGGCCTCGGCCTCGACCATCATGATCGCGACGTCGCCGTCCTCCAGGACGCGACCGGCGACGACCATGTCGAAGACGGCGTCCTCGAGCTCGGTGTGCGTCGGGAAGGCGACCCACTGGCCCTTGATCAGGGCGACGCGGGTGGCGCCGATGGGGCCGGAGAAGGGCAGGCCCGCCAGGATCGTGGAAGCGGAGGCGGCGTTGATCGCGACCACGTCGTACAGGTGGTCGGGGTTGAGCGCCATGATCGTCTCGACGATCTGGATCTCGTTGCGCAGGCCCTTCTTGAAGGAGGGGCGCAGCGGGCGGTCGATCAGGCGGCAGGTGAGGATCGCGTCCTCGGAGGGGCGGCCCTCCCGGCGGAAGAAGGAGCCGGGGATCTTGCCGGCGGCGTACTGCCGCTCCTCGACGTCCACCGTGAGGGGGAAGAAGTCGAGCTGGTCCTTGGGCCGCTTGGAAGCGGTGGTGGCCGACAGCACCATGGTGTCGTCGTCCAGGTACGCGACGGCGGAGCCGGCGGCCTGCTTGGCCAGGCGGCCCGTCTCGAAGCGGATGGTGCGGGTACCGAAGGTTCCGTTGTCGATAACGGCCTCGGCGTAGTGGGTCTCGTTCTCCACTAGTGTTTTCTCCATACTCGTCGTCTTTCGTCCTGTCGCCCGTGTGGCGGAGGACGGTGCGGAGAGGCGCACCGTGTGTGCGGGGCCGGTCTTCGATCGAAGCTCCCGGGCGTTGTCCCGGGGGCCACTACCGAGGACCGGCGGCGGCCGTGTGGCGCCTCTCCTCGTCTGGTGTTGTACGTCCAGGTTACTGAGCTTGACCCCAGTCCCGCACGTACGGCAAAGGGAGCGGCCCCTGGATGTGGGCACCGCTCCCTTTCACAGCGTCTTTACTTGGCGCCGCCGGCCGCGCCACGGCGGATGCCGAGGCGGTCGACGAGCGCACGGAAGCGCTGGATGTCCTTCTTGGCCAGGTACTGCAGAAGGCGGCGACGCTGGCCGACCAGGATCAGCAGACCACGACGGGAGTGGTGGTCGTGCTTGTGCGTCTTGAGGTGCTCGGTCAGGTCCGAGATGCGGCGGGAGAGCATGGCCACCTGAACCTCGGGGGAACCGGTGTCGCCCTCCTTCTGCGCGAACTCGGTCATGATCTGCTTCTTCGTAGCGGCGTCGAGCGGCACGCGGTACTCCTCTAGGTGTTCGATGCGCTCACGAGTGCCCCTGGTCTTGATCTCAGGGGGGCTTGAGTGACTCGGGAGCGAAGGTCCGATGAGCGCAGCTCCCAGAACGAACCGGGAACGCGTACACAAACGGCCACAGCCAGACTACCAGCCGTTCGGAGCGCTTCCGACGGGCCTCAACCGGTGAGGGCCCTGGCCCTGGCGAAGACGTCGAGAACCGCCAGGCAGAGCGGGACCAGGGAGAGCAGGAGCGCGCTCTCGGCCAGGTCCAGGAGCCGGCCCCAGAACGGGGAGAGGCCCTTGCGCGGTACGACCAGGGCGACCGTGGTGAGCAGGGCGGCGCCGGCCGCGACGGCTGCGGAGAGCCACATCGTACGGAGGTCGAGGGAGCCACGGTCGCCGTACCGGGTCAGCTCCTCCAGCAGATCGGCGGGCGGGTTCAGCGCGAGGCCGATGACCAGCAGGGCGACCGCGCCGATGCCCGCCGCCAGCAGGCAGACGACCTGCGAGGTGTAGCGGAAGAGCCGGGCGCGCAGCAGCAGCGCGAGTCCTGCCGCCAGGGCGAGCAGCCGGCCCCAGGCGCTGTCGGAGAGACCGAGCACGGCCGCGGCCGCGACGACGACGGCCGCGCACCCGCCGACCAGGCCGAGCAGCAGCTCGTGCCCGCGGCGGGCCCGGTCCGCGATGCCCTCGGCGTCGACGGCCGGGCCCGGGGTGAGCGGCCCGGTGTCCGGGGAGGAGGAGTGGCCGCCCGGGGCGGAGCGCGGCGCGGCGTATCCGATGGGCAGCCGGGCGAAGCGGGCGGAGAGGCCGGGCAGGAAGGCGACGAGGCCGAGGCCGAGCGGGGCGCAGACGGCGGCGGCCCTGGTGGCGGAGGTCTCGGTGAGTATCGCGGCGAAGGCCGCCAGGGTGCCCACGGTGGCGAGGAGGACCGTCGCGACGAACGGGGCGTCGCCGCTCGGGATCAGGGCGACCAGGACGACGGAGGCGATCAGCACGGCGACGCAGCCGAGCAGGAACTGCAGCCTGCCGGCGCCCTGGCCGGCGTCCGGCCCGATGATGCCGGAGCCCGCGACGAGGACGAGGGGAAGTGCGCCGAGGCCGGCGGCGACGGCGGCGCCGCGGTCCGCGTAGACCCGGGCGCGTACCCCCGCGAAGGCGGTGAGCAGCACGCCCGCGGCGCCGGCGACGACGGCGGGCAGCCCGTGCGTGTCGTGGCGGACCGGGTCGGCGGACCAGAGGAGGAAGCCGAGCAGGACGAACAGCGTGACGGCGCCTGCCAGTCCGGCGCCGCGCAGCAGGTCGTCGCTCCAGAGGTGGCGGTCGCGGCCGACGGCCGAGGCGACGGCGTCGGAGACGTCGTCGAAGACGGCGGGCGGCAGGGAGTGCGCGAAGGGGCGCAGCAGCAGGAGTTCGCCGTCCAGGACGTGCTGCGCGGCGAGGGTCCGGGCGCCGTCGAGGACCGTGCCGTCACGGCGTACGAGGTGGTGTCCGGTGGGGGTGCCGGCCGCCTGGGTCCGGCCGGTGAGGCGGAGGATCTCCGGGTGGATGTCGGCGACGGCGATGTCCTGGGGCAGTGCGACGTCGATCCGGCTGTCGGGCGCCACGACAGTGACACGGCAGAAGCCGGTCGCCGCAGTCGTACTCACGTGTCTGGTCCCCCTGATTCGCGGTCGCGCACCGTGCGCGCGCCACCCTACCGGGAGGGGGGAAGGGCCCTCGGCACGTAGGATCACCGTCGCGCGGAGGCCAGTCCGCGAGCAGAGGCAGCCACGGGGGCGCCGGTGCGGATCCACCCGGCCCTTCGCCCGTCCGCACTGAGGGATTGATGTTCCGGTGAGCCAGATCGTCGTGAAGCGACCGCCGCGGTCCCTGCCGCCGGAAGTTCCCACGGACGAGTTGATGTTGACGGCGCCTCCCGAACTGCCGCGCGGGCGGCAGGAGGGCCTGTTGACGCAGCTCCTTCCGGTGCTGGGCATGGGTTCCTCGGTGGTCTTCTTCTTCTCGCCGCAGGCTCCCCCGTTCATGCGGGTCATGGGTGTGCTGATGCTGGTGTCAACCGTCGGCCTGGCCGTCGCGCAGCTGGTGCGTCACCGGCGGGGCTCGCGGGGGCAGTCGGCGGATGTCCGGCGTGACTACCTCAAGTACCTGGCGAGGACGCGGCTCGTGGTGCGCGGGACCGCGCGGGCCCAACGGGACGCGCGGTTGTATCTGCATCCCGCTCCCGAGCAGCTGTGGTCGGTGGTCGCCGAGGGCGGCCGGGTGTGGGAACGGCGGATCGGCGACGAGGACTTCGGCGAGGTGCGGCTCGGGCTCGGGAGGCAGCGGCTGGCGACCCCGCTGTCGGCGCCGGACACCGCTGCGCCGGATGAGCTGGAACCGCTGTGCGCGGACGCGATGCGGCGGTTCCTGGCGGTGCACGGCTCGTTGGACGGGCTGCCGGTGGCCGTCTCGCTGCGGGCGTACTGCCGTGTGACGGTCTGCGGGCCGCCGGAGACGGCGCAGTCAGTCGCGCGGGCGGTGGTGGCCCAGCTGGTGACGCTGCACTCCCCCGAAGACCTGGTGGTCGCGGTGGTGGCGGGGCCCGGTGCGGTGGCGCGCTGGGAGTGGACGAAGTGGCTGCCGCACGTGCAGGTGCCCGGTCAGGTCGACGGGGCAGGTTCGAAGCGGCTGTTCGGGACCGGCCCGGGGGAGGTCGAGCTGTTGCTGGCGCCCTGGCTGGAGGGGCGGTCGCGGTTCGGCCGGGAGGCCCGGCCGCTGCTGGACCGGCCGCACGTCGTGGTGGTCCTGGACGGCGCATCGGTGCCGCCGGACTCGCTGTTCGCCGCGGCCGGGGGGCTGCAGGGCGTGACGGTCGTCGAGGTGGTGCCGGGCGAGCCCGGCAGGCCGCGCGAGGGTCTGTCCGTGGTGGCGCGGCCCGGCCTGCTGCGGCTGGAGTCCGGTGCGGGGCCCGCGTACGAAGGGGTGCCGGACGGCATCTCGCTGCCGGCGGCCGAGGCGCTGGCCCGGCAGCTGGCGCCGCTCAGGACGGGCGGGGGCGACGACGACGAACCACTGCTGGACGATCTGGACTTCACCGATCTGCTGGATCTGGGTGACGCGGGTTCCGTCGACGGGGCGCACGGCCGTCGGCCGCGCCCGGTCTCCGAGCGGCTGCGGGTGCCGATCGGGGTCGGCGAGGACGGTCTGCCGGTGATGCTGGACCTCAAGGAGTCGGCGCAGGACGGCATGGGGCCGCACGGGCTCTGTGTCGGCGCGACGGGTTCCGGGAAGTCGGAGCTGCTGCGGACGCTGGTGCTGGGGCTCGCGGTCACGCACTCCTCCGAGACGCTGAACTTCGTGCTCGCGGACTTCAAGGGCGGTGCGACGTTCGCCGGTATGTCGCGCCTGCCGCATGTGGCCGCGGTCATCACCAACCTGGCCGACGACCTGACGCTGGTCGACCGGATGGGCGACGCGATCCGCGGTGAGCTGCGGCGGCGCCAGGAGCTGCTGCGCTCGGCGGGCAACTACGCGGGCGTCCACGAGTACGAGCGGGCGCGGGCGGCGGGTGCGGCGCTGGAACCGCTGGCCTCACTGGTCCTGGTCATCGACGAGTTCTCCGAACTGCTCACCGCGAAGCCCGACTTCATCGACATGTTCATCCAGATCGGCCGGATCGGGCGTTCGCTGGGGGTGCATCTGCTGCTGGCCTCGCAGCGGCTGGAGGAGGGAAGGCTGCGGGGTCTGGAGACGTATCTCTCGTACCGGATCGGGCTGCGGACGTTCTCGGCCGAGGAGTCGCGCACCGCGCTGGGGGTGCCGGACGCCTGTCACCTGCCGCCCGTGCCCGGCTCCGGCTACCTCAGGACGGGTACGGACGGGATGACGCGGTTCAAGGCGGCGTACGTGTCGGGAACGTACCGCCCCGGTGGTCCCGCTCTGCCCTCGGGGCCGCTTCCGGCCGAGCGGCGGGCCGCGGTGTTCAGCGCGCTGCCGGTGCCGGTGCGGTACGCGGCGCCAGACCCGGCGCCCGCGCCGGCCGCCGCCGGGAGCGACGCGCTCGCCGACACCGTCCTCGACGTGATCGTGCGCCGGCTGGAGGGGCAGGGGCCGCCCGCCCACCAGGTGTGGCTGCCGCCGCTGGACCGGGCTCCGACGCTGGATCAGCTGCTGCCGGGGCTCGCGGCGGGCGGGGAGCGCGGGTTCACCGCCACGGAGTACGGGCGGCCCGGCGCGCTGGCCGTCCCCCTCGGTCTGGTCGACAAGCCGTTCGAGCAGCGGCGCGAGGTGCTGTACCTGGACTTCTCGGGCGCCGCGGGGCACCTGATGGTGGTCGGCGGTCCGCGGTCCGGCAAGTCGACGCTGCTGCGTACGCTGATCGCGTCGTTCGCGCTCACCCACACCCCGGGTGAAGCGCAGTTCTACGGAATCGACTTCGGTGGCGGCGGGCTCGCCTCGCTGGCGGATCTGCCGCATGTCGGGGGCATGGCCGCGCGGCTGGACCCGGAGCGGGTACGGCGTACGGTCGCCGAGGTGGCGGGGGTGCTGGCCGGGCGCGAGGAGTTCTTCCGCGCCCACTCGATCGACTCCGTCGCCGCCTACCGGCGCAGGCGCGCACTCGGTGAGCTGCCGGGCGAGGCGTGGGGCGACGTCTTCCTGGTCATCGACGGCTGGAGCGGACTGCGCACCGAGCACGAGGGCCTGGAGCAGGTCATCACCGACATCGCGGCGCGCGGCCTCGGCTACGGCGTCCATGTCGTCCTCTCCGTCACCCGCTACCTGGAGGTGCGCGCCGCACTCAAGGACCAGATCCTCGGGCGGCTCGAACTGCGGCTCGGCGATGTCATGGACTCCGAGTTCGACCGCGGGGTCGCCGCCCTGGTTCCGGCCGGGGTGCCCGGCCGTGGCCAGGTGGCGGAGAAGCTGCACTTCATGGGTGCGCTGCCGCGTATCGACTCCGTGTCCGGCGCGGCGGATCTGGCCGGCGGCACGGCCGCGCTGACCGCGGCGGTGCGGGCGGGCTGGACGGGTGCGCCGGCCCCGGCCGTACGGCTGCTGCCGCGCAGGCTGCCGGCGGAGCGGCTGCCGAAGGGGTTCGAGTTCCCTGACCGGGGCATCGCGATCGGTATCGGCGAGACGGATCTGGAGCCGGTGTTCGTCGACTTCGACACCGACCCCTTCTTCCTGGTCTTCGGCGAGAGCGAGTCGGGCAAGTCCAATCTGCTGCGCCTGATCGCGAAACAGATCGCGGAGCGCTACTCCCCCGACGAGGCCAGGTTCGTCGTCGGTGACTACCGGCGGTCGCTGCTGGGCGCGCTGCCGGAGAGCCATCTGCTGGAGTACGCGCCGACGGCGAGCGCGCTGCGGACGCACATGGAGGCGCTGGCCGGGGTGTTCGCGCGCAGGCAGCCCCCGGCGGATGTCAGTCCGCGGCAGTTGCGCGACCGCAGCTGGTGGACCGGTCCGCGGATCTTCGTCCTCGTCGACGACTACGACCTGGTGGCGACGGGCGCGGGCGGTCCGCTGGCCCCGCTGGCGGAGTATCTGCCCTTCGCCCGGGACACCGGGGTGTGTTTCGTCATCGCGCGCGGTTCGGCGGGGGCCTCGCGCTCCATGTACGAGGCGTTCATGCAGCGGATCAAGGAGCTGGGCGCACAGGGGGTGGTGCTGTCCGGTGATCCGGCCGAGGGCGATCTGATCGGGGCGGTGCGCGGACGTCCGATGCCGCCGGGACGCGGGTACTTCGCCACCCGGCGCCGGGGGAACCCGCTGGTGCAGACCGGGCGGCTGCCGGAGCGCGGCTGACGCGGTGCGGTGCGGTGCGTGAGAGCACAGAAGTGTGTCGCGCGCTGCGGAACGGCTGACGGGATCCCTCGTCGGCACGGGCCCTGTACCGTGCCGTACAGAGCCACCGTACGGAGAGGAACCCTTGACGATGGGCACGCAGGCGGAGAAGGACGAGCTGTACGCACTCGACATCTCGGGGGTGGAATGGCTGAGTGCGCCCGGCACGGAAGAGGCCGAGGAGCGCGTCGAGATCGCGCATCTGCCGGGCGGAGCAGTGGCGATGAGGTCCTCGCTGGATCCGGAGACCGTGCTGCGCTACACCGAGGCCGAGTGGCGCGCCTTCGTACTGGGCGCCCGGGACGGCGAGTTCGACCTCACATAGCGGAGCGGAACGGCGGGGCGGTCGTGCGACGGCGCACCGAGGTCGCCGTCGCCGTACGCACAATGGGCACGTTCGGGTGAACGTGCCCATTGCCGTGTGTGCCTGTCGCGTCCGCGCGGCCGGTGCCGGTACGTGGTCAGTACGCCTCGGTGAACAGCCGGGAGGACTTGAGGTCCGTGAACCGGTAGTGGTCCTTGCCGGACTCGACGATCCTGGCCACCCGCTCCAGGCGGTTCTTCATGTCGTCGGCCCTGCCCCGGTACTTGTTCTGGAGCGTCACGTACGCGCTGTGCGCCTCACCGTCCCAGGTGTCGGTGACGACGCTGAGCGCGGCGTCCATCTCTTCGAGGTCGCGGCAGATGTTCTGCGACACCGCGCGGATGCGGTTGGCCATCTCCTGGACGCTCTCGTACCTGACCTTGGTGTGCGGGTCGTGGCCCATCCGGCTTCTCCTTCGTGCTCGCTGTGGATGCTGTGCGGTGGCGCGGTTCAGACGCCGTTCAGCCCCGAGGTGCCGGCCGGAGCGGCCGGTTCCCTCACCGAGTTGAAGGCCGTGCGGACCTCCTCGTCGTTGGCGTTGCTGAGGTTCCTGGTCGTGCCCACGGCGTGGTGCAGCACATTGAGGAGGCGGCGGATGCCGTCGTGGTCCTCGTTGATCACGAGCTGCGCGGAGGTGAATCCCGAGGCGCCGGCGCCGGTCCATCCCGCACCGGCCGTCGCGAGGATGTCGGCCAGTTCCCTGGACTGTCTGGACACCGCCTCGGCCGTGTTGATGATCTTGTTCTTGGCCTGGACGATCGGATCGTCGGCGAGTCCGAAACCGCCTGTGGGGCTGGTCATCCGGAGGTCCTGTCTCTCGGTTCGCAGACCTGTCCGCCGAGCGCGGCCAGGTAGCCGGTACGTGAAGTCCCGTATCGGTCCGGCCATTTCACCATCTCCGCCCGACTGCGGCTTTTGCACGGAAACCCGTCTTGACGCGCCTTGACGTGCTCGGGCGCCCTTGACGTGTGCCCTACCGGGCGCGCGGGCCCCGGCGTCGGCGGACGTCGCGCAGAACCGTCGCGGCGGCGGCCACCACGCCGACGAGTACGGCCGCGGTCGCCAGCGCGTAGGCCGCGTACCGCCTGCTCCGCTCCTGCGGGGTTTCCGATATCGGCAGATGCGCGGGTTCGGGGGCCTGGGCCCTGGCGGGGGGCGGATCCGGATGGGGCGCGTCCTGCGGGGCGTCGTCGCCGGACAGGGCGCGCACCGGGTCGACGACGCCCCAGCCGACGAAGTCGTCGTGGCCGTTGACGGAGCGCTCGGCGGTCTGCTCGATCCGGGCGACGATCTGCGCCGCCGTCCAGGACGGGTACTTGGCGCGCATCAGGGCGGCGACCCCGGTGACGTAGGGCGCGGAGAAGCTGGTGCCGTTGTCGGTGCACTGGCCGTTGCCGGGGACGGTGGAGACGATGTCGACGCCGGGCGCGGCGACCCCGACGAACTCCCCGGCCTGGGAGAAGGGGGCGCGCTCGTTGTTGCGGTCGGACGCGGCGACGGCGAGGACACCGTCGAAGGCGGCCGGGTAGGTGCGCTTCGGCCGGCCGTCCATGCCGTCGTTGCCCGCGGAGGCGACCACCACGATGTCCCTGCCGATCGCCCTGGCCACGGCCCGGCCCAGCACCGAGTCCTCGGTCAGCGGCCGGGTGGTGTCCTGGGAGATGTTGATGACCCCGGCCCCCTTCGCGATCGCGTGGTCGATCGCGGCGGCCATCGTGGTGTCCTTGCCGCTGTTCCTCTCGTCGTTCTGGCGGATCGGGATGATGGTGGCCTCCGGGGCCAGGCCGACGAATCCGGTGCCGCCGCGGGGGCGGGCGGCGATGATGCCCGCCACCTTGGTGCCGTGGCCGACCTGGTCGACGGTGCCGTCGGTGCCGCCGCCCCGCAGGAGGTCGGCGCCCGCGGCGCCGTCCACGGCCGAGGTGAGCTGCGGGTTGGTGTCGTCCACCCCGGTGTCGATGACGGCGACGCGCACGCCCTTGCCCCTGGTGTCCTGCCACAGCTCGTCCAGGAGTACGCGCTGGAGCGGCCAGGGGCGGCCCTCGAACTGCTTCTTCATCGGGAAGGTGCACACGCCGCCGCCGTCCATGCGCAGGTCGCCGCCGCCCGGTTCGGCGTACGCGGCCGACGGCCCCGCGAATGCTGCCGCGGCGGCCGCCAGCAGGACCGTCTTCCGGTACGGCGTCATCTTCTCCCCGTGCACTTCCGTTGCCGCCCGCCCCGGACCGTCAGGACCCCTGCGGCCGGCGGGCGCTGTTGGTGTCGAGCCGGGGACCCCTGGACAGGAAGTCCGACCACTCGATCGGGACGAGGGCGGGTGTCACCTTCCCGTATCCGAGCCGGATCTGCGCCTCGCTCGGTTCGGGGCGGCCGTCCGGCCCGTCCGCCGCGGCGCCGGTGCCGATGCCGGAACGCTCGGCGTCGCTGTCGCCGTTCGCCTGAACCGCGTACCGCAGTCCGGTGTCGGTCACCAGGAAGAGTGATCCGTCCGGGCTGGTCTGCCGGCCCCGGACCTGGGTGTAGAGCAGGCCGCTGCCCGGAGTGACGTACGTGCTCGTGCCGCCCGCTCCGACGGGGGCGGGGTACGAGGTGCCCGCCCAGGTGCTCAGCGTCGTCACGCCGCTGCCGTCCGTCTTGCGCAGCACATTGCAGACGGTGTCGCGGCCGGAGTTCCCGGCGTCGGTGGCGTTGACCCGGTCGGCCCGGTGCGCCGGCCAGTGCGCCGCCTGACCGGTGAAGGGGGCGGGGTCGGGCACGAAGTCCTGGAGGCCGACGGCGCGGGCCTCGCCGGCCAGGTCGAGGGCGGCGGTCTGCGGGGAGTTGATCAGCAGCCAGGCGGTGAACTCGGAGACCGGCCGGACCTTCCCGCCGAGGACGACGTAGTACGCGGTGCCCTCTCCGTTCCGGGTCCGCAGCACCGTGCCGATCCGGTTCTCCCGCGCGGAGAGCCTTCCTTCGACGTGCGCCGGGGCGCCGGCGTCGCCTGGGATCCGGGGGAAGGCGATCGGGCTGCCGTCGTGCAGGGTGGCCAGCCAGTCGTCGGTGACGGGCTGCGGCCGGGCGCTGCCGACGAGGGCACTCGTCAGGTGGCCGAGGTCGGCGGCGGTCTCGTCGATGCGGTACTTGGTACCGCGGGCGTCGACGAGGTAGCGGGTCCGGTCCTGGCCCCTGACGTAGAGCATCTGGGCGCCGGTGAGCCTGTTCGCGCCCTCCATCAGCCCGTTGTCCCGTCCGGCGAGGACGAAGACGGCCTTCTGCACGGTGTTGCCCCTGCCGCCCGGCTGCACGCACACGGCCCAGCGCTTCGCGGTACCCGCGTCCTCGGCCTCGGGCAGCCGGTCGGGGGCGTACGGAATGCCGAGGACCGGTCCGCGCGGGGGCTTTCCCGCGTCCAGGATGTCGTCGGCGACCTGTACGACGTCATAGCTCTGGGGGGTGAGCAGCAGCCTGGCCGACGCGAGGTTCAGCACGGGGTGCAGCAGGGTCTTGCCGGCCTTGCCCCGGCCGGTGGTCAGCACCACGTAGCGGGTGGTCGACTTCTTTCCGACGATCACGTTGGTGCCGGGCCGGTCCCAGCCCGTGGGGGCGGTCGGCCTGAACATGCCGAAGGCGCCGAAGCCCGCGAGGATCAGTGCCCCGGCGACCATGCTCGGCAGGACGGCGCGCAGCGGGCGCGGGGCGCCCTCGTCGGAGCCGGTCGGTGAGGGCCGCAGGAAGGCCGCCACCGTGCGCCGCTTCGCGAATGTGTACGCGTTGAGCTCGTCCCGCCGCGATGCCATGAGTCCGTCCGTCCCCCGTGCTCTCCCCGCGTGGCGCCGTGGGCGGCCGCGTCCGACGCCCCGCACCGGGCCTCCGCCCCGCCTGACCGGCCCCCTACTATGCCTGTCGCCGGTGGGGGCCCGCGGGCCGGGTAGGGTGATCCAGCCGCCGGAGCGGTCGGCGGAAGAGGCGTGGCACGGGTCGAGTTGGGCCCGGACGGACGGGGGGAATGCCGCGATGACGGCTTCCGCGACGCGGACACCACGGGCCGGGAACGCACCGCCTCCCGGAGCCCCCCGGGCCGGCGGTCCCCGCGGCGGTTCTGCCGGTGCTCCCGGCCGGCGCGGGCCGGGCGGCGCACGGCCGGGCGGACGAGCCGGACAGTTCGGACCGTTCCGATTGCAACAGCTCGTGCTGGTCGAGATCGCCGCCGCGCTGCTGCTGGGTGCCTGGGTCGCCGGCCCCCTGCTGCTGGCCCCCGCCGTGGTGGTGGCCGCGGCGCTGGTACTGCTGGCCGTCGTGCGCAGGCGCCGCCGTTCGCTTCCCGAGTGGCTGCGTACCGCTCTCGCGCTGCGCGCCCGTACCCGCAGGGCCGCGTCGACCCCGGTGCCCGCGGGCACCGGGCCGGGGATCGCGCCGGCCGTCGAGTGCGAACCGGCGCTGCGCACCTGCTCCTTCAGCGGCCGTGAGCGGCGGCCGGTCGGCATGATCGGCGACGGTACGTATCTGACGGCCGTACTCCGGATCGAGTCCGACGCCACCGCGCTGCGCCCTGACCGGTCCGCACGGCCGCTGCCGCTGCTGCTGGTCAAGGACGCGCTCGACGTCGACGGCATCCGGCTGGAGTCGGCGCAGATCGTGCAGCACACCCAGCCGGCTCCCGCCCCGCAGCTGCCGGAGCAGTCGGTCGCGGCACGCAACTACGCGCCTCTCCAGGCGCTGACGGGTGCCCCGGCGGTCCGCATCACCTGGATCGCGCTGAAGCTGGACCCGGAACTCTGCCCGGAGGCCGTACGGGCAAGGGGCGGCGGGCTCACCGGTGCGCAGAAATGCCTGGTCCGCGCGGTCGACCAGTTGTCCAGCAGGCTGACGGGGGCGGGGTTCGGCTCGACGGTGCTGACGGAGCAGGAGCTCCACTCGGCGATCGCCACCTCCGCCTGCGCCGGCCCGTCGGCCGGGGCGCGGGCCGACCGGTCGGGATCGCCCGCCCGCCGCACCCTGGAGACGTCGCGCACCTGGCGTTGCGACGACCGGCAGCACACCACGTACTGGGTGCGCCGCTGGCCGCGGTTCGGCGCGGGCGGTGCGCCGATGCCGCAGCTCGTCGCGCTGCTCACCTCGGTCCCGGCGCTGGCCACGACCTTCAGTCTCACGCTGGGACGCGGTGACCGCCAGGAGATCCCGATCGCCGGGCACATCCGGGTCACCGGCCGCGACGAGGAGGAACTGCGCTCCGCCCGCCACGAGTTGGAGCGCATCGCACGCGGGGTGAAGGCCTCGCTGGTGCGGCTCGACCGCGAACAGGTGCCCGGTGTCCTCGCCACACTTCCGCTCGGGGGTATCCGCTGATGTCCGTGATCGCACGCCGTCGCGGCCGGTTCGGCTTCGGGCCGGCCGGGCCGCTCCGGGTCCGGCACACCGTCCGCCTCGACCAACTGGTGTCACTGGCCCTGCCGGTCGGCGACGACGGCGTGGTGATCGGTGTGGACGGCGAGGGGCGCCCCGCCGTGATCGGCATCAACCGGCCCACCCCGTACGACGTCACGCTGATCGGCGGGCTGTGGACGGCGCAGGTGCTCGCGCTGCGGGCGGCGGCGACCGGTGCCCGGATCGTGGTCGAGACCGGGCGGGCCCAGGCCTGGACGAAGCTGGCGCAGGCCGCGGGCGGCGTTCCGCCGTGCATCTCGCTGCACGAGGTGGGGCGGGTGCCCGCGCAGGAAGCCTCGGCCGGCTCGCCGGTCGTCCTGGTGCGGGACTGCGGCATGAGACCACCGCAGGGGCGGGTGGTCTCCGGTCCGTGGCGGTCGACGGTGACGCTGCTGCCGTATCTGAGCCCGGTGGCGCCCGGTTTGATGGAGAAGGCGTCACTGGTCGGCGTTCAGCGGGTGTCCCCTGATGAAGCCGAGAGGATCGGGCGCCTCATGTGTCTGCCGCCCGGCGAGACCCGGACCCTGTCCACTCTCAAGGACGGGGTCACCCTCTGGTGCACGCGCCGGGACCGGCGGTTCGTGATGACCGAAGCGACCGATGCCGAATCGGGACTGCTGGGCAGCGCACGCCGGGTGGACTGAGGACGCGACGAGACGTGCGCGAAATGTTCGGGTTTCCCCGCGCGGATGTGCACGTTTGACCGCTTTCCGCTTCACTCCCTGCCGTACTCAGTCCACTTGGGGGCAGTACGTGACGTACGGGACGGTGGCCGCGGTGCCGTACGGCCTGCCGTACCCGGCCCGATGGCGATTAGGGTGGGTCCGGACGCGGCAGAAGAACCGGCGGACAGGCAATGCGCGTCCCAGGGGGAGAGCCGGGCGGTTCGCACCAGGTTCTGTCCGGACGGTCGCCCCCACCCACCACGGCACAAGGGTGCTCGACCACACCAGGAGGCAAAGTGAACGGCGATCGGGACGAGATGCGCGGGAGCTGGGACAAGCCCGTCGACGAGTCGACCGACGCGGAGCCCGCCGAGATGACGGGTGAGTTCACCATCGACTACACCCCGCCCGCCTGGTACACGCAGAATACGCCGGGCGACTCCTCGGGCGGCGCCGGAACACACCTGGCCCCGCCCCCGCCGCCCAGCGGCGCACCGGTGTCCGCACCCGGGCTGCCGGCCGGCGGCGGTTTCGAACCCAGCTGGACCCCGGCCCCGCCCGCCCCGGCGCCCGGTCCCCCCGTGCCGCCGGTCCAGCCGGCTGCCGCCGATCCGTTCGGGAGCGGCGATGTGGAGAGCGGCGCGACCATGCGGTTCTCGTCCGCCGCGCTGAAGCGGGAGATCGCCGATCGCGAGGCAGCCGCGGAGAGCGAGGCCGGGAGCGGAGACGGGAGCAGTGGTGCCGACGACGACGCATCGGCTGCCGATACCGTCGCCAATACGATCGACGCGGACGCGGACGCGACTGACGTCGGTACGGACACGGATGCCGGGCAGGATCTGACCACCGGTCTGTCCACCGGTCTGACCACCGGGGAGAGCGACGGGGCCGGCTCGGTGCCGTCCGATTCGGCCCTGTCCGATTCGGTTCCGTCCGATTCGGTTCCGTCCGATTCGGTTCCGTCCGATTCGGTTCCGTCCGATTCGGTTCCGTCCGATTCGGCCCTGTCCGATTCGGTTCCGTCCGATTCGGTTCCGTCGTCCGACGCCGCGTCGGCGGAGTCCGACGAGGTCGCCGACGACGCCGCGGCCGACGCGACGGGCGGCGCCGACTCCGACAGCACCCCGCAGGCCGAGGAGCCCGCCGGCTCCGTGCCCTCGGACGCCGTCACGGACGCGGCACCCCACGCGCCGTCCGCCGCCGCACCGCAGGACACCGCGCCCGCACCCTGGGCACCGGCGCCGCCGCAGGGCGGACTGCCGCCGCTGCCGCCCGCCTTCCAGCCCGCCGCGCCCCAGCCCGCCGCGCCCCAGCCGGCGTCGCAGTGGCCGGGACCGCCCCCGGCGAACGGTGCACCGGGCGGCGGCTACGGGTTCCCGCAGACTCCGGCAGCCGCGCCGGCCCCGGCGCCCCAGGCACCCGAGGCCCCCGCATTCCCGCAGCAGCCCCAGCCGCCCGCGCCCGCACCGCAGGCGGGCTACGGCTTCCCCCAGCAGCCCCCGGCGCCGCAGCAGGCTCTGCCAGGAGCCCCGCTCCCGGCGCAGTACCCGCAGCAGCCCGCCCCTCATACGCCTCAGCAGCCCCCGGCGCCGCAGTGGCCCGCGCAGCAGCCGGGCGCGGCGCTGCCTCCGCCCGGGGCTCAGCCGCAGCAGCAGAGCGGTTACGGCTTCCCCCAGGGTGACCGGCCGTCGGCCGGGAGCACCCCGAACCTGCCCGCGCAGATCACCCCGCAGCAGCCGGGCCAGCAGCAGCAGTACCAGCAACTCCCGCCGCAGGGGCCGCCCGTCGACCCGCGCGCCGGAGCCGCCTGGCCCAACCCCGTCGCCCACGACCAGCGCGAGCGTTCGGTGCAGGGTGCCCCGCTGGGTTACACGGCCGCCGTGGAGCTCTCGTCCGACCGGCTGGTCCGGGGCAAGCAGAAGGCGAAGAGCAGCCGCGGGCCGTCCGCCGCCTCCCGCTTCAGGCTCGGCGGCAAGAAGGACGAGATCGAGCGTCAGCGCAAGCTCGAACTGATCCGCACCCCGGTCCTCTCCTGCTACCGGATCGCGGTGATCAGCCTGAAGGGCGGCGTGGGCAAGACCACGACGACCACCGCGCTCGGCTCCACCCTGGCCACCGAGCGGCAGGACAAGATCCTCGCCATCGACGCCAACCCGGACGCCGGCACGCTGGGCCGCCGGGTCCGGCGGGAGACCGGGGCGACCATCCGCGACCTGGTCCACGCGATCCCGCACCTCAACTCGTACATGGACATCCGCCGGTTCACCTCGCAGGCGCCCTCCGGTCTGGAGATCATCGCCAACGACGTGGACCCGGCCGTCTCGACCACGTTCAACGACGAGGACTACCGGCGCGCGATCGAGGTGCTGGGCAAGCAGTACCCGATCATCCTCACCGACTCCGGCACCGGTCTCCTCTACAGCGCGATGCGCGGTGTGCTGGACCTCGCCGACCAGCTGATCATCATCTCCACGCCTTCGGTCGACGGTGCGTCAAGCGCCTCCACCACGCTGGACTGGCTGTCGGCGCACGGCTATGCCGATCTGGTGCAGCGGTCCCTCACCGTGATCTCCGGGGTGCGCGAGACCGGAAAGATGATCAAGGTCGACGACATCGTGCAGCACTTCGAGACGCGCTGCCGGGGCGTGGTCGTCGTACCGTTCGACGAGCATCTGTCGGCCGGTGCCGAGGTCGACCTCGACATGATGCGTCCGAAGACGCGGGACGCGTACTTCCACCTCTCCGCCCTCGTCGCCGAGGACTTCGCACGCGCCCAGCAGCAGCAAGGGCTGTGGACGGCGGACGGCAGCAACCAGCCGCCGCAGTACGCCCCGCCGATGCCCGGTAACCAGGTCCCGGCACAGCAGCCCTACGCACCCCAGCAGCCGGGCCAGCCGTATCCGCCGCAGCAGCCGTACGGTGGCCAGCAGCCGCAGCAGCCCTATCCCCCGCAGCCGGGCCCCGGCGCCGGCCAGGGCTGGCAGCAGTCGCCGCCCTCGCAGGCCCGGTCGGCCGCCGACCCGGCCGGCCCGCCGCCCCAGCAACAGCAGCCGCAGCCGCAGTACGGCGGACAGCCTGGTCAGCCGGGGCAGCCCGCCCTTCCCGAACTACAGGGCCCCGTGCCGCCGGCAGGGTGGCAGCAGCAGCCTCCGCAGCCACCGCCAGCGCCTCAGCAGTAAGGCGTCAGAGGTCTGAACCAATGAGGGTCCGCATCGTCTCCGGGATGCGGACCCTCTGCGCATTCCCGCAGCCCACACGCCGTTTCGATGACCGTTGACGCGACTCGACCACCGCTGATAAACCTTCGCTTCACCAGCTGGCGATCCACAGATCAACCCGCCTTCTCCGTGCGAGTCCTGACGCGAGGTCCCTGACCATGGTCGAAAGAGTTCCACCACACGCCGCCCAGCCACGCTCACGTCTGCGTGTCCTCCTGGCCGCCGGTGCCGCTGCCCTCGGGCTCGCGGCCGCGTCCGTCGTTCCGGGGGTGCCCCTCGGGGCCGCCGCGCCCCAGCAGGCGCAGGCCGCCGACAGCGGCAAGTCGACCCTGACCGTCGCGGTGGCGCAGAGCGTCGACTCACTGAGCCCGTTCCTCGCCCAGAAGCTGATGAGCACCAGCCTCTCCCGGCTCATGTACGACTTCCTGACGAACTACGACGCCAAGGACAACCACGCGATCCCGGGGCTCGCCACCGAGTGGAAGGCCTCCGCGGACAAGCTGACGTGGACGTACACCATTCGGTCCGACTCCAAGTGGTCCGACGGTCAGCAGGCCACCGCCGAGGACGCGGCCTGGACGTTCAACAAGATCATGACCGACGAGGGCGCCGCCCAGGCCAACGGCAGCTTCGTCACCAACTTCAAGAAGGTGACGGCTCCCAGCCCCACGAAGCTGGTCATCGAGCTGAAGGAACCGCAGGCCACCATGGCCGCGCTCGATGTCCCGATCGTCCCCAAGCACGTCTGGGACAAGGTCGGGGACTTCTCGAAGTTCAACAACGACACGAAGTTCCCGGTCGTGGGCAACGGGCCCTTCATCCTGACCGACTACAAGGTCGACCAGTATGCGAAGCTCAAGGCCAACAAGGACTTCTGGCGCGGTTCGCCCAAGTTCGACGAGGTGGTCTTCAAGACCTACAAGGACCAGGACGCCGCGGTCGCCGCGCTCCGTAAGGGTGAGGTCTCCTTCGTCGCCGGCTCGCCCGCGCTGACCCCTGCCCAGGCCGACTCGCTCAAGGGCGAGAAGAACGTCAAGGTCAACGAGGGTCCGGGCCGCCGGTTCTTCGCCCTGGCCACCAACCCCGGCGCGCAGACCAAGGACGGCAAGAAGTTCGGCAACGGCAACAAGGCCCTGCTCGACCTGAAGGTCCGCCAGGCGCTCTTCCTGTCCATCGACCGCGAGACGCTCATCGACAAGGTCTTCCAGGGCCATGCCGTCAACGGCGCGGGCTACATCCCGCCGCGCTTCCCGGCGTACAAGTGGGAGCCGTCCGCGAGTCAGAGCCTGAGCTACGACCCGGCGAAGGCGGCCGAGCTGCTGGACCAGGCGGGCTACGAGCTCAAGGGCGACCAGCGCGTCGGCAAGGACGGCAAGCCGCTCGACCTGCGCATCCTCTGCCACGCCACGGACCCGAACGACAAGGCGATCGGCAAGTACCTCAAGGAGTGGTGGGGCAAGCTCGGCATCGGCCTCAAGGTCGACTGCCTCGACGACGTCTCCGTGCCCTGGTACGCGGGTGAGTACGACCTCGCCTTCGACGGCTGGTCCGTCAACCCCGACCCGGACTTCGTCCTCGGCATCCACACCTGCGCCGCCCTGCCGACCAAGGCCAAGGAGAGCGCGTCCACGGACAACTTCATCTGCGACAAGACGTACGACGAGCTGTACAAGAAGCAGCTCGCCGAGTACGACCCGGCCAAGCGGGCGGACATCGTCAACCAGATGCAGTCCTGGCTCTACGACTCCGGGTACATGAACGTCATCGCGTACCCGAACGCGGTCGAGGCCTACCGCACCGACCAGATCAAGTCGATCACGACCATGCCCGAGGCGGCCGGCAACATCTACGGCCAGGACGGGTACTGGAGCTGGTGGTCGGCGGAACCCGCGGGCAGCGCCGCTTCGGACAGCGACAGTAGTTCCGGCTCCACCGGGATCGTCATCGGCATCGTGGTGGTCGTGGTGGTCCTTGCGGGTGGCGGATTCCTCCTCATGAGGCGCCGTCGCACCACCGCGGACGACCGGGAGTAGTTCCATGGACCGCGGGTGATTTCCGCGGACGGGACGAGAGAGAGCGGCGGCGCGGGCCCGAGCAGTCCGGCCCCGCCGCCGGTCCCTCTACGGGCAGCACGAGTAACGAGAGTTCCCCATGACAGCTGACAGCACTCCGGCGCTCGTGAAACAGGCGGATGCGGATACGGACGGCCCGGCTCCGGCCGGTCCGCCGGCCGCCCGCGGCCCACGGGCGCGCAACACCAAGGCCTACCTCACGTACGTGGCCGCCAAGATCGCCGGCGCGGTCGTCTCGCTGTTCGCCGTACTGGTCACCAGCTTCTTCCTCTTCCGGCTCATCCCCAGCGACCCGGTGAAGCAGATGACGGGCGGCCGCCGCGTCTCGGCCGAGCAGCTCCAGTCGCTGCGTCATCAGTTCGGCCTCGACCAGCCGATGTGGCAGCAGTTCACCGGCTACGTGGGCGACGCGCTCACCGGCGACTTCGGCACCTCGTTCCAGTTCCACGCCCCGGTGATGGACAAGATCGTCGAGGCGCTTCCGGCGACGCTGCTGCTCACCGGCACGGCGTACGTCCTCTACAGCGCGCTCGGCATCTGGCTGGGCACCCGTACCGCCTGGCGCAACGGCTCCAGGAGCGACCGGTTCAACACCGCGCTCGCGCTCACGCTCTACTCGGTGCCGTCGTTCTGGCTCGGGCTGCTCCTGATCATCGTCTTCTCGGTGGGAGTCGGGCCGATTCCCGGCATGTTCCCGACCGGCGGTCTGGAGTCGGGCAACGAGACCGGCTTCGCGTACGTCCTCGATGTCGCGCACCACATGGTGCTCCCGGTGATCACCCTGGTCGCGGTCGGCTACGCGCAGACGCTCCTGGTGATGCGCTCCTCGCTGCTCGACGAGATGGGCAGCGACTACCTGACGACGGCCCGTGCGAAGGGGCTGCGCGACGACGCGGTGCGCCGCAAGCACGCCGTGCCCAACGCGATGCTGCCGACCTTCACGCTGATGTTCGTCAACCTGGGGCATGTGGTCGCCGGACAGATCCTGGTCGAGACCGTGTTCTCCTGGCCGGGTCTGGGCGGGCTCTTCTACCAGGGGCTCAGCGTCCCTGACCTGCCACTCGTCCAAGGGCTGTTCTTCGTCTTCGCCACCGCGGTGATCCTGGCGAACACCCTCGCCGATGTGCTGTATCCGCTGCTCGATCCCCGGGTGGGCCGATGACGACCGAATCCATGCCGGCCTCCACCCCCGAGGCCGAGAAGCCGACGCCCGAGGAGCCCGGGACCGCGGCGGCCAAGAGCCCGCGCGCGCTGGCGCGGGCCCGCAAGCGGCGTTCCATGTCCCGCTTCTGGCGCGAGTACCGCCGGCACCCGGGCGGCCTGTGGGGGCTGGCCGGGCTGATCCTGATCGGGCTGATCGCCCTGTTCGCACCGGTCCTGGTCGGCGCCGACTCGCAGAGCGTCACCTCCGCCCCGGGCGGTGCGCTGGAGGCGCCGAGCGGTGATTTCCCGCTCGGCACGGACCAGTTCGGACGCAGCGTGCTCGCGCTGCTGGTGTGGGGCGCGCGCGTCTCGCTCACGGTGGGACTGCTCGCCGCCTTCCTGTGCGTCGCCATCGGTACGGTCGTCGGCATCCTCGCGGGCCACTTCCGCGGCTGGTACTCGACGGTCCTGATGCGGGTCACCGACTGGTTCCTGGTGATGCCGACGCTGGTCCTGGCCATCGCGCTGGCCACCGTGATGGACCGCTCCCTGTGGACGGTCATCATCGCGATCGGCGTCACCACCTGGCCGACGACGGCCCGCCTGGTGCGGGCGCAGACGCTCGCCGTGGAGTCCCGCCCCTACATCGAGCGGGCCCGTGCGCTGGGCGGCGGACACGGTCACATCATGACCCGGCACGTCCTGCCGAACGTGATGCCCTTGGTGCTCGCCCAGACCACGCTGGTGATCTCCAGCGCGATCCTGACCGAAGCCACCCTGGCCTTCCTCGGCCTCGGCGACCCGACCATCACCTCGTGGGGCGGCATGCTCCAGGACGCGCGCGAGGCCGGCGCCGTGAGTGCGGGCGACTGGTGGTACCTGGCGCCGCCCGGTATCGCCATCGCCCTGGTGGCGCTGGCGTTCACGCTGTGCGGCCGCGCCATCGAGTCCGTCCTCAATCCCAAGCTGGGGGTGGCCCGTTGAACACGAGAGACGTCCACAGGACGCCGCTGCTCCAGGTACGCGATCTGACGGTGACGTACGCCGGCGGGGCCCAGGCGGTCCGCGGGGTGAACCTGGAGGTCGACGCGGGCCAGAAGCTCGGCATCGCCGGGGAGTCGGGCTGCGGGAAGTCGACGCTGGCGCTCGCGCTGCTGCGTCTGCTGCCGGCGGGCACGAAGGTCTCCGGCGAGATCCTGCTGAACGGTGAGGACGTCCTCACCATGAAGTGGGGCCAGGTCCGGGCGGTGCGCTGGGCCGGTGCCTCGATCGTCTTCCAGGGCGCGATGCACTCGCTCAACGCGGTGCACCGCATCGGGGACCAGATCGCGGAGCCGATCGTGCTGCACCGCAGGACGTCCCAGGCCGCCGCGCGCAAGAGGGCCGGCGAACTGCTGGAACAGGTGGGGCTGCCCGCCGCCCGTGCGGACGCCTATCCGCACGAGCTCTCCGGCGGGCAGCGCCAGCGCGTGATGATCGCGATGGCGCTCGCCTGCGATCCTGGGCTGATCATCGCCGACGAGCCGACGACGGCCCTCGATGTGATGATCCAGGCCCAGATCCTGCGTCTGATCGAGCAGTTGGTATCCGAGCAGGACCTCGGGCTCATCATGATCAGCCATGACCTGGCGGTGCTCTCGGACACCTGCGACCGGCTCGCGGTGATGTACGCGGGACGGGTCGTCGAGCAGGGCCCCGCGTCCGAGGTCTACGAGAGCGCGACCCACCCGTACGGCAAGGCCCTTTCGGGCGCCTTCCCGCGCATCGGGGACCCGGCCTCCCGGTTCGCCCCCCGCGGGCTGCCGGGCGATCCGCCCGACCCGTCGGCGCTGCCGGCCGGCTGCACGTTCCACCCGCGCTGTCCGGTGGCCCTGGACTCCTGCGCCACGCAGGACCAGGAGCTGCGGGACTCCGGGCCCGGACGGCAGGCCGCCTGTGTGCTGGTGGGCCCGGAGGGGGCGCCCGCCCCGGCCCTGCCGGGCGCCGAGGAAGCAAGGAGCACCACATGACCACCACCACGGATCTGCTCAGCGCGCAGGCGCTGCGGGTCACCTTTCCCGGCCGGCACGGCGCCGGCCCCGCGCGGGCCGTCGACGGGGTCGACCTGGACATCAGGCCGGGCGAGATCGTCGCCCTGGTCGGCGAGTCCGGGTGCGGCAAGACGACGCTGGCCCGTTCGCTGCTGGGCCTGGTCCCGCCGACCTCCGGCCGGATCACCTTCGGCGGCAAGCCGCTCGACTACGGCAGCCGTGCGCTGAAGACGTACCGCAAGCGCGTCCAACTGGTGCTCCAGGACCCCAGCGGCTCGCTGAACCCGCGCCACACGGTGTACGACGCCGTGGCCGAGGGCCTGCGGATCCACCGGTACGGCGGCGACGAGCGGGCGGCGGTGACCGACGCCCTGTCGCGGGCGGGCCTCCGGCCCCCGGAGCGGTTCTTCCTGCGCTACCCGCACGAGCTGTCGGGCGGTCAGCGCCAGCGCGTCGTGATCGCGGGCGCCCTGGTGCTGGAGCCCGAACTCATCGTGGCCGACGAGCCGGTGGCCTCGCTGGACGCCTCGGTGCGCGGCGAGATCCTGGCGCTGCTGCTGCGGCTGAGGGACGAACTGGGCCTGTCCGCGCTGGTCGTCACGCACGATCTCGGTCTGGCGTGGAACATCGCGGACCGGGTGGCGGTGATGTACCTCGGCCGGATCGTGGAGACCGGTGACGTCGAGCAGATCCTCACGGCTCCGCGGCATCCGTACACCCAGGCGCTGCTGTCGGTACTGCCGGAGGCGGAGGGCGATCCGGTGGTGCTCACCGGTGAGCCGCCGGACCCGTCGAAGGTGCCGTCCGGCTGCCGATTCCATGTGCGCTGCCAGGTTCTGGCCTCCGGCGGGGCGGAGCGCGCGGGCGTCGCGGACGCGTGCCGTACGGAGGATCTGCCGGTGCTGGCGGGGGGCGGCCAGACGCAGGTGGCGTGCCACTGGGCCAATGCCGCGGCGGAGACGCCGGCCTAGTCTTTCGCCGGGCGGTGGCGGGCGGGACCGGGGGTTCCGGACCCGCCCGCCACCGCTACTCCTGCTGCTGGTGGTGGATCGCGCCCGTCAGTTCGCCGAGCGGCCGCCCCGTGCCGCCCCAGCGGTGCTGGATGATCTCCGCGGCGATCGAGACGGCCGTCTCCTCCGGGGTGCGGGCGCCGAGGTCGAGCCCGACGGGGGAGGCGAGCCGCGCGAGGGCCGCCTCGTCGACGCCTTCGGCCCGCAGCCGTGCGATGCGGTCGAGATGGGTGCGCCGGCTCCCCATCACACCGATGTACGCGGCCGGTGTGCGCAACGCGGCGACCAGCAGCGGGACGTCGAACTTCGGGTCGTGCGTCAGGACGCAGACGACCGTGCGCCCGTCGATCTCCGTGTCCGACAGATAGGTGTGCGGCCAGGCGCAGACGACCTCGTCGGCGGTGGGAAACCGCTCACGGGTCGCGAAGGCCGGACGGGCGTCGCAGACGGTGACCCGGTACCCGAGGAACGAACCGATGCGCGCGGTCGCGGCGGCGTGATCGATGGCGCCGAAGACGAGCATGCGGGGCGGTGGCGCGTACGTCTGGACGAAGACGGACACGTCCTGCATCCGGCGCTCTCCGCGCGCCCCGTACCACTGTCTGCCGGTCACCCCCTGGGCGAGCAGGCCCACGGCGTCATCGGTGACGGCCGCGTCGAGCCCCTCGTTGCCGAGCGAACCCTGCGCGCCGCCGGCCCGGACCACCAGCCGGGCACCGGCCGCCGAGGCGCCCGGCAGGACGGTGGCCACGGCGACGGGTTCTCCGGCCGCGATCGAGTCCGTGACGCCCCTGAGCCATGCGCGGTCGGCCGCCGCGGCGAACGGCGCGACCAGGACGTCGATCGTGCCGCCGCAGGTCAGCCCGACACCGAACGCCTCGTCGTCGCTGATCCCGTACGACTGGAGCTGTGCGCTGCCCGTGGCGAGCACCTCGCCGGCCACCTCGTACACCGCGCCCTCGACACAGCCGCCGGACACGCTTCCCGCCACCGCTCCGCCGGCGGTCACCGCCATCACCGCGCCGGGGGCGCGCGGCGCGCTGCCCCGGACGGAGACGACCGTCGCCAGGGCGAAGGGGGTGCCGGCGTCGTCCCAGGCACGCAATTCCGTCAGCAGCTCTCGCATGGCAGCGATCTCCTCCGGCCCGGTCCGCCCTGCCCTGATGGGGCACACCTTACGACCTGGTGCGCGATAGGGAGCGGATCAGGTCGTTGGACGAAGTCTCAGTGCTGAGATTCTGAGTGCTCAGGCTGGGGTGCCCGTGCGCGCGGCACGGACGCGCCGAGCGCGGCCCGGTCCGGCGGCGTCTGTCCGGCCGTCTCCAGCGAGCGTTCCAGCTTGCCGAGCAGCCGGCCGAGCCGGCGCCGCTCCTCCTCGCTCAGCTCGGCGAGCATCCGTTCCTCGTTGGCGAAGTGGGCGGCGGCGACCACCTCGGCGATCTCGACGCCTCGTGCGGTGAGCCGGGCGTACACGATTCTGCGGTCCCCGGCATCGCGCTCCCGGGTCACCAGCCCGGCCTTCTCCAGCCGGTCGAGCCGCAGCGTGATGCCGCCCGTGGTGACCAGGGCGGTGTCCGCGAGCTGCCCGGCGGTCTGCCGGTAGGGCGGCCCCGACCTGCGCAGAGCCGCCAGGACATCGAAGGAGGCCATGTTCAGGTCGAAGCATTCGAAGAGGTCGGACAGCAGTCCCTGGTATCGCAGGAAGCTGCGGTGGAGGCGGCCGAGCACCTCCATCGGCGAGGCGTCGAGCGTGGGCAGCTCCCGCTTCCACTGCTCCAGGACGAGGTCGACCGCATCGGGGCGGCCGGAAGCTCTACGAGTCATGTGCGATGGGAGGACGGCGTGGCGCCGCGGCCCCGCGCCTCCTTCCGGGAACACCGCTCACGGCGCGGCGGTGAGGCAGTCACGATACAACCGATGGCTCTCCCGCGGCCCTTGTGGCGGCAATCCCTTAGCTGCTAGAAATCTGAGCATTAGCTATTTCAGCAATTAGATAACTCTCGGTGTTCGCACGGAGGCGGGCGCCGAGGTCGAGGTGGACCCGGAGACCGGGAAGGTGACGGTACTTCAGCTGGTCGCCGGCGGTGACGTCGGCCGCGCGGTCAACAAGCTGCTCTGCCGGGGCCAGGACGAGGGCGCCGCGCTGATGGGTCTGGCACAGGCCCTGTTCGAGGAGATGAGGTACGAGGACGGGGTGCTGCTGAACGGCGAGGCCCTGGACTACCGGGTACCGATGGCCGAGGATCTGCCCGCCCGCTTCGTCTCGATCACACAGGAACAGGGGCACGGGCCGGGGCCGTTCGGGGCGAAGGGGGCGGGCGAGGGCGCCATGGTCCCCGTGGCGGCGGCCGTCGCCAACGCAGTGCACGACGCGGCGGGCGCCCGTGACCACCCTGCCGCTGCCCCCGGAGCGGGTGTTCGACGCCTTGCGGGCGCGGCGATCGCGCTGATCCCCGGAGAAACAGCGGCTGCTCCCCCAACCCGGGCACGGCAGGGGCGCGGGGATCAGCCCTGGTCGTACGCGGAGATCAGCTCGCTGCACCGCTTCACATCGGCGGCCATCGCCACGAGGAGCTCATCGATCGAGTCGAACTTCAGCATCCCCCGTACATAGGCGAGGAAGTCCACGGAGACGTGCAGCCCGTACAGATCGAGGCCGACCCGGTCGATCGCGTACGCCTCCACCGTCCGCTCGGTGCCGTCGAACTGCGGGTTCGTGCCGACCGAGATCGCGGCGGGCATCGCCTCGCCGTTCACGTTCAGCCAGCCCGCGTACACCCCGTCGGCGGGGATCGCGGTGTGCGGCAGGGTCTCCACGTTCGCGGTGGGGAAGCCGAGCTCGCGTCCGCGCTGCGCACCGCGGACGACGACGCCCTCGACGCGGTGCGGGCGGCCCAGGATCTCGGCGGCGCCGGCCATGTCACCCTCGGCGACCAGGCGCCGGGTGAGGGTGGAGGAGAACGGCTCGCCGCCGCCCGCCTCGCCGCGCACCCGCAGATCGATGACCTCGACCCGGTAGTCGTACGTACCGCCGTACTCGGTGAGCAGGTGCACGTTCCCGGCGGCCTTGTGGCCGAAACGGAAGTTGGGGCCCTCGATGACCAGCCGCGCGTGGAGCTTGTCGACGAGCACCTTCACGATGAAGTCGGCCGGGGCGAGCTTCGAGAACTCGGTGGTGAACGGCAGGATCAGCAGCGCGTCCACGCCGAGGCCGGCCATCAGTTCGGCGCGGCGGTGGTGCGGGGCGAGCAGCGGCGGATGACTGCCGGGCCGGACGACCTCGCTGGGGTGCGGGTCGAAGGTCACGACGACCGACGGCACGCCCAGCTCACGGGCCCGCTCGACGGTCCGGCCGATGATCAGCTGGTGTCCGCGGTGCACCCCGTCGTAGGAACCGATGGTGACGACGCTGCGTCCCCAGTCCTGGGGGATGTCCTCCAAGCCACGCCAGCGCTGCACTCTCACCGCTCCTCGCCCGAACCTGTGTACGTGGGTCTGTCTCTTACGCAGGTCTAAGACTGCCATGCTCACGCCCTGCGGCCTGCATCGGCATGGGCATCGGGCCTCCTGGGACAGCCCCGAGGGCCTCCACCGTCCGCCGCGCGCTGGGGCCGACGACCGCCGCCCACTCCTGGGGGGCGTCCGCCAGCCACCCGGTGACCAGGGCGGCGAATCCGGGCACGTCACGGGCCAGTTCGACCAGCCGGCGGTCGAACCGGCCGGGGCCGGCGGGGGGGGGGGCGGGGGCGACACCCCCGGGGGGGGGCCGGGGGCGGGGGGGGGGGCGGCCCCGGCCCCCCCCGCCCGCCCCGCCGCCGGCGGGG